>JAQTPI010000023.1 GCA_028748975.1 Patescibacteria group bacterium | reverse complement strand
CCGGAAAAATTCAGCGGTTATCACACTGGCGTTGATTTGGAAACCACCCCGGCGGAACAAAACATTGATGTGCCGATTTTTGCCGTTTGCTCTGGGCAGTTGCTTTTGAAAGAGTGGGCGAGCGGTTATGGCGGCGTGGCCGTGCAAAAATGCGAAATAAATAATCAAACCGTCACTGTAATTTATGGCCACTTGAAATTGGCGAGTATTCAAACTAAGATTAATCAAGAATTGGCCGCCGGCGAGCAAATTGGCGTTTTAGGCCAGGGTTACAGCACGGAAACCGACGGCGAGCGAAAACATCTGCATCTTGGAATTCATCTTGGTGCAACCATCAATATTCTCGGCTATGTTCAAAAAGAATCTGAACTTAGCCAATGGCTTGACCCGGCAAAATATTTGTAATAAACAATAATTTTATGAGAGATTCACTTTTGGAAATGTCAGGCAAAGTAATCGCTTTTTATGAAAGGGAATTTTATTGTTTTTCCAATTTTTCCAGTTTTGCGGTGGAATGGCAAGGACGACTTTGGCCAACCTCGGAGCACGCCTATCAGGCGTCACGATTTTTTGAAACTCACCCGGAAATCGTGGAAGAAATTTTTAAGGCCAAATCCGCCCATGATGCCAGAAAAATTACTCATAAATATCCGGATTTGATAGTGAATGAAAATCAGGAAGAACACATCAAAACAATGGAAGACATTTGCTGGCACAAACTTCAGCAGCACACCTATATTCAAAAGAAACTTTTACAAACAGCAGATAAAGAAATTGTGGAAGATTCGCCCCAAGATGCTTTTTGGGGCTGGGGCGAAAACCGCGACGGCCGCAACGAACTTGGAAAAATTTGGATGCGACTGAGAGATAAGATTACCAAGAAATAATTTTTAACCAATTAACCTCCCCTATAGGGAATTAGAATTTTAAACTTATGGACAACCAAAATTCAATTCAACCAACCGGTTGCTGCCCGATTTTTGACCCAGCACCGTGGCAGGATAAAGAAATTACCTGGGACAATAAAATTTTCGTCACCGACCATGTCAAAAGTTTTTTTCACGTGCCTTTGAACATGAACAAAATCATGATTAAAAACACGACTTTGATTGAAAAAGCCGGCGCCAAAGCCGAGCAAGGATTAATGCTTTCCGATGAAAAATCACTTTGGGGTTCGGAAATTTTTATTGACGTAACAAAGGATGTGCCCGGCGCCAAAATGGCCACGCTTTCCGGCACTTTTTTAACCAAAGTTTTTGAAGGGCCGTTTAAGGATTGCGGCAAGTGGGCCAAAGAAATGGCCGAGTATGTCAAAGCGCAAAATAAAGAAATGAAAAAATTATATTTTGCCTACACCACCTGCCCCGCCTGCGCCAAAGTTTATGGCAAAAATTACGTGGTGCTGTTCGCGCAAATAGCGTAATAATAATCTAATAATCTAATAATCTGATAATTTAATAACTCATGAAATTATATGAGACCACGCCTCAAAGAAGATTTAAAGTCATTTAATAAAGTTGCCAAAGAACAACTAATTTTTGAAAATGAAGTCGCTAAGACAGAGCGAGATTTGGCAGAGGAAAAATTATCAGGACTTTGCCAAGTCATTGATTGGCACCTGAACGAGGCCGCCAAAAGGCAACACACCAACCTTGAAGTTCAGAAGGAAATTTTTGGCATTCAGAAAGAAAAACAGAAAATCATGGCGGAACTTAAAAAACAGCTGGCGGCTTTGGACCAGCCCGAGAATGTTTTGGAAAAAGAACCCGGCGATCGTCCAACGAAATTTGACGAGCAGACCCAGAGTTTTATGTATAAAGATGATTTAGGCCGAGAGAATCTCGCCACCTTTGGAGAGATAATTACGGATATGGATTGGGGCGTTAATTATTCTTTGGATACAAAATCAACCCCGCGTTTTTTAATGAAAAAGTATTTAGTTGAACGGGCCAAAAAGAAGTTAGGTGAACTTTTGGATTTACAAATTATCAAAAGCGAGGTTGGCGGAGATATTGCTCATGAAAAAAGGCGCGAGGTTTATCAAGAAATTGAAAAGGGAAGAAAAAGCGGTCTGAACCAAGAGCTTCCCGGATTTGTTTCCGAGAAAATGGTAAAAAATTTATTGAAAAAATCGGCCATTGACCAAGAGTTTCCTTTCGAGGTGCATGAGGCGGATGTTTTTCAGGATGTGGAACAAAAAATTGATTTTATTATTCATCGTCAGGACAGGCTGCGTGGTGTTAATGTGGAAGCAGATGAAAAAGCCGAGGACGTGGGCGTCCAATTTACTAAATCTCAAAACAAAGAACAAATTAAGAGGACACAGGTAGAAAAATCCATAGCTAATTTAAAAAAAGAAGGTGGACGGATTAAAGATATTGCCTTGGTTATTTTTCCTCTAACTATTGCCAAAACCCTAGAGGAAATATGGAAAAAGAACGGCCGTCCGGCTGGTGGTCCAGACAAATTTCTTTATCGCCATGTTGCCAAAAAACTTTTTATAGAATTACTTCACGGAATATTTACCGTAGAAAAAATTGACGATTATTGGCGCCAAGTAGAAAATAATTTTCCGGAAAGATTTTAATTTTTATGGCCTCTGGCAAAAATTACGTAGTGCTGTTCGCACGGGTGTCGTAATAGAGCAATAATAATCTAATAATCTAATAATTTTACTTTTAAAGGTCGATTTTTTAACTTTACTCAAAATAAATAAAAATATGACCAATAAACTTTTATACATTATCATTGTTCTTTTGGTTTTAATTATTATCGGCGGCGGAGTTTTTTTCTTTACTAAAAAAAGCGCCGATGAAAATGGGGCTCCGACCGCGGAGAACACCACCGAAGCAAATCTTTCCGAACAGCCCAACCAGGCCAAATTTAATGAATATTTCACCAACGCTTTCATTGCCAAACTTCCGGTCGGCGCCGAATTTAATCCCCGAAAAATAATTAAAACGAACGTCCTGGCGGCTGGCGAACAATTTTGCACCAGCATGGACATGAAAAAACAAATTCCGGCCAGCACCCTTTCTTCCGCCATTTACGATGTTAATGCCAAACAAGACACGCAATCGCGCGGGGGAGCGTTTCCGCAAGCCCTGGGACCGGGCAACAGCATCGGCTGCGAACCACTTTCGGTGCCCGCGGGCAAATATGAATATAAAATTTATTTGAACGATGATTTGGTTATCAATTTGCCTTTTGAAGTCAAATAATTTTTTAGTGTAGCCAAAAATAAAACATTCAAAATCCGTGTTGTTTTTTTGTTATAATTTATGAAACT
>JAQTPI010000022.1 GCA_028748975.1 Patescibacteria group bacterium | reverse complement strand
ATTTTAATGAAAAAAATCGGCCAATATAAATTAATCGGCGAAACGCGCGACGACGCGGTTGGCGAGTGCTTTGATAAAACCGCCCGATTGCTCGGACTTCCCTATCCCGGCGGGCCGGCCATCGCAGCCGAGGCCATAAAGTTTAAAACGCCAAACGAAAAACGCAAAATTCATTTGCCGAGACCGATGATTAGTTCTCAAGATTTTGATTTTTCTTTTTCCGGCTTAAAAACCGCTGTTTTATATTTGGTGAATGATTTAAACAAGAAAAAAATCAGCGTTAAAAAATTAACGCCGCAAATTTGTTACGAATTTCAAGAAACAGTTAATGATGTTTTGATTTCTAAAACCATCAAAGCCGCGAAAAAATATAAAGCCCAGTCAATCATCTTGGGCGGCGGCGTAGCGGCCAATCAGTCGCTTATTAATCGCTTTTCAGAAATTATCAAAAAAGAATTGCCTAAAACTCAATTTATTTTCCCTGAAAGAAAATTCAGCACCGATAACGCGGCCATGATCGCTTTGACCGCTTTGTTTAATTTAAAAAAGAAAAAAACAAGTTGGAAAGCCTTAGAGGCTGACGCGAATTTAAGATTGTAGTCCGAAAACAAACAAGGATATTTACACTCAAAATTTCACCTGTTATTATATTTTTAGCAACTTACAATTCCAAAAGGAGTAAAAATGAATACGAACAAGCCGCTCTGTCTGAGAATGTTTCAAGAACACTCTTACTGTTCGTGGTGGTGGAATAAAAATATAAACTTGTACTATCGTGAGTGCTCTTTGTGCGGATGCTCTTTTTCCGAGACGTCCAAAGCTTTATCCCCCATTGGTCAAACGCTGATCACCAAAGAAACAACCGACCACAATCACAATTGGAGCCCCTGGCGATCTACGGCCGATCGACTAAACCTATATATCCCTCCTTGGCAATACAAAAGAAAATGTTGTATCTGCGGCGCGGAAGAAGTGGCCAAAGACCTTAAAAAGGACTAATTAGGAAATGGAACAAAAAGAGGCCCTCTCCAGGAGAGTAGCCTCTTTTCATTTTGTTCGAAGAAGTTGGGCGCTGATTTTCACCAGATTACCCAGCTTCTTTGCCAGAGCCACGAACAGATAACCCACCCAATCGAGAAGCGCCAAGAACCAAGTGGCTAGAATTATCAGAGAAACAACGGCCACATCAAGGACGCCGGACGCGCGAAGGGTTTTTTTCAGAAAATCCTTAAATTGGGCATAATCGCTTGCACTTTCATCAACGAAAAAGCTCTCGACGCTCTTGATGTTTCGTTGACGCCACCTAATACCAAAGGTGATTGGAGCCGGACAAACGATCTTGGCGGCGATGCGAAACCCTTGACCATGCTCATAGGCCCAAACCGCCTTGGAGTAAACGATGAACAGTCCGTAACCCACGAAAACCGACAGCAGCAAATACTCTAAAAGTAGCATTTTATTCTCCTTTCTTAAATTTTTAATATTTATGTAAATTGCCCTAAAATCAAAAGCAATTTAATGCTACTAATATTATACTATAAAAATATACTCGTGTCAATACCACGCTTCTCTTACGAAAATGGAGTTGCGGTTTCAACGCCGAACAAATTATTATGTCGCAAAATAATGTTTCACAAGTTCTGTGAAACATTTTAGGCGTTTTAAAAATCAAAAACCTGATAAAACAATATTTTAAGCCATTTTTTGAAAAATAGCGTTTTTTAATGTTTCACGTAAAACATTCTAATAATTTCAAAACAAAAAACGCAAAGCGTAAAACTAAGGAAAATGTTTCACGCGAAACGTTTTGACAACGAAAAGCTTAAAATGTAAAATTAAAAACCACTGGAAATGTTTCGCGTGAAACATTTGGTAGCTAATAGGTATTTTTGCCGAACATGCCAAATCTGGTTCAAAATGTTTCGCGTGAAACATTTTGAACCAGATTTCGAGGTTGTCCTACTGGTTATGTCGCAAAATAATGTTTCACAAGTTTTGTGAAACATTTTAAATACCACAATCACTGTGTCGCACAATATTATTAATGCCCCCTCGCATTGAGCTTCACGACGCGGCGCAATTCTTCTTAACATGTTTTCTTGTCCTGTGGGTGGCGCGGGGATATACTTATATATATGAAAACGCGAAAACAAATTGTCGGACAATTGGGAGAAAAAATCGCGAAAAATTATCTGGTTCGAAAAGACTATCGAATCATTGATCAAAATTACCGGCAAACTTGGGGCGAAATTGATATTATTGCGAAAAAAAGTAAAACCTGGTTTTTTGTGGAAGTAAAAACAATGATAAAGTTCGAAGAACCAGAAGAAGGTCTAACGCCCGAAGATCAAATGACTCAAAGTAAAATAAAAAAATTGAACCGCACTATTTTGGGCTATCTCAATCATTTTCATATTGACGAAAAATGGCAACTGGATTTAATCGCCATTGAAATTGATAAAGAAAAAAGAAAATATCATTTGCGGCGTTTTGAACAAGTCTCTTAAAAAACCGGCGCCTAAGGCAACCGGTTTTTCTTTTTTAAAAAATTCTCGCTTTTCTTTTTTGAAACTTCCTGCCAACGCTTAAAACGAAACTGAGAAGAAGTACGGTAGGCTAATTTTCCATGTTTAGCTCTTTTAGAGGCATAATTTTTCATAAATCAAAAATAAACGAGATTATATTTTTATTTTCTCAATATAGCCGCCGATAAAAGGAAGCGGGGAATACTTACCGTTTAAGGCCTGAATAATTCCGGAAGTTGCCGCAAGTAAAATGGTTAAAGCTAAAAGCCAGCCCAGGACGGGAATCCAAAAGATAAAAGCAACAACAATCTCAACCAGACAAAGAAACAATCCTTGTCGGACATGCGCCTGAGCAAACCTGCTTCGTCGCTTAGTGAAAAGCGGAATAAGAACCAGAACAAAAAAGTAAGAAAGGGCAGCCGTGCCTTTATTGTTAGCAACGTCACCAGAATCAAATATCTCATTTACTGTTTTTGGTAATTCGTTGTTTTTAATTTCTTCCATAAGATTATCTTATTAATAATAAAGTTCTTATTATTATAAAGCATCCGCTTAATAATTTCACCTGGGCCAATTGCTTTTATCGCAAATAAATTTATAATTGAAGTGGTTAACAAAAAACTCGTCCGAAATATTTTTAATTTTTCGTTTTTAGCTTTTATTTACTATGTCCGGGCATTCAAAGTGGGCTCAAATCAAACGCAAAAAGGCAGTGACTGACGCCAAAAGAAGCAAAGTATTTTCTAAATTGGCGGCGGTCATTAGTATTGCCGCCAGAGAAAA
>JAQTPI010000021.1 GCA_028748975.1 Patescibacteria group bacterium | reverse complement strand
GATTATTTCTCCGGCTTTTACTCCATCATAGCAATTCTTGCAATAAATCGGCCGGCGGCCGTCAGGCTGAAAGGCCACGTCGGTTTCCTGACCGCAAACACAGCAAAAATCACTGAAAGCTTTTTTAACGGGTTTTGGTCTCTCGCGCCCTTCCCCTCTCTCACCTCGGCTTCGCTTTCCCGCCGCCTCTTCATGATTTTCTATTTTTGACCATTCTTGGGTAATTTCTGTTTCGATTTGCAGCCGCGGAACAGCGTATTTCGTTCGAGTATTATCAATGATGGTTAGGGCTAAATCTTCGGCCGGAATCGGATACGGCGCCAAGGTGCTGGCTGAAAAAGCCTTGGATGTCATTCCGTCAATCATCAATTTTAAATAAATATTGTATTTTGCCAAGTTCACCAGGTCGTTGGCCATAAACTC
Organism: Patescibacteria group bacterium; assembly: GCA_028748975.1. Classification (GTDB taxonomy): domain Bacteria; phylum Patescibacteriota; class Patescibacteriia; order UBA2196; family UBA2196; genus JAQTPI01. The sequence continues at coordinate 3,251 of JAQTPI010000021.1, read as the reverse complement.
CGGTTCAAATTCTTTTTCCAACCATTCAGCATCTTCGGCGCCAACCCGAAAAACTACAAATGTGCCGACGTTACCAAAAATAGCGAATTTCACCGGTTCGGGCAACTGAGCAATATATTGATGGGAAATAATCAAAGATAAATGATATTTGCGCGCCTCAGAAAGAATATTAGCAAAAGATTCAGTGGCAAAGGTCTGAAACTCGTCAACGTAAAGGAAAAAATCGCGGCGCTGGCTTTCCGGGACATCGGCCCGGCTCAATGCCGCCTGCTCGATTTTCGTTACCAGCATCGCGCCCAAAAGCGCGGAATTGGACTCACCCATTAAACCTTTAGAAATATTGACGATCAAAATTTTTCCTTCATCCATAGCCTTACGAACATCAAAAGATGATTTTTTCTGGCCGATAATATTACGAATTAAAGGATTGGTTAAAAATTGGCCCACTTTATTTTGAATCGGAGCAATGGCTTCGGTCTGGAACCTTTCATTATAACGGGCGTATTCGTTAACCCAGAAATTTTTCACTACCGGGTCTTTAAGGTTGTCCACGAGCCTTTTCCGAAAATCATTATCAGTTAAAAGCCGCATAATATCCAATAAAGTAGAGTCAGGATATTCCAAAAGCGCCATCAAGCAATTGTTTAAAATGTATTCCATTCGCGCGCTCCAAACGTCCGGCCAAATCTTTTTAAAAATTTCCAAAATACTGGAGGCTACCAAATGATGGTGCTCTTCGGAAATCGCTTCTAAAGGGTTAAAGGCAATTGGGAACTTAAGGTCGGGCGGACAAAAATAAATAATGTCATCCAAACGCTCTTTAGGTACGAAACTTAATAGGCGCTGGGCTGATTCGCCGTGCGGATCAATAAACGCCAGGCCGCGTCCAGCCCGAATATCGTCAATTGCCATATTTTCCAGCATGACGGTCTTGCCCATACCGGTTTTACCGATGGCATACATATGCTTGCGACGATCGTCAATTTTAATGCCAAATTTAACCCGTTGATTGCGGAAATTGGTTTCGGCGAAAATTGTAACGTCTTTTTGCATAAGGGCTTTAATCAATTAACTTAATTTTACCTTGAAAATTAGCTATTAGCAAATAGATTAAACGGCTTGGGTAGTTGCGAAAATCGCGTTTTTAAAATACAATTAGAACATTATGGCTGATAATTCATCGTCATATAACCCGAAAGAGACAGAGGAAAAAATTTACCGATTGTGGGAAGAATCGGGTTTTTTTAACCCTGATAATTTACCGGAAAGGCACAAACAACCGTTTACCATTATAATGCCGCCGCCCAATGCCAACGGAGCTCTCCACCTAGGCCACGCTTTAACCACGGCCACTGAAGATATAATGATCAGATATAAAAGAATGCGCGGCTTCAAAACTTTGTGGCTGCCCGGAGCTGACCACGCTGGATTTGAAACTCAAGTGGTGTTTGAAAAAAAGTTGGAAAAAGAAAACAGCAGCCGCTTTGAAATTTTAAAACAAGAAGGTGGCCGCGAAAAACTTTATCAAATGATCTGGGATTTTACCCAATCCAACAAGTCCCATATGGAAGACCAGGTCAGAAAATTAGGCGCTTCCTGCGATTGGTCCAGAGAAAAATTCACCCTTGACCCGGATATCATCAAAACCGTTTATCAGACCTTCCAGAAAATGTATGAGGACGGCTTGATTTATCGCGACAGCCGCATTGTCAACTGGTGCCCGAAACATCAAACTGCGCTTTCTGATTTGGAAATCAATTGGGAAGAAAGAAATGATAAGTTATATTACGTGAAATATTTTTCGGTTGACGACTCAAAACAATTTATAACTGTGGCCACAACCAGACCGGAAACAATCCCCGGCGACTTTGCCATTGCCGTTCATCCCAAAAACAAACAATATAAAAATTTCATCGGAAAATCCGTTACCAATCCCCTGATTCAAAACCGAAAAGAATACGGCGACACCATCAAAGTTATCAGCGATGAGATGGTAGATAAAGATTTTGGAACCGGCGCTTTAAAAATCACGCCCGCTCACGATGCTGTTGACTTTGAAATCGGAAAAAATCATTCCCTACCGCTCAATTATCAAATTATCGGCTGGGACGGAAGAATGAACGAACTGGCCGGAGAATTAAAAGGCTTAAAAATCTTGGAAGCCCGGACCAAATCCATTGAAATTCTGGAAAAAGCCGGGGCCTTAGAAAAAATTGAAGATTATAAGCATCAGGTTTCTGTTTGTTATAAATGCAAAAATACCATTGAACCCCTACCTCGCGCTCAGTGGTTCGTAAAAATGACCGAAGCGCCCAAGAGCGGGAAATTATCCCTCAGAGACATGGCGGTGGAAGCGGTAAAATCAGGCCAGGTAAAATTCGTTACCAAAAAATTTGAGAAAATCTTTAATCACTGGATGAAAAACATCCGGGATTGGAATATTTCCCGGCAAATTGTTTGGGGCATCCCCATTCCCATCTGGTACTGCCAGAACTGCGGCAAAGAGATGGTTCGCCCGGGAAATAACCAGCCGGAAAAATGTCCAAAATGCGATAATAATTCTTTTAACAAAGAAACTGACGTATTTGACACCTGGTTCTCTTCCGGACAATGGCCTTTTGCCACTTTAAAAGCCTGCATGCCCAATGATTTTGAAAAATTTTACCCAACCTCAACGATGGAAACTGGCTGGGATATTTTATTTTTCTGGGTAGCTCGAATGATAATGTTCGGAATTTACGTAACGGGAAAAATTCCTTTTGAATATGTTTATCTACATGGTCTGATTAGAGACAAAGATCGACAAAAAATGTCTAAATCCAAAGGAAACGTCATTGATCCTTTGGGTGTAATGGATATATACGGCACCGATGCCTTGCGTCTGGCCCTAATTATCGGCAACGCACCGGGCAATGACCCGATTATCTCTGAAGAAAAAATCCGCGGCTACCGCAACTTTGCTAATAAAATTTGGAATGCCAGTAAATTCGTAATAATGAATTTAGAAAATTTTGACCCAAGACAAAAACCAACGCCAACCAACGATGATAAAAAAATCCTGAAAAATTTGGAAAAATCCGCCAAAGACGTAACTAAAGACATGGAAAATTTCCGCTTTTATGCGGCCGGAGAAAAAATCTACCATTATTTCTGGCATACTTTTGCCGACAAAATAATTGAGGGCGCGAAACCGCGATTAAAATCGGAAAACCAAAAAGATAGACTTAACGCCCAATACCTACTCCTGGAGA
>JAQTPI010000020.1 GCA_028748975.1 Patescibacteria group bacterium | reverse complement strand
CAAACCAAAGAGTTTTTTGGAAGTGATTTTCATGTTTCCTACGAATGTACGAATCATACGAATATACGAATGGTCGCAGAATAATTTTGTAATTATTCGTACATTCGTTTTATTCGTAAATTCGTAGCTTAATTTACCTGCTTTTTACGAAACGTATACAACTGCTGCACGCCCGTCAACACTGTCGTTACCAGCCAATATAGTGTCAGTCCGGCCGGGAGAGAAATGCCAATAAAAACAGTCATGAGCGGCATAAAAATTGTCATTTGTTTATTCATGACCGCAGTCATACTTTCATCTTTGGCGCCTGGAACGTTGGGCTGTTTTTTAGCCACCAGCATTTTGGAAACCCACCATTGCGCGAGACCAGCGAGCACGGCTAAAATTATATTAGCTTTTGACATATCCAATATGCCAAAAGAAAGAGGATTAAGGTTCCCGGGATTATGGATGAAAGAATACAAGGCATTCATTTTTTCTCCGCCAACTAAACCGTTGCGAAAAACACTATAAACAGCAATTAGAAACGGGAATTGAATTAAAAGCGGCAAACAGGAAGAAAAAGGAGAAATTTTTTCCTGCTTGTAGAGTTCCATGGTGCCTTTGGCCAAGCCCTGTTTATCATCTTTAAATTTTGTTTTCAATTCATCAAGTTTGGGCTGAAGTTCCTGCATTCTTTTTTGCGCCTTGATGCTTTGCGCGGAAAAAGGATAAAGAATCAATTTCAAAACAATGGTGACTAAAATAATCGCCACACCCACGTCGTGGCCGGGAATTATATTATAGAACCAGACCAAGGCGTTAAAAATTGGCTGGTAGAAAATGGCGTGATAAATTTGACCAATCATAAAGTTTCTTTCTGCCACCTTTTTTAGTAAAAGGTGGCGCCAAAAAGCGCCGCCAGCAAAAAAGTTTTAACAAAATAGGTTTCGTCGTCGCTAAGTCCGTTAACTCCTTCTCCGATGTCGTCCCGCTGTTGCAGGACTCATCGGAGTTCGTCAGACAGAAGCGGACTTTTCGTCCTGCGGGACGAACCGCTCCGACTCAACTCTATTTTGTCCTAAAACTTTTTTGAAGCGGCAGTCACAATAACGATCTTCTTATTTTTTATTAATTAAAATCTCTGGCACTAAAAAACTGCCAAACTGAATTGGCTGGTTTTTTTGGCTTGAGTAATTTTACTACTCCACCAAATAAACTTCCGTACCGGGTTTGACTTTGGCACTCACTTTCAGGCCCGCATCGTCGCCTTTTTTGGCAACTTCAATCTGGGCGTGCTCTACCTGCATGGAATCCACCACTTGAGTAAAATCCGCGCCGTGGCCCACCAAATGGATGGTTTGCCCGACCTTCAATTGCCCGCCGGTAAGTTTGATTACCGCCACGCCGATGTGGTCAAAATAGTGAGTGATCTGACCGATTAGTTTTTCCATATGTTTTAATAAAACAGATTTTCACAGATAGAGCACAGATTCTCACAAATACACTGATTAAATTTTTCTTGTCATCCCCGCGCAGGCGGGGATCCAGAAATCTGTGTATTTGTATTGATCTGTTTTATATCTGTGGTAATCTGTTTAAATTGTAGCACACTTCCCGCCATTTGACAAAGAAACTAACTTGCGCTAAAATGGGGGTGTAAATATAAATGCACTTTCATTTAACCAGTCCGCTTTTTAAAAAGCGCGATAGGGAGGAAATAATGAAAAAAATGAATAAAAGGCTGGTAGTTAGAGAAGAAAAACAAAATGGAAATGTATGGGGCTTGTATTTAAAAATCTCCCGCTCGGTGGAAAAAAATTTGATTAATGAGGTTCAAAGGCATCTCTCGTTAGGACACAAAAAAATTATTTTTGATTTGTCAAAAGTTGCTCGAATGAATTCGTCTCACCTGGGCTCCATCTTGTGGGCTCGGGATTCCATACGTGGCAATGTTGGTAATCTAAAATTGGTTGGTATCCAGAAAGAAACAAAAAGGTTACTCGCCATAACAAAACTGGAAGATATTTTTGATATCTATGAAACCGAAAAAGAAGCGCTGGAAAGTTTTAAACAAGGAGAGGAGTGATATTGTGAATACAATAATAGCTCAAGAGGAAACGGTAATAGTTCCGGAGAAAAAAGAAAAAATAATTGTTTTTTATCTTAAAGGGGAATTGGTGGAGCAAGAAAAAATTAATTTTTTACGAGAATCAATTTATAAAAAAATTTGTAGAGGTTATCCTAAAATAATTTTTGAATGTTCTGAATTAAGTTGGATGAATTCCCAAGGGCTTGGCGCCCTGACAACTTCTTTAGCCACCTTACGTTTAAGCGGGGGTGATTTGAAACTGGCCAATGTGCCAGACAGAATTATGCGTCCAATAAAAGTGGCTAAATTTGAAGAGATTCTAAAATCATACAACTCGGTGGAGGAAGCAATAAAAAGTTTTGAAACAGACCCGCCAAAAACCAATTAGGAGGAAAAATGAAGTTAAAAAATTCATTCAAGGCGCTTGGTCTTCTTTTAAAAGCGCGTATCTTCCGGGTAGACGAAAAAAAGACGATCATCGTCAAAAAAACAGGCGAGATGTTTTATGTAGCGTTTTTAGCAAATAATGACAAGATCAAAAACATCGGCCGAACATCAAATCAAGCAATTGTAAATCTTATCAACAGCCGACCGGAACATTTTAATATCGAACTTAAATTTGAAGATTAAAAAAAACAGCAATCAAAGTATAAAATCCCGTATGGCCACGCCAGCGGGATTTTTATTTTTGGAAAATAAAAAATCCCGCTGGTTTTGACAGCGAGACGCAAATTTAATTTCCGTCATTTGTTAGTTTCTATTCTTTTTCCTAAAAAGCTTTGTTCGCCAAAGCTGAAAAAAGACAATCCTTTTAATTTTACTAGAAATTAGGTCGCTAACATTTGTTGTGTTATTGAGAACTATCTTTTCCGCATTGGATAAGTTTCTGATTTTATTGCTAACCGATAAGGTTATTTCAGAAATTATCCTTTCGGTTTGATCATTAATACACCCACTACAAGCCGTGCGACCTTTAAAAATAAAGTGCGGCTGGCCGTGCTTCAAACAATAAGTGGTTGACTTATGAGCGCAGGCGGGGCAGACTAAGACATTTTTATAACTGCCGCCATTTTCAGCAACCGGCAACAAAACCCAAGTGTCGCCTCGATGGTCAAAATGACACATGTCACATTTCATTTTTTCCTCCTCAAATTAAATTTTAATTTTTAGGTTTAAGATAAATATAGCAAAATTATATTCTTTTGTCAAGTTTAAATTAACGGATCCCAGCCACCGGAATTAAAGGGATTGCATTTGAGAACACGGCAAAAAGACAGCCAACCGCCTTTAATAATTCCGTATTTTTCAATCGCGGCCGCGGCGTATTCGGAACAGGTCGGCCGAAAGCGGCAAGCGCCAAGGCGGCGAAAGTATTTCATTAGCCCGTGGTCAGGTGAAAGTGTTTTTTGATAGAGTTTTATTAGAAATAGAATTATTTTTTTCATACGAAACGGGTGTCATCCTGACGATCCCGAGTACTCGGGAGAGGAAGGATCTCGTGGCCGAAGAAAAAAATAATAAAGATATAAGGAAATAAGGATATAGTAGGCTAATTTCATATATCTTTATATCCCTATATCCTTATATTTTTTCATAAAACCACAAGATTCCTCGTCGTTCCGAGTACTCGGAACTTCTCGGAATGACAACTTCTAAAAAAGTCCGGCTTTCTTAAACAAACCTGCCAATTTCATTTCTATTTCTTTATATCTCAACTCTTTCACGCCCGCGCGCACCAAAAACATCAAATCAAAACCTTGTTTTAAATTTTTATCATGGAGACGAATTATTTCTTTAATCCGGCGGCGGATTTGGTTTCTG
>JAQTPI010000019.1 GCA_028748975.1 Patescibacteria group bacterium | reverse complement strand
CCTCTTTTTTTAACTCTTTTTTTATTTGTCTCATTTTGACAATGGAAATGAATAATTTTTCCGCCAACATATTTAAACATCAATTTGTCTTTTTGTAATCCATAGGGAATTTCCACAAAAACATTGGAATGAGGAGGAACTTTTTTTAACGACTCCCTTAAGAGATTTAGCCACGGTTTTTTAATAATTTTATTCAATAATTTTTTCTTCGGGCTTTCTTTTGGGTCAAGAAATATTTTTATTAAATTTTGTTCGCCCCAAACCTTCATTAAGAGGGGAGTAATTTTTTTAGCAAATTCATCAGTATTAACATGGACATTGCGTCGGTCTTTCTGGCAAAGAATCTTTAGGAAGGTTGATTTGCCCGATCCCGGCCTGCCAATAACCAGAAAAATATTTTTAACACGCAGAATTTTCTCCAGTAACGCGGAAATAATCAGTGGTGAGACCAGGTCCGACAACTCATCAAATTTCAGGTGTCTGGCCGCCCACCTCACTTTAGTCGAGGAAACATCCTTTAAATTATCATCGCTTATAAAATAAAAATATTTATTGATGCCGAATTTACGTTGATTAAAAAAGACGGTTCTTTTTTCATGATCGAAATCATCACTATTTCTTAAACCTCTCAACATCACTATTGAAGAAAGATCGGACACTGTTTTTTTAAAAGAATCAATAGCGGTGATTCTCACATTTTTAGGCAAAGGATATGTTTGCCAAAACTTCTTACATTCATCTGGCGTAAACCAGCCGTTTCTTTTTTCTGGATTGACCGAACAAACGACATAAACCTTGGAAAAGAGTCTCGCTGCTTTTTTTAAGATCTGCAAATGTCCGAGTGTTGGGGGACAAAAGCTTCCCGGATAAACATAGGTGGTTTTCATTTTTTCCTCCTGGGTTATGGGTTGTCAAAGTTCTATTTTTATAATATACTTAATCCGAAGTGATTGCTTGTTTTTTATTAATTATTTGTACTTTGCGGTCTTTTTTCGCTTAAACTAGCCAAAAAATCACCACAACATTGTCGAACTTTTTCGACACAAACACCTATGACCAAAGAGATAAAAGAAACATTAGCCGAACTTGGTTTTAATGAAAACGACATCAAAACCTATCTGGCTTTGACCCAACTGGGAGAAGCCAAGGCTTCTTTGGTATCCAAAAAAACCGGCTTACCCCGCACCACCGTTATTAGTATTTTGGAGAAACTAAAAAAGGATGGTTATATCACCACCCATCAGTACCGGGGCGTAACCTATTTTTGGATTGAATCACCCCGAGTTATTGTTGATATTTTTGAAAATAGATTAAAAATGGCCGCCGGTCTGCAAGAAACATTGATTGATTTTTATCGCAGCGATGCCCATTTCCCTTATGTTAATGTCTATGACACCAAAAGTAATATCAAAAAAAACATTGAAAAAATAATATTAAGTCTTAGTAAAAAGTCTGTTATTTATACCATTGATACACCGGGGGAGGGAAATTATTCCAAGATATATTCTGATGATTTTAATAAGCTACTTCTCGGGTTAAAAAAGAAAAGGCAAATATTAACCCATACCCTAATCCCCTATGGTACCAAAAAAAATGTTGATGATTATAAAATTAAAAACCAAGACATTATCATCAGAGAATTACCCCAAGCAATAGATTTTAAATCTTCTTTGTGGTTAATTAAAGATAAAGTATTTCATTTTTCTGGTAATCAGCCCCTTTTGGTTGTTATCAGGCACGATAAAATTTTTTGCAGTTTCCAAAGCCTTTTTGATTTTTTGTGGAATATTTCTAAAGCATAATATATGCGAATTATTGCCGATCTCCATATCCACTCCAAATTTTCCCGCGCTTGCTCGCGGGATTTGACTTTGGAAAATATTGCGGCTACTTGTGCCATTAAAGGCGTGAATGTGGTGGGTACGGGGGATTTTACACATCCGGAATGGTTTAAAGAAATAAAGGATTGCTTGGAAGAAAGCGAGGCGGGATTGTATACTTTAAAAAATTTCCAATTTCCAATTTCCAATTTCCAAAAAAATTCCAAATTCCAAATTACAAATTCCAGTTCCCCCAGGTTCATTCTGTCCGCGGAAATTGCGTGTATCTATTCCAAGGGCGGCAAATGCCGGAGGTTACACATTGTGGTTTTGGCGCCAAGCATTGAAACCGCGGAAAAAATAAATTTGGCATTGTCAAAAATCGGCAATCTAAAATCCGACGGCCGGCCAATTTTAGGACTTGATGCCAAAGAGCTGGCGCGGATTTGTTTGGAAATTGACGAAAGAGTAGCTATAATTCCAGCGCACATCTGGACGCCTTGGTTTGCCATGTTTGGCTCTAAATCAGGCTTCAATTCCAAGGAAGAATGTTTTGAAAAACTATCGGATAAAATCTTTGCCATTGAAACCGGCCTAAGTAGCGACCCGCAAATGAACTGGCGCGTGAAAAATTTAGATAATATTTCTATTATTTCCAATTCTGATGCTCATTCCCTGCCCAATATTGCCCGAGAAGCAAATATTTTTGAAATTGAAGAACAAAAAATATCATATGATGAAATTATTAGAATAATTCGCGAAAAAAATCCGCAAAAATTTTTGGAAACTATAGAATTCTATCCAGAAGAGGGGATGTATCACTTTGATGGCCATCGGTTATGCAGCGTAAGCTTTTTGCCCAGTGAATCATGCCAGCAAAAAAACATTTGTCCGGTGTGTAAAAAAGAATTAACCATCGGCGTTTTGAATCGCGTGGAAGAATTGGCAGAAAGCGACCGCGGCGAAAATTATGTGGATAAATCGCGCGTGCCTTTCAGGAAATTAATTGAGTTAGACAAGATTATTGCCGAATGTCTGGGAGTAAAATCGCGTAGGGCCAAACAAGTGCAGGTGGTTTACCGAAATTTGATTGATAACTTTGGCACCGAATTTAATATACTTTTAGATGTTAGCACGGAAGAATTGAAAAAAGTAGCCGAGCCGATTATTGCCGAAGGAATTGCGCGCGTGCGGGCAGGTAGATTAAAAATTAAACCCGGCTTTGACGGACAATATGGTGAGATCAGAATTTTTAGTGAGGAGGAAAGGAGTAGTTTTCAGAAGAAACTATTTTAAGCCACAGCAAAAAGGCAAAAAAGCAATAGTAGTATTAAAAGCAGGCGATTTTTGGCTAAGATTAGCTAAAAATCGCCTCAAAAATCACCCTAAAATCCAATAAAACCAGAAACAAAAAATCCCCTCAATTGATCAGGGATTTTTTGTTTCTCTAGAAATCTCTAGAATGAAGAAGAGATTCTTAGATCTTCTTCTTTTTCTTTGCTTTCTTTTTCTTAGCCATATACCTTATTCCACTTTCTCCAACACATGACTAAATCATGTGGCAACCATATCGTTTTAAACGACGAGCATGGGGAGAAAGATTAATTATCAAGACGCAAAACAAAATAATTTTTATTTGCGTTTTGTATTTTGATAATTTTTTTAAGATCCTTCGGGTTGATTCACATCAACCCTCAGGATAATTTTACGCCAGAGCGCAAAATTAGTTATCCACAATTTACTTCTCTATATTAATTATACCGCGAAAAAATAATCAAGTCAAATAAAAAATAGTCCCGAGAACTCGGGACTATTTTTTATTTTATCAATTATGGTTTTTATGGACTGTGCCGGGCTCGAACCGGCCACCTCCGCGATGCAAACGCGGCGCTCTACCAAATGAGCTAACAGCCCAAAACAAAAATTTAAATTTATTTCTGTCTCATGGGCGAAAAAATTGCCATCAGTATATCTTGCGCCCAGCCCGTAACCATCATGGTGCTGACAATAATGATAATCAGGCCGAACATTTTGTAAAAAAGGCGCGAACCGCCATACATGCCGAATTTTTGCTCCGCCCATTCATTGGGGCCGAACCAATTTAACATTTTTTCGGTCTGAATCACCATCCAGGCGCCGACAATTAAGCCAATGATAAAGA
>JAQTPI010000018.1 GCA_028748975.1 Patescibacteria group bacterium | reverse complement strand
CTGTCCAACTGCGCCAACAAGCCCAAGGCGGCGCCGGTGGCAATGGCAATCTCCGAAGTCGTGACTTTTGAAAAAGTCGTTGCCGAAATAGAAAAACCGGCAATATCCGCGGCGCAACAGCAGAAAATCGCGGTCTGCCAAACGCAGATTGAAAAACTGCGTGCGGACAGCGCGCGGGTGGCCCAAGGAAACCTGTGGGTGGCGTTTGATTACCAAAACGTCATGAAACCGGAAGAGGACTGGAACGAATCGCCGGTGCTTATCTGGAAAGACGGACATCGGGATATTTTGGGCACCGATAACAATATCTATCCGGCCAGGTTTCTCTACAAGGAAATCTGGCAAGGAAAAGATTTTTCCGTGGTTATGGATTATACGCGGAAAGTTCTTCTCTTAAAACAACTGATAAACGGAAAGGTGACGTCTTTGCGGATTTGCGAGGGGTGTGGAAAGACCACAAGAGGCAAATCATTCCAAAACTCCATTTTCTTCAATCTTTATCGATTGGAACGAAGTGGAGCGGTCACCACGTTCAAACCCAATGACATGACGTGGCCTGGCCTTTCCTACCACATGTTTTACATTCAAGAGCCGTTCAAACCCGGCATGGACACGGTCCAGATCAACCAGATCAAAAAACTCGCCTGGGACAAAACGGCAAAGGTCCTGGCCTTCGGGTTCGGAACCATGATTCAGGCCAAGAAGACCGAGCTGCGAAATTTGACCAGCACCAACACCGGGGCGTAAAAACACCATTCATCAATTTAGGCCGCGAAGCATCCGATGCTTCGCGGCCGATTTTTTTTAGACTTGAAATTTATTTAAAAATCAGCTATAATTAAATAAGATTTTGGGCCAGTAGCTCATCTGTCCCGATTTTGTCTAAAATGAAATTTTAGATACAAAATCGCCCGCCCTCGGCTTCGCCTTGGCAAGGCCGGGGAGGATCCTCGAAAAAATAAAATAAATTTTATTTTTTCGGGAGTAGAGCGCGGCATTCGCACCTGCCCGCCATTGCCAGGGGCTTATAGTATAGTGGTAATACACCGCATTCGCATTGCGGAGACGTGAGTTCGATTCTCACTAAGTCCATGGCGATGGCAGGCGGGTTGCCGAGGTAAGGGGTTTCCGCCAAAGGCGGACGGGCGATTCCCCTCTGGTCCACCAAAATTTATTTTAATAAATTGCGGGCCGTTAGCTCATCTGGTAGAGCGCTTCCATGGCATGGAAGAGGTGACCGGTTCGATCCCGGTACGGTCCACCAAAAAAATCCCGAGTTTTAAACTCAGGATTTTTTAATCCAAAAATCATTGACAACTTTATTAGCAATGATAATATATAAATAGATCTTTGACAGAGAGCGAATAAACTAAATAAACAGGAGGCGATAAGATGTCTGATAAAAAGGTCCGGGAGCTTCAAGAAAAGATTTGTCGAGAGATTGAAAAAAAACAATCAAAAATTGTGCGTTATATTGATGTTACAGAACATGCAAAAATTGTTCGGACGAAATTAAAAAAAGCATTTCCGAATTTAAAATTCAGGGTGATATCGGAACGATTTGCGGGCGGAACGTCGGTTACCGTCTATCATGTTGGTGAAATCACCAAAAAACAAGAACAACTGATTCAAAAATTTGTAGAAAAGTTTGATGGTTATGGAAGTGATTTATTGGATGGTCGTTACAATGTTGGATTCCTACATAATGGCGAGTGCATTGCCGGCGCATCGTTCTGTCTTTATAATTATAAATGGTGCAGATAACAAATCACAAAATCCGTCATATAACGTGGCGGATTTTTTTAATTACCAAGTTACTACAATTTTTTTAAAGAATTCCAAAGTCGCAATTCCTTAATTAACTGGTTCTAGTTCACAATCACAAGGTTCACCAATTTATCTGGGGTATTTTTGTTTTCCCCAAAATATCCACTTTTACAAAAAAAACTATTTAAGATAAGATGTAATCGTCCTTTCAACAACTAAACCAGGGAGGCAAGAAAAATGGAAGGAGCGATGGGTTACGACCCCGTAGCGGTGGCTGAAGCATTGCGGCCGAGAATGATTGATTTGGCCAACAAAAAAGTGTTGCTGGCGGTTCTGGCTGGAACAAAGCAACAGCAAGATTTGACGGCCAACAGGTTTTGGGCAGATGTTTTCAGGTCAAAAATTTACACCAAGGCCGAAGATTTGAAATTAAATCCTTTTCGCCGAGAACCGGCAGGTGTGGCGGCCGAAAAACTCACCATTGCCGGCGAGACCATGGTCACCCCGGAAAAATGCAACGCTGCTTTTTTGGGGCAAATTAACGGCTGCAATTTGGACTGCTGGTATTGCTATGTTGACCGAGTGGCCAACAGCGCCAACCACGAATTCGGCAGGTTTTTCTCGGCGGAAGAATATTTAACCCAGTTTCTGATTGAATCCAGGCGCAATCAAAACGCCAGCAACCCTGATCTTTGCCTTAATATTTTAAGAATCTCGGGCGGCGAGGTATTCATCGTGCCGGAAATTATTGTCTGGATGGTGGAAGCGATTGAAAAATTCAAACTAGAAAAATATATCTATGTCTGGGTTGACTGCAATCTGACCACCGGCGATTTTTATTGGAAATATCTCACGGCAGAGCAGCGGGAAAAAATCAAAAACTTTAAAAATCTGGGCGTTTGCGGCTGCCACAAGGGTTTTGACGAAACAACTTTTCAAGAAAACACTGGGGCTGATCCGCAATTTTTTAACAGACAAATAGAAATGCATCGGCGCCTGATTGACGAAGGCTTGGATGTTTATTCCTATCTTTATCCCATGACCACAAGCACCGAACAATTGAGAGAAAAATTAGCAGCGTTTATTGATCGCCTGCGGCAGGAAGTTGACGAACTGGCGCCATTAAAAATGGCCACCCCGCCCATCAAGGTTTACGGGCCCACGGCCACGCGTTTAACGCCGGCCAGAAAAGCGGCGCTGGAAAATCAACATGTGGCGATGCAAATTTGGAAAGAAGAACTTCAGAAACGTTATCCAGCTGAACAGCTGGCTTTGCAACCTCACCAGATCCCAGCAAAAACACGATAAAAATTTACAAAAAAACCCGATCCGCCCACTGGCTGATCGGGATTTTTTCTTGTCCTTGAAGGGAATCGAACCCCCATCTCACCCTTAGGACGGGTTTGCTCTATCCATTGAGCTACAAGGACAAAAATATAAATTATTATTTCCTTTATTTCCCTATTACCTTATTACTATCTTACCAGCGATTTTACATCTTTACAACTCTTTTAATTAGCTGTAAGCTATAAGTATAAATTAATCTTTACATCAGTACGAATGGCGAAGGCGCTGTTATTCGTATATTCGTACGGATTTGTAATTCGTAGTATATGTCCAAAGACTTCAAAGATGTGGAAACAATTATTGGGTCGACAGTAAAAATTGAAGGCGACTTCAAAGGCGAAGGCGACATTATTGTGGAAGGCGTAGTGGAAGGAACTTTGAAAACCCGCCGGAATTTGACCGTGGGCGAAGCGGCCAAAATCAAAGCCGGGGTGGAAGCGGGCAGCGCCTTTGTGGCCGGAGAAGTTCTGGGTGATTTAAAAATTGCCGAGAGTTTGGAATTGACAGCCAGCGCCAAAATAACCGGCGACATTGAGGCCAAAATTTTGACTGTGGCCACGGGCGCGCAGATTAATGGCAGTGTCAAAATGGGCGGGGAAGTGGCAACGGAAAAAGTGGAAGAGAAGAAGAAGTAGAAAGGGAAACAGAAATCAGAAACCGGGAATCAGGGCCGAAATTTCCTTCGGAAATTTCGGCAATCCCTGATTACTGATTACTGATTACTGATTACTGCTATGTACCAATACATTTACGACCACTATTTGGGCAATAAAAAATATGACAAAATTCTCGCCAAAATTGAGGCGCGAATTATTGACCTTGGCATCCAAGGCAAAATCAACAAAATCACTTTGCTGAAAAATTTTGAAACCTATGTCAATGAAATAATCGCCAAACAGCCAGAAGCTTTGGTAGTGGTGGGCAATGACGAAACTGTATCTAAAATTTTAAATATTATCGCGGAAAAAGAAATTGTGCTCGGCATCATTCCGGTGGGCGAACCCAACACCATTGCCGGCTATTTCGGCATTCCCAAAGAAGAAGCGGCTTGCGAAATTGTTTCGGCCAGAAAAATCAAAGAAATTGACTTGGGAAAAATCAACGGCCAATTTTTCATGTCCTCGGTGGAAGTTTTTGGCGAGGGCGCGGCGGTGATTTGCAATAATAAGTTTGAAGTCCGGGCGCTGAAAGACACGGAAAAAATCGGCATTTACAATTTGTGTTTTGAGGCTGGTTCCACAAAAATATTCAATCCCCAAGACGGGCAACTGGAGTTGATTTCACTCCCAAAAGAACAAAAAAGTTTTTGGGGCCTGAAAAAACAAAAACAACTTTCGGAAAGCTTAATTAAAGTTAAAAAAGCCAAAATCCTGTCTTCACCTAATTCCAATTCGGTTTTGGTGGACGGGCATAAAATTATGAAAACGCCGGCGGAAGTGACTTTGGGCGAAAAGAAATTAAGAGTGATTGTGGGTAGTGAGAGAAAATTTTAATTCCCGAATTTAATCCGAATGTATTTCCGAATTTTCCCAAATACATAACAAATAAATAATAGGAGGTGATTGTGAATTTTATTATTTCTTTACATTGGTTATGGTTAATTTTACTGGTGCTTTCTGGCTTATTTATGACGGTTGTCATAATTATAAATTTCTTTTTAGTGAAGGTAGCTCTGTTTTTTGGCGGTGGAATTTTTGAATTACTTGAGGTATTGGGATTGGTGTTTGGTTATCTTGCTGTTTCCATGATTCTAACTGCGATTTTTCTTGTTCTGTATTTGATTTCCATCAGCGCCGAGGTTATTACTCATTTTCTGTAAAAAACAACAAAAAGAGTTGGGTACTTCCCAGCTCTTTTTTTATTTTATATTTCCCTTATTACTAGTTACTAGTTACTTATTACCCACTACTCTTTCATCATCGCCCCTTCAGTCACTTTATTTTCTATTTTATTATTTTCTTTTTCCGCGCCAGCGGCGTAATTGTCATCCACCACCATTTTCTGGGCGGAAATGTCCAGCACTTGGCCGCGGGAAATTATCAGTTTGTTTTTAACTAAACCGCCAACCAGTCCTTCGGGTTTAATGTAATATTCGGAAATGCTTTGAAAATCAGTGTCCATGGCAAAACCATCAAGCCGGCCAAGAATGGTGCCGGATTTGGTTTCGACTGACAAACCAAAGAGTTTTTTGGAAGTGATTTTCATGTTTCCTACGAATGTACGAATCATACGAATATACGAATGGTCGCAGAATAATTTTGTAATTATTCGTACATTCGTTTTATTCGTAAATTCGTAG
>JAQTPI010000017.1 GCA_028748975.1 Patescibacteria group bacterium | reverse complement strand
GCCTTGTGGTGCATTTTGAAATACGGCTTGACGAGCTAAATTTAAAACGTTAAACTATAACTATCAAAACTTAAATAACCAAAGGAGGCAACAAATGAAAATCAGGGAAGTGTGGAAGCCGGCTCTACTTTTTGCGGCTGTCTATGGCTTGTTTGTTTTAATTCCGAAATACGCCATATTGGTGCTGGTGATTTTGGCACTGGTGTGGGCGGCCGAGAATTGGCGCAAAAAAAGAGGCGCCCCATGAAAATTTTGCGTTTCGCATTGCTTATTTTCCTGTTGGGCGCGGCCATCATTCTCTTCTGCAGTCCCAGCGGGATTTAAGACTGGCGTTTTTCACAAAAACAAAACGGCGTTCGTCAAACGAACGGCCGTTTTTTTATTTCAAATAAAAATCAAAGTTAAGCTATATTTTTCCTTTGTTGGCCACATTCACAATGATGGTAAAAACAACATTAGTAATGACGTAAGCTAAAATAATAATGGCCACGCCAATCACGGAGTTTTTAATGGTAGCTTTGGCTTTGGTAACTTTCTCACTGTCGCCCTGCGCCGTCATGTAGGTGAAACCGGCGTAAAGCAAAAGAACGACAAAAAGCAAGCCCAAAAGGCCAAGCAAGCTGTTGATTAAACCAAAGATGATATCCAAAAGAGAGGTTTCGTTGGTGCCGGGCAAACCGGAATGGGTCTGGAAAAGATTCAGATTATTAAGCAGTTCATCAAAACCAGTGGCGCCGGCCGCAGGCAAAAAAACATTAAAGCCTAAAAGCATCAAAACAGAAAAACAAATTAAATTTTTAAATATTTTTTTCATATTCTAGATTGGTGGGGCACAACAGGCCTGGCCGGTTTGGCAATTTTTTACTCCAAAACTGGCGGTGCCGGCAGGACAATCGGCTAGGGGATAACAGCTGCCATTAATTTCAGCGCAAGTGCCGCGCGTGGCGCTATCACCCTCGCTGCCGGCAATACTGCCGCTAATGGCCCGAATGACAAATAAAGTTAAAATGTAGGAAGCAAAAATAATAATTAAACCGATGATCGCGCTTTTAATCAGATCGGTGGAGTGTTTGACTTTGGCGGCGTCACCCTGCGCGGTCATTCTGACAAACCCGGCGTAAAGCACCAGGATGATGAAAATGAGGCCCAAAAAACCCAGAACCGTCCGCACAATATTGCCGGCCAATTCAATGGCTTCGGTTTTACTGGTTAAATTAGCCACGCTGGCAGCGGCATCCAAACCTTCCTCGGCGGCGGTGGAAGCGCCAACAGCCAACGCCACGCTCTCCTGCCCTAAAAAGAACAGGAGAGCGCTGGCGATGAGAAACAAATAAATTAGTAATTTGTTTTTTTTCATTGACAAAATTATTGACTATTGAATGGTGTTGCGTTCGCCCACATTCCAGATGGCGTTAATGACCACGCGGACAATGACATAGGCCAAAAGAATGATGGCCAAACCAATGGCGCCATATTGGATTGTCTTTTTGGCTTTTTCCACTCTGTCTTCCGAACCAGCCGCGGTCATCCACTTGAAGCCGCCGATCAAAACAATGATCACGGCCAAAAGACCGAGGAGCCCCAGAAGAATGTTGATGATGTTGGTCACTAACTTGACCGGGTCAGTGGTCTGGCCTTGAGGCAAATTAAGGGAACCGGGCGCGGGCAGATAGGTGTTAGCGCCTTGCGCCAAAACAAAACCAGGCGCGAAGATGGCCAAAAGCATTAAAAAAGCAACGGCATTTTTGACTAATTTTTTATTCATATTTTTCTAAATTAATTTGTGTGAGGATATCCTTTCACACAAAATTCGTCTATTTTCGACCTTTTCTTGGAGTGGGTTTTCCACACCCATTATTGATTATATTGTACCAAATTAGCGCGAAAAAGGAAAGTTTTAATTACCCCACTGCGCCACCTGGGTGAGAGGGCTCACGACTTGACGTATTTCTTTGTTTTGATAAATAACGCCATCAACCATTTGCTTAAAAACATTTTCCATCTCGGAGGGATTTTGGCCGCGATACCAACTGCCAGCCGTTAAGAGTTGATTGAGGGAAGGCTGAAAACGCTCATCTTCTTTGTATTTTTCCACCAAAGCCAAAAGAGCCGGTGATTTAAGTTTAACTGCCAAACCCTCGTTAGCTAAAAGATAACTTTCGGCGCGATAACTAATTTTGCCCGTGGCCGGATCCGTGGCCGTGCCCAGAGCCGCAAAACGAATGAAATCCCAAGCCTCATTGATATGTTTTGTTTTTTTGGCCGCGCTTAAAAGCCAATAATTGGCCAAATTAATGCTTTGCCCATCATAGATATCGGAGCCATCAGCTTTGAGGTGCGGGGCGGCCGCGACGCCAATGTCCAGTTGCGGCGCTTGGGCTCGCAAAAACGGCAGCTGATAATCATAGCCAAACATCATGGCCAATTTGCCTTGAATGAAAGCATCAGTGGCTTCGCGCGCCAAGCCATCGTTCCAGGTATTATTAGTGTAAGAAAGCGGCTGGCCATCAGAAGAAAGGGCGGGATTGCCGCTGAAAGAAAGATAATAGGCCAAAGCTTTCTCGGCCCGTTCATTGTCCACGGTCGCGCGGCCATTGGCAGCCACGACAATGGCGCCCTGCTGCATCATTAAAAGGGAGAGAACATCAACCACCCGATTGTTATTGTCGGCCGTGCCCAAAGCCACGCCGGAGCGGACAATTTTTCCATTCTGAGTGCGAGTGATGTTTTTGGTAGCTGTTAAAAGTTCGGCCCAGGTAGAGGGCGGTCGGGTAATGCCAGAAATATTCAGCAAGGTACGATTGTAAAACAAAACCAAAGAATCAACTGAAAGCGGCAGGCCCCAAATTTGATTGTCGCGCACAGCATCGGCATAAACCGCGGGGACAAATAAATTTTTTATTTCTGTCAGCGTGGGTGTTTTGATGTTGTCGACCACCACTTTGGTGGTTTTTTTCAAAGCACCTTGTGTTTCCACTAAACGCGGCACGGAAAGCAAGGCGGGCAAGGGAGTAATTTTGGTTTGATATTTTCCAAGCCAGCTGTTATGCACCAAGAAAACATCGGGCCCCTTGTCTTCGGCCCAGCCTTCCAAGAGCGCCTGTTCATATTCTTCCCAGCGCAGCTGTTTGTAGTTGATGGTGATGTTCGGATGGAGTTCGCTGTAGGCGCGAATAATTTCGGCGTAAGCAGCGGAAGTGTCAAAAACACCCCAAACTTCCAAAGTAAAATTTTCCACTTTAACAGTGGCGGTGGGCGTGGTACCAAAAAGACAGCCGGAAAGGCCAGTGGCCAAAATGACCAGAAGGATGGTGATTTTAAGCAAAGGGGATTTCATATATTTATATTATACCATATTTATGAAGTCAAACAAAATAAAAAACCTCTGCCGAATAAACTCGGCAGAGGCAAATGTTTCAGACACGATGTTTTATTTTGAACGCGGTTTCAGCCAGGCAATATAGTACCAGCGCAAATAAATGAGTTCGCCTGTGGGAAAGCGGAAGGTCCACCATGGACTAATGTTTCTTATCCTTGCCTTATAATTGCGAATGGCTTTAGGCAGGCGTTCTTGGCTTTTACTGACCAACTCCATCTTTTCTTTGGTTACCCTGGGGTCGCCGATGATCAGACGGCCCTTGGTGCCAATTTTGGTTCGCAATGGAATCCGGGGAAGAAACAGGGCACATTCACCCGAAGTCCGTGCTGGCAGCTTTTTTTCCGAAACTACCACCACGGCACGAGGGGTATCAAAATCTTCAACCCTGTCATACGTGCTGTAAAAATAATACTTTTTCTTCTTTTTAAACCAATTTTTCCAAAAAGACATGCTGCCTCCTTCTTTCTCTCACGCTTAGCGCGAGGTTTGGTTGTGAAACAGGGATCAACTAGTGTCCAGTCATTATAGCGCGAAATAAAAAAATTGTCAAGCTGACGTTCGTAACTCGTAATTTGTAACCCGTAAGCCGTAATCAATAACTCGTTAACTCGTTAATAAATAATACTGTCTCTGTTTTTCTGACAGTCGTTCTATGGAGTAGCGCAACATCGTGCGCGGCATTTTAGGAGCATATTTATCCAAAAACTGGCGCAGGACTTTTTCATCGCGCTTGCCGATTTCGCGGAGCATCCAGCCCACGGCTTTGTGAATTAAATCATGATTATCATTTAATAAAATTTTAGCGAGCTTGAGGGAATCTTCAAATTGATAATTTCTAATAAATTCAAAAGTTGCCAAAACAGCAATGCGCCTTTCCCAAATATTTTTTGATTTTACCAACTGATATAAAATTTTTCGGCGAGTTTTTCCGCCTGCGCTCCGCAGCAACCCCTTAGACGCTCCGGCGGATAAACTCTTATTCTGTCTGCGGACAGGTTCCAAATTTAAAAGGTACGCGCCGACGATTTTTGGCGCAGAAAGGTCCACCAAATCCCAGTTGTTTATTCGGCGGCTATTTTTCAAATAAAATTTGCATATTTCTTCTTTTCTATCCCCTCCTTTCGAAGGAGGGGTGGTCCGACGCAATGTCGGACCGGGGTGGTTGTTATTTTTGATTACAACCCCTCTGCCCCGAGTACTCGGGGCACCTCCCCTTCGAAAGGGGAGGATAGCCGACTGATATTGTTCTACAAGAATTAATACACCGACCAATCGTTCCTCATGAAATTTGCTATTCAATAATTTTTGTATCTCCGGCAACGGTAAATCGCGAAATTTTTTAACCACTTTTCTTTGTTCCGGCACCATGATGCCTAAAAAAATATCGCCTGCGCCATATTCGCCTTTGCCCGTCTTAAAAAACCGCGCCAAATTTTTGGCCTTTTTAGGGTTGGCGAGTTTTTTGAGTTTTTGCGAGACTTTTTGGTAAGTCATTTTTATTGCCCGTTTTTATCTTTATAATAGGCGGAGGTAAAAATTACAAAGAGCATATCCAGCTGATTGACAATGGCTTTAATTAAAACTTCCTGGTCAGCTGTTATTTTGGCTATCGGCAAAACGCAAAAAACTTTGACACTTAAACTTTTTTGATTGGAAGCCACAACACTATAGCTGTCAATTGGCTCGCCATTAACCAAAGCGCGATTGCTGATTTCATGTTTAAGCAAAACAGTCTCACCGCGGGCCTGGACGCATTCGCTTAATGTTTTCTGCTCGGTCAAATCAATAATTCTCAAGACAACCCAGTCCGCGCTGACAATACCCAAAACTCTTTCCGCCAGAAAATTCAAAATATTTTTAAAGTCCTTCTTGCTTTCCGGGTATTTTTTAACTGAGGAAAAAACAGAACGAATCTGTTCAATCTGGACATTGACGGCGCCGATATATTTAAAAGCATCGGTCAATTGGCCGCCCAAATTCTTTTTACCCTCCTCCAATTTTTCAATTTCTTTGGTCTTTCTAATCAATTCCTTTTTATAAAAATAGTAAGCGGCATAACTCACGGCCAGAAGCAAAACGATAATAATGCTTTCCGCGTATTCCTCTTCAATCACGATATTTTTGCTTATCAAAACAGGGTTCCCGAATAAATGCGGCGTGATAATAATCAAAGCGAAAAGGAGGGTAATAAAAACAACAAAAAGTGTTTGCAAGGTTGTTATTTTTTTCATAAGATTATTCGTTTAAGATGGTTGGGTATACGCACCAAAATTTCATACGAAATCGTATTACACAGCTTAGTAATATTTTCCACTGAATTTTTATCATCAGGGTTTTGACTGATTAAAATTGCTTCATCGCCGACTTTGACGTTGGCCACCGCACCAACATCAATCGTGGTGATGTTCATGCTCACTCGGCCGACAATGGGGCAAAAAATATTTTTGACTTTAACAAAACCGAAATTGGAAAGCCGGCGGTCAACGCCTTCAAAATAACCGGCCGGGACCGTGGCGATTTTCATTTTCTGATCAGCAGTGAAAGTTGCGCCATAACCGACTTTTTCGCCTGGCTCAATTTCTTTGACTGAAGTGATGATAGTGCGTATTTCTAAAGCTGGTTTCAGATTTAATGCCCCCCTCTCCTTTCGAAGGAGAGGGTTGGGGTGAGGTTTATTATCAATCAAAAACCTCTCTCCGTCTCTCCCCTTCGTAAGGGGAGAGGGACTCGGATCTATACCATAAAGTCCCAGTCCGAGACGCGCCACATTGGCGTCAATTTTTTCGGCAAAGCCGGCGCCGGAAGTGGCGGAAAGATGGAGGTATTTTAATCCGCTAAAATTTTCTTTGAAAATTTTAGCGGCTCTGTTCCAATTTTCAATTTGCTCCAAGGTAAATTTTTGGTCTTCATTATCAGCGTCAGCCAAATGCGAACAAATTCCTTCCAAAATTATATTTTTATTATTTTTTATTATCTTTATCGCTTCCTCAATCTCGGAAATTAAAATCCCCTGCCGGTGCATGCCAGTGTCGATTTTGAGGTGGATTTTTTTCGCTAATGTCATCCCGAGAAGCCCCGAGCGCGGGGCGACGAGGGATCTCGTCATTTCTCGTAGCTGTTCTAACCCTGTCACCGCAAACGCTACATTTTTCAGGCGGCACGACACAATTTCTTCCGGCCGCGTAAAGCCGATAATCAAAATTTTGGTTTTAATGCCTTCGTGGCGCAACTGGCGCGCTTCAAAAAAAGAATCCACGCAAAAAAAGGGAACATTTTTTTGGTCCAAAATTTTGGCCACACCCACAATGCCATGGCCATAGGCGTTGCTTTTCAAAACCGGCGCGAATTCCAATTTGGGATAATTCTTTTTGAATTCCGCCAAATTATGAAGCAAATTCTCGCCCAAAACCCGCACCTCAATTAGGGGCTGGTGCGAGGA
>JAQTPI010000016.1 GCA_028748975.1 Patescibacteria group bacterium | reverse complement strand
TCGCTCCGCTGGGGGCAGATGCGAGAAATGCGAAGGCAAAGGAACTTTGGAAATTGAAATGCACTTTTTGCCAAGCGTGCAAATTGTCTGCGATGTCTGCAAAGGCAAAAGATTTACCAAGGAAACCCTGGAAGTTAAATTCAAAGGGAAAAACATTTCTGATATTTTAAACATGACCATTGCCGAGGCGGAAAAGTTTTTTAAAGATATTCCCGGAATTTATGATAAACTTAAGATGTTGAACGAGGTGGGTTTGGATTATTTGACGCTTGGCCAATCGGCCACGACACTCTCCGGCGGTGAAGCCCAGCGCATCAAGCTTTCGCGCGAATTGGCGCGCCGCCAGACCACCAAAACTTTATATCTTTTGGATGAACCAACCACCGGTTTGCATTATGATGATGTCAGAAAATTAATTGATGTTTTACAAAGATTGGTGGGGCAAGGCAATACGGTTTTAATTATTGAACATAATTTGGATGTGATTAAAAACGCGGACTGGATTATTGATCTTGGCCCCGAAGGCGGAGACAAAGGCGGCGAGGTGGTGGCCGAAGGCACGCCGGAAGAGGTGGCGCGCAGTGGATTTTCGCATACGGGGGAATATTTACGTAAAGTATTACGTAAAGTAATAGAGTAATAAAGTAATAAAGGAAAAATAAAAAGCCCTGACTCATGGGTCAGAGCTTTTGTAGGTTTTTTTGCATCTGGGGCACTGCATTTTTTTCAGACGAAGATTACAGACCGGACAATAGGCATAAAAACAAGTGCTTTGCATATCCGGTACAAAGCCACACTCGGGGCAAATATTATCATCATTCAGACGAGCTTCGCAGGGCGGGTCATCGTGATGCATTACCCATTTTGGTTCAGTCATGTTTTCCTCCGTGTAGTTATTACCGCGGGGATTGTAAGCGAAGATTATTTTTATACTTTTAACCTAGCCGCCTACTGGAAGTACAACATAATCATAAAAACCTTCTGATAATTCACTTAACATTCCAACCTTTTTTAGCGGAATATCTTTGCCATGAGGAAGAAGAATTTGTTTGAGTTTTTCTTCAATTTCCTTACTTCGACGTTTACTAAAAAGTACTCGCCACTTCATACTTTCTTCTTGAAGTGCCTGCCATTCTTGGAATTCTTGGCGGTTAAAACGAAGTATTTGTTGGTGAGGGTATAGTCTGTCGCATTCTTTGCATTTTTCCATCAAAAATTCTTTACCTGCAATCATTTCGATGATGACAGCCACGGTTTCAGATGACATGTTGCCTCCTTGTTTGTTGTTTGCCCGTTATTGGGCGACCAGTAAAAATGAACTATTTGATAAAATAAGTTTAATATGTTTAATTTTTTATGTCAAGCTTCACTGAAAAAATCAAAAAATTTCCAACCACGCCGGGAATTTATCTCTTTTACAACAAAAAAAGAGAGCTGATTTATGTTGGCAAAGCAACTTCACTTCGGGAAAGGGTGAGGAGTTATTTTACCCAAGGGAATGTCATTCCGAACCCGCAACAGCGGGTGAGGAATCTCGTAGAGAGCCACAACGAGATCCCTCGTCGTCCCGTGCGCGTGACTCCTCGGGATGACATGCACTCTTGGCGGCCGATTGAGGCCATGATTCACGAAGTTGCCGATATCAAAATTATCAAAACCGATTCGGTTTTGGAGGCGGTGATTTTGGAAGGAAAATATATCAAAAAGTTTTTGCCGAAATATAATGTGGACTGGAAAGATGATAAAAGCTGGAATTATTTGGTGGTGACGAATGAGAAGTTTTCACGATTGATTTCTGTGAGAGAACGCGAACTGCGAAACAACCACCCCGGCCGATTGTTATCGGCCACCCCTCCTTCGAAAGGAGGGGATAGTGGCGGTGATTATCCTCCCCTTTCGAAGGGGAGGTGTTCCGCAGCGGCGGAACGGAGGGGTTGCAATAATAAAACAATTCCAACAATAAAACAATGGAAATTTATTTTTGGCCCATTTCCATCATTAAATACCAGAGAAACTTTAAAAATTTTACACAAACTTTTTTATGTTTCCCGCTGTGAGTCGAATGCTAAAAAACCCTGCTTTGATTACCAGCTCGGCCATTGCCTTGGCGTGTGCACCGGTGAAATTTCCGCGCGCGATTATGAAAGAAAGGTTATTAGACCGCTAGTGGCTTTTCTTTCCGGCGAAAAGAAAAGAGTAGTGGCGAGTTTAAACAGTGCCATGAAGACGGCGGCTAAAAATGAAAATTTTGAAGAAGCGGGGCGATTAAGAAATCAAATTAGCGCCTTGAAACACATTCAGGACGTGACACTTTTGAATAAAGAGTTTTATAAAGACAGCAGAAACCAGAAATCAGAAACCAGAAATCAGAAAACCAAAATTGGAAATTGGAAATTGGAAATTGGAAATTCGCTTCAATTCATCAGGATTGAAGCGTATGATATTTCCAATCTTGGTGATTCGGGCAAAGTCGGCAGTATGATTGTTTTTGATGAAAGTGGGCCAGTCAAAAGCGAATACCGGAAATTTAAAATCAAAACCGTGGCGGGCCAAAGTGATGTTGATTGTCTGAAAGAAGTTTTAAAGCGGCGCCTATGCCACACGGAATGGCTATTGCCGAATTTAATTTTAGTTGATGGCGGAGCGCCGCAGGTGAATGCCATACAAAAAATATTAGAGGAAAACAAAATGGATTTGCCAGTTATTGGCATTGCCAAAGGCTCGGCCAGAAAAAAGAATGAATTTATTTTTGGCCAGAATTCCGGCAGTTGGCAGAATTGGGTTTTGCAAAATGGCAGTTTATTAATTCAAGCCCGCGATGAAGCGCACCGGTTTGCAATTGGGTATCAAAAAAAGTTGCGTTGTTTATCCGCCTTCGCTCCAAAGCGACCAATTAAACGCTCCGGCGGATAAATTCCAATTCTTGCTTGCGCAAGAAAAAACAGGAGCTTGCCCGCCGGAGTGTTAAAGGACTTTGGGGAACGAAGGCGGGAAAGCTCCAAATATAAAACTCCCGCTGATGAAAGTCGGGAGCTTTTGTTGATGATTTATCTTTAGCGGTCCGCGATGATCTTACCCATGCGGTAGGTCGCATATAACCAAACAGGCAGAAGAACAATAAAGATCAAAATATTTTTTGCCAGTTTGAGATCGTGGCGCCACCGATTTTCTTTGACTTTTTCCATTTTTCCTCCAAGCTATGGTTCAATTTTCCAGCCAGCCAATTTAAATGGGCTTAAGAAATGGGCGAGATAAACATTACTCGGCAGATTATCGCAGGAAATTTGGAAAAAGGTTTCCCCCGCTATTTTTTCCGAGCCCGCCACGTTAAAATTGACTCCGCGAAGTTTGGCGCTTTTTTTTATTATATTTTTTATTTCTGGGTCAAGAGTAAAAAAGGTAATAAAAATTTTTTTCGGATAGGGATTATTGAAATCAATCACCAGATCAAAAGCGCCTTTAGTCAGCAATTCTTTGGCCATCTTCTCACCTGGTTTTTCCCGTCTTGCCGGGTCGAGCAGATAAATACATTTCATTAATACTCGCCTCCAGTTAATGATTTTTTGGCCTGCGCCAGGGCCAAGCGCAATTCTTGTTCCAGGTGGGTTGCTTCTCTGGGATATTCTTTTCTAATATCTTCCAAATACCTAAAGAAATATTTTTCAGTTTCCTCAATTTTGCGCCGCTGTTTAGCCGGCGCGCAACCCCAGATGGTGCGCATATTGTCTAAGCGATCAATCGTTTTGCGCAGTTTTGTGATTGATCCCGCCTTTTTGAGATGCCAAAAATAATATTGGTCGCGTAATTTTTTACTGCCCAAGAAAAAAATCAGTTTTGGTTTGCTTAAGTCTTTGATGGCTAAAGCAATTTTTTTGCCAAAATAGAATCTGATAAATAATCTGACGTACCAAGGGCAGTCCTCAAAAGTATCATGAAAAAGCAGGATAATAATAAAATCGGCATCGTAAAATTTTAATTCATCCACCAAAATCAGCACGCAGCGGCGCAGGTGTTCAAAATATCTTTCCCCGCTGTCGCGCTTCTGTTTTTCATGAACTCTTTTGGCGGTAGTATAGGCGTAATTAATTCGCGCCAAATCTTCTCGTGAAAATTTCTTTTCTAATCTTTTGAAAAAGCTGCCAATATCTTCTTTTGGCCGGCTCATTTTTTACCTCCTTGTCTTTGATTGTCAAAGCCCTATTTCGGTCTTTACTTTGAGTATAACAAATTAGATGTTTTTGTCAAGTAATAAAAAACTCCTGAAAATTTTAGTCAGGAGTTTAATTTGGTTCGCAGCCACAAAATTTTTTCCCGCATTTTTGGCAGACAGTGACTATGGCTTGGCACTTATTACACCTGATTCTTTTCTTGCCCACACAGACATGGATTAGCCTGTTATGTTGGCGGATTTCTTCGTCTGACAAAAACTTCAATGGCCGAGAATTTTTTTTCATCACCCCTCCTTATTTGAATGAAAAGTTAAGCTTTGTTTTTAATTAATTTCCGTGCAAGCAGCGGGTAGCGGGAGTCGAACCCGCGTCATCAGCTTGGAAAGCTGAGGTAATAGCCGTTATACGACACCCGCTGTTTGAACGGAAATTAAATTTTATATCTATATTTTAGCTTAATTTTGGTATTTGGTCAAACTTTGTTAAAAGAATAAAGTTTGATATAATTAGAACAGTTATGAGTGATTTTAATCAACAAAATTTACCGCCAAAAAAATGGTACCGGGAGCCCTGGGGCATCGTGATAATTTTTGTGGCCGTAATAATTATTCTAATCGCGGCCATTTTTGGCGTAAATGTCTGGCAAAAATATCAGGAAATCAGAACTGGCGGCAACACCCTTTCTCCCGGCAGTACCGACACCGCCAATATTCTTAACTCCGCGCTTTTTGAGCAACTTTTGGTTTCGCCTAACCCCACCTTTGGTGCTCCGACCGCCAAGATTAAAATCGTGGAATTTGCCGATTTTTCCTGCAGCGCCTGCCATAAATTTTTTCCGGCCCTGCGCCGTGTTATGAACCAGTATCAAAATGATATTTTTGTGGTTTTTCACAACTATCTTTTGAGCGACGCCTCGCAAAAATTCGCCGAAGCCGGACTTTGCGCCAATGACCAGGGAAAATTCTGGCCGCTCCACGATCTGATGTATCAAAACCAGTCCATTTTGTCCGTGGAAAATATAAAAAAATGGGCCATGCAGATTGGTTTGGACACCGTCAAATTTAATGCTTGTCTGGACAATGGCAAATATTTTGATAGCGTGCGCGCTGACACCGAAACCGGCGTCGCTGTCGGCGTGGAATACACCCCCACGCTTTACATAAATGGCTATAAATTGGTGGGCGCGGGCTCGGAAGAAGGACTGAAGGCGGTGATTGAGAAGATACTTGGAAGTAAATAAATTTAATGAGTGTCATTCTGAGGAGACCCGACAGCAGTCGGGGCGACGAAGAATCTCGTAGTCGTTTGTCATTCCGGCCCGAGAGCCGGAATTCAGGAACCGTTTTTACCGTTTTTCTGGATCCCCGCTTTCGCGGGGATGACAATTAACGAGATCCTTCCTCCCCCTCGACAAGCTCGGGGTCGTCAGGATGACACACTTCTTTTATGAAAAAAATTATATTTTTATTACCATGCTTTTTTATTTTCCTTTCCGCCTGTTCCAGCAACACCACTTTCGCCAAAATGGTTTACTATGCCAGCGACAACTGTGGGCACTGCGCCAAAGTTCAGGAATATATGGATGCTAATAATATTCTCAATAAATTATCCGTGGAGAAAAAAGAAGTTTCCAAAAATCAAAGCAATTCCTTGGAATTTTTTGACCGCGCGGAAAAATGCGGTTTGGTCAAAGATGGCGCGGCCACCATTCCTTTGTTGTGGACGGGCGAGCAGTGTGTTTCCGGCGATGTGGACATCATTAATTTTTTTAAGGAAAAGATTAAACAATAATGTCAAATGTCAAATTTCCAATGTCAAATCAATGTCAAAATCCAAAATCAAAATTTTGTCATTTAGTCATTTGGATTCGATTTGTCATTTGACATTAGGATTTTGTCATTAAAAATGTATTTATATGAAAAAAATTATATTTTTATTACCATGTCTTTTTACAATTCTATTTTTTGCGCCGGCAGCGCAGGCTTTCTGCCCTGTCTGCACCATTGCCGTCGGCGCCGGCGTGGGGCTGTCGCGCTATCTCGGCATTGATGATTTAATTATTGGCCTTTGGATTGGCGCGCTGTGCGTTTCACTCATCGGCTGGACCATTAATTGGCTCAAAGGGAGAAATAAAAATTTTAAGGGTTCAATTTTACTGGCGGCGATTTTTTGGTATGGCCTTATCATCGTGCCTTTATTTTTTACCGGCATCATGGGCCATGCCTTGAATAAACTTTGGGGAATTGATAAACTGCTTTTGGGCATTGCTTTTGGTACTGTTGTTTTTTATCTCGCCAACATGTGGTACCAGGGCATTAAAAGAAAAAATGGCGGTCATGCCAAATTCCCGCTGCAGAAAGTGGTCTGGCCAGTCGGCGCGCTGCTTTTGGCAAGTTTGGTTTTGTATTTTGTTATATAGCTACGAATGTACGAATAAAACGAATAAAAATTATCCTCCCCTTTCGAAGGGGAGGTGTCCCGAGTACTCGGGACGGAGGGGTTGTAAAGATGCGTAAAAACATAATTTTCAATCAAAAACAAAGAGAAACAATCAGAAAGATTTTAAGGAAAGAAATGCCCAAAGGAGAGGTAGTTTTGTGGACAAGATTGAAAGGCAACCAAACGGGCTATAAATTTCGTCGTCAGCACAGCATTGGCCGGTATGTAGTGGATTTCTACTGTCCTGAACTCCATTTAGCCATAGAAGTTGATGGTCGGACTCATGATTATCACGACCAAATAATTTATGATAAGGAAAGACAAAAATATATTGAAGCGCTAGGTATAAAAGTTATGAGATTTTACAGAGAAG
>JAQTPI010000015.1 GCA_028748975.1 Patescibacteria group bacterium | reverse complement strand
TGCTGATGAAAACAACAAAAAACAAAAGCGGTTCCAGAAAATACGCGCGCCAGAGACCGGCGGCGGAGCGAAGGTTTGGCGAGACGAAAATGGATACGAACGAGGTAATAAGTAATAGAGCAATAGAGTAATAGAGTAATTTATCTTTTGAAACCAGAAAACGGAAATTAGAAAACAGGTCTTCTAAATTACCCGATTTCTGATTTCTAATTTCTGATTTCTCTTTACTGGATATCCTCACAAGCCAAACTATAAAAAGAAATATTATTTCAACTTCTAATGCCGTCATAGGAACCGGCCCAACCTGAAATCTAATCAAATACGCCGGCAGGGTGAAACAAACCAAATAAACGGCCCATTTAGTGTTTTTAAGGGCTAAAAATAGGAATAATAAGGAATAAGGAATAAGGAATAAATATATCATTTTAGCATATTAACATATTAGCATTTTAACATTACAGTAATCTGTGTATTTGTGTAAATCTGTTTTAAATCTGTGTGGATCTGTGTGAAATTTTACTATAGGTGGAGGGTTTATTAATAAGATTAACCACCCTACCTCCATCTTTATTTTATCACTAAAAACCCAAATAAAAAAGCCGTGATTTTCGAATCACGGCTGGGAAACTGCCGATTTTTGACCCTCGGGTTGGGTTGGTTTAATATCAACTTTTGTTGTTTCTTGAAAATAGTGGTCGGAAGAGAATATTTCTTCGAGTTCGCAATTGCCGCAAGTGCAGCGAACCGTCTCTCCTATTTCAGCTCTAACCGCCTGAAAAAAAATGCCTGGCTGATGACACCTGGAACAAGGCACGGGCACCAGCTCTTTGGTCAAAACCAGAAAGAGCCAGCCAAGCTGGGGCAAGTCGGCGACAAAACTGGTATAGATTACTTCGCTGCTTGATTTTTTCCCTTCAGGATCAGTGTCTACGTCAATGCCCATTAAGCCTCCTTGGTGGGAGTTTTTGGTGGTTCTGCCCGCCATTGATAGTCTTCAAAAATAAGGCGATGTTTTTTTAAACATTTAACACAACGAATAAAAATAAATAAACCGGATTTCCCCATATAATTAAAAAAATAATGTTTACTCAAACATTCATCGCAAAGGTAAAGAGCTAGTGTCTCTGGGTTGATAACTTGTATCACCAATGGATATGGTGCTGGTGAATCGGTAAAATTATGCCACTGGTCCATTTTTTCCCCCTTAAATTAGATTAGGAATGAGTGATGATTGGTGTTTTAATAGTAATCTTAATCTTAAAAAAAGTCAAAAAAAGCCGGGCCTAGGGTAAGGTCCGACTATGGTGCAAATGTACGTATTATTACTGTGTTTCGATGATTTTTATCAACTCTTGCCAAAAAGATTCGGTGACAATTTCCTTTATTTCATCCATTTGTTCATCACTAAAGAATAAATAAGGAAAATACTCATTGTTTTCGGCTAAAGTTTTTTTGAGCAGAGTTTGTTTAAAGGGGGCTAAAACTGAAAGAAAATTAACCACCTCAATCGGATTCTGCCGCTGCAAAAGATCAACTAACGATTTAAATTTAATTCTAAACATTGTTACTTCTCCCGATATTCATAAGCGGCCAGAGAGATTACTTTTTTCCAGTTACAGCCAAGTTTGTCGCATTCCAACCGGAAGGTGCCGTCGGCCAGACGAACGAGTTTCATATCCTCATGATCGTGGCAACAAATAACCGACTCTTTTTTGTCAGCTTTCTCCCGCACTTGAATAATGATTCCGAGCGGCAGATTTTTGGGGTCAAAATTTTTCCAACTCTTACTCATGGCGATTCTCCTTTTTCAACGAGTGATGTTTGGTGATTATTTTTTGGGCAGGGTGGCTGTTTAAATATCCTAAAACAAAAAAATAATATCAAAAAAAGCACAACGAGAATAATGATGAAACAATGCCGATGGCGGGTGCTTTTATCAACGCCCCAGCGATCAAGATCGTCTTGTTTTTGTTTCTCAACCATGAGGGCCTCCTGGTCTTAAAATTAGAAAGCAAAGGCTGGTTTAAGTTTTCTCTGGGAAAAAAATCTTCTCTTTTCTTTTTCTACGTCCCCAGGCAGAACATACCTCCACCAATATTTATCAGTGATATCACCGTCACGAAGACCAACGGCTGGTTCACCACAAGAAACACAAGAGACAAGGATGGAAAGAGGAAGTTCAAGGGCGTTATCAAAAATATCTCTGGTAATAGTTTTGTTGCTGCAAGCATGACAATAAATTTGCTCTCGATTAATGGGTGTAAAAATAACAAAGCCCCGCCCACTTTCCGGCATTTCATCTTTAAATTGTTTCATTGTTCCTCCTCAAATATATAGTTGTCAAGGTTAGAGTCCGCTAAGCAAATCTTTTTTCCAAACACCTAAAAGATAAAGCATCAAGCCATAAATCAGAACTCCTGATAAAACATTAGCAAATAGGCCAAAATTAGTCAAGGAAAGCACTGCGGCCATGATAGCGGCAGAAAGAAGAGATAGAAAAAATATCCGCCAATTGATTTTGAAATGAACGGTTTTCTTAACCATCAAATAAGAAGCGAGGAGAATAAAAAGTTCCACGCCCACGGTCACGCCGGCGGCGCCCCAATAGGAAAACCGGGGAATTAAAAGAAAATATAAAGTGACGGCGCAGGCAGCGGCAAAAATATAAAATTTCATCATTTGCTTTTGACGGCCCACGGCCACCACGGAAAAAGTGGTCAGGTGGGCGAGAAAAATTACGCCGGTAGCGAACATTAAAATTCTTAAAATCGGCGCGGAAGCGGCAAAAGCAGAACCAGCAATTAAATTCATAATTGGACCAGCCAAAACCACTGAACCAAAAAACAAAGGCCAGACAAAAAGCGACAGGGCGTCAAAAGCTTTTTGAAAAATTCTTTTAAAATCAGCCAAATTATTTTCCGACCAAGCGCGCGACAGATGCGGGGAGACCAACCCCATGAAAATCGCGGGAAAAGCGATGAGCGCTTCCAATAACCGGTACGGCGCGCCATAAAGCCCGACAATCGACTGCGAATGATAGAGTGACAAAATTATGGTGTCGGCCTTGAAATAGAGCATGGAAAAAATCATGTAAGTGGCGATGGGCCAGCTCTTTTTCAAAATTTGGCGCCAGATTTCTTTGTCAAAATTGAAGTGAAAAGACAAAAATTTTCTGGCTGCTTTTAAATTTATAAAAAAAATCGCGGCCGAACCCAAAGTCACGGAAACTAAAAGGCTGTAAAAGCCCAAATCATATTTAACGGTTAAGAGCGTGCCGGCCAAAACAATGATTTTACAAACTATTTCGCCCCAAGCCGCGGATTTAACATCTAATTTTTGCTGCAGCAAAGAAACTGTAATCTGGTCGGTCATTAAAAAGAGCATGGAAAAAGCAATAATCAAAGCGCCGAATTTGATGGCCGCCACATAAGGGAAAAACCAAATAATTAGGCAGGCCAAAAATAAAAGGATTGCGCCGGAAAAAAAGCGCATGGTCCAGATGTTACCGAAAAATTTTTTTTGGTCCACATCGGTGCGGCCGAGTTCGTTGACGGAAATCAAATACAGGCCCAAATCGCCGATCACCGAAAAAAAATAAAGATAAGCAAAAATAGTGGTGTAATAGCCATAACCCGCGGTGCCAAGATAGCGAGTAATTAAACCAACAATAACCAAACCAATAAAAGCGCCGATAAATTTTCCGGCGGCGTGGAACAGGGTGTTTTTGGCAATGGATTTAGTTAAACTCATATTAACATTTTAACATGTTAGCATACTAACATATTAACATTAAATTTTCGGCTTGACAAAAAATTTTAGGTTTGGTAAGGTAAAAGAGAAATTTGTTCACTCACAAATCAACCCGCTTAAAATTCGCTTTTTGGCGAACCGGCGGAAAAGGAGGAAAAGATAATGGGAGATCTTTCCAACACGGGAATTATTTTTGATTTTGACGGCGTGTTGAATAATTCTACCAGATCGGGTATGAATTACCACATTGAAGTGGCAAAAAAAGCCAGTTTGAATCCGCCAACTAAAAAAATCTTAAAATTATTGTGGGGGATGAAGTGGGAAGAGTTGCTTAATGAATTGGCAATTTGGTTTAATTGGCCCGAAGGAGGCGTAAACCGCTTCAAGGCGGCTTATAATGAAAATTATGAAAGCCACCGCTATCTGTCTTTTAAAGATATCAAAAAAATTTTAGAGCAATTGCGCGGCATCCCCATGACCATTGCTTCCAGCAGGGACATAAAGTCCATGCTGCAAAAAATGGAAGAAATCGGTCTTAATCCGGAACAATTTCTTTGTATCTGCTCGCATTCCAGTTCCCAATTTTTGAAACCGGATCCGCGGGCACTGGAGATGGCCATTGACGCTCTTTTGGCGAAGCTCGTAACGCGAGAAAGAATTATTTTCATCGGCGACACGGTGAATTATGATTTGGCGGCGGCAAAAAACGCGAGGCTTACATTCATTGGCGTTTCCAGCGGTGCCTCCACCATTAAGGATTTTTTAGCGGCGGGCGTGTCAAGAGAATATATTTTAAGCGACCGCGTGGATTATCCGGCACGTCTGCCAAAAATATTGGCGGAAATGGGAAAGAAATAAAAAACATCATTCAATAAACCGTCCGTGCCACAACCCGCGGCGGTTTTTTATTTTTTAAATAAAAAAGCCCTGCTCGTGGAGTAGGGCTTAAGGCAGAATCAATGAGTCTGGTTCTGCCAATATTTGTTTGAAAGCAACATAAAGAGCTTTGGCAGCCACGGGCTTATATTTGTCCCTCAGCAACTTGTTAACCGCATTGTTGGTAAAATCGTGCCCGGTTTCCAGATGAATTTTGAAATTACAGACCACCGAATCGCCCTGTTGGGCATAGGTCAGAACCAAAAAAGCTTGGCCTTTAATGGGAAAATCTATAATACCAAGGGCGGCCATAATCTTAGCGGCTCCGCGGCCGACTTTTTTTGAGGCAAAACCTTTTTTGGGCTGGTATTTTCCTTCACTATAAACAATGATGGTATCGGGCCGATGACTGACAAAAAATCGTCCCCACAGGCCATTTTGGGTGTCACGATGACTGAAAAATGCCTCATCCAACCGCTCCACCTCTAAATACAATTCTTTGGTGCTGTTAATCCAGGCAATAAATTTTGGAATTTCATCAGGAACATAACCAAATCTTTGGCTGTTGCCTGGGACGATAAAGGTCGTATCCGCCTGACAGCCAAAATTTAACCGCTGTTTAAATCCTTCTTTGGCGCGCGCCAAAACCGAATCGCGCGCCGAAAGGACCCGTGGCGCCAAGAGTGAATCGGGCACAGCCGAAGTGTCTGGTTTTGGCTGTAAAACCGAATTTTGAGACCAAACACCGCTCACCAGAAAAAACAGCAAAATAAATAAATATTTTTTCATCTCAACCTCCTTGATTAGATTGTATGTTTAATGAACCAATGGCCTTATCTTAACGGATTAAAAAAATTTTGTCAAACATAAAAATTTTGATATAATAAACTCATGAAAGCATAAAAACATGAAAGCATTAAAGCAAACCTAATAATTATGGTGGAAAACTATAAAGAAAAACTCAAGAGATTAATGGATGAATATGCACAATTTGTTTATCGCGTAACCAGAGGCTTCCCCAAACAAGAAATTTATGCCAGTGTTTCCCAGTGGCGCCGAGCGGCTCTTTCAATAATTCTCAATTATATTGAAGGTTACGCCAGAAAAAAACCGTTAGTCCAATTAAATTTTTACGAGATTTCTTATGGGTCATTTAGAGAAGCAAAGTATTTACTTTATTTTTCTCACCAGCAAAATTTTATTACCGAGGAAGATTATGATTATGGTACTAATCTCTCTGAAGAAATCGGCAGGATGCTCTGGACAGAAATCTGCTCATTAGAAACAAAAATAAAGCAAAGCGAGTAATTTGTTATTATTTTAATGTTTTAATGCTTTAATGCTTCTGTGTTTTGCGCTTTTGCTTTAATGTTTTAATGCTTTAATGCTTCTGTGTTTTGCGCTTTTGCTTTAATGTTTTAATGCTTTAATATTTTTATGTACCTAGAAAAACTTGAAATCAACGGTTTCAAATCCTTCGCCAGCAAGGCGACTTTTATTTTTAAGCCAGGCATCACCGGCATTGTCGGGCCCAATGGCAGTGGCAAATCCAATGTCGCCGACGCCATCAGGTGGGTTTTGGGCGAACAGAGTATAAAATTACTGCGCGGCAAGAAAAGCGAGGATGTAATTTTTTCTGGTTCGGATAAAAAAGCGCGGCTCGGCATGGCCGAGGTTTCTTTGTATTTCAGAAACGATCAAGATGAGGCGGAACTGGAAATGAGCGAAATTTGTATTACCAGAAAACTTTATCGCAATGGCGATTCGGAATATTTAATTAATAAGCAACGCGCGCGGCTGTTGGACATCCAAATGCTACTGGCCAGAGCCGGCGTGGCGCATACTTCCTATTCCATTATCGGGCAGGGCATGATTGACGCTTTTCTTCTGGCCTCGGCTGCCGAGCGCAAAGAATTTTTGGAAGAGGCCTCGGGCGTCAAAACTCTGCAGATTAAGCGCCAGCAAAGCTTGAATAAATTGGAACTGATAGAAGAAAATTTGGCCACGGCCAAAATTCAATTGAACGAAATCGCGCCGCGCTTAAATTCGCTCACCCGCCAGGTGCGCCGGCTGGAAAAAAGGGTGGAGGTGGAGCAAGAACTGAAAGAAAAGCAATATCGCTATTACGGCGCGCTCTGGGCGGAAATCAACCGCACCTATGAAACAGAACGGGCCAAATTGGGGAAAGCGGCGGAGGCCCAGGCCAAAATCCAAAGCGAAGCGGAAGTCTTGCAGGGGGGAATGGCCAAATTGACCAAGGACAGCGCCAATTCCGAAATTTTGGAAAAACTCAACAATGAATACCAAAACAAACTTCAGGAAAAAATGAAACTGGGTGAAAAAATCGCCGAAGCCAAAATTAAGTTGGCGCATGTTTCGGTTAATAATCATAAAAATGAACGCGCGATTCCCGCGGCCATGGCCAAAGAAGTAATAGAAGCAATAAAAGCATTAAAAGTATTAGGAGGAAAAATTAAAGACGCGGCCCGAGATAAAGATTGGGTGGAAATGGAAAAAATAGCAAACGAACAGGAACAAATTATAAACACTTTGGACCAGACATTAATGCCTTTCCGACAGCTGGAAAAAGAGGCGCCAAAGATTGACGGGGAAGAAGAAAAAATAAAAACTTGGCAAAACGAAATGAAAGCAGCGGATGTGGCGATTGAACAGATTCAGCAAAAAATTAAACAGGAAAGCGAAAAAGAAAAGCAGGAGCGCTCGCAAATTTGGGAACTCCAGCAAAAATACCAAAAAATTCAGCTGGAACTTAACCAGGCCGGCAGCGAAACCAATAATCTGCGCGTGGAAATGGCGCGCCTGGAAACCAAAAAAGACGATTTGGAGAGCGAGGTGGCGGAAGAGTTGGGTGATAATAATTGGCTGAAAGAAAAAAGTGGCGAGCCGCCGCTGACGGAGGCCGCGCGGCAGGAAGCAATTTTGGAAATTACCAAACTAAAACATCAACTGGAAATGATTGGCGGCATCGATCCTGAAATTCAGAGTGAGTACTCTACAACCAAAGAACGTTTTGATTTTCTCTCCATCCAAACCAAGGATCTGGAAAGTTCTTTAGAGTCACTGGAAAAATTAATTTTGGAGCTGGATGAAACCATCAGAAAACAATTTGAAACCAGTTTTAAAATTATTGACGAAGAATTCCAAAAATATTTTAAAATTCTTTTTGGCGGGGGCAAAGCGCGGCTGACTTTGGTTAAAACACAATTAACAAATAACAATCAACAAACGACGGACGAATCACAACTAACGACTGACGACCAGCAACTAACAACAGACGACTTACAACAGAAAGAAGAGAGTGAGGTGGACCGAATTACCAAGCGTTTAAAATCCATGGTTTACGCTGGCGTGGAAATTGAAGCCACACCGCCGGGGAAAAAATTAAAATCTCTAAACATGCTTTCGGGCGGCGAACGCGCCATGACTTCCATCGCCCTACTCTGTGCCATTCTGGCGTCCAATCCATCGCCTTTCATTGTTTTGGATGAAGTGGACGCGGCCTTGGACGAAGCCAACTCGGTCCGCTACGCCGACATTGTGGAAAGGCTGGCCAGTAAATCGCAATTCATTATTGTCACCCACAACCGCGCCACCATGGAAAAAGCCGGCCTGCTTTACGGTGTAACCATGGGCGATGACGGGGCGTCGACGCTACTCTCATTACACCTAGAGTCGGCTGCTAAATATACAAATCGTTAGAAAAATCAAGAAAAACAAGAAAAAGAAAAAAGGAAAAATTAAAATACAAATAAAAAACCCCGGCGTACTGAAGTACCGGGGTTTTATCGTGTTGATGAAAAAAATAATCAGTGATAATTATTTTACCGGGTTAATTGATCTGCGCGAGTAGCCGATCAATTTCTTCATCCAGTTTTTTGATCGCGTTCCGCTTGATTTTAATTTGGGCGAGGAGAATCGAAGTGGTGTGCTTTACCAGGGCACGAATGGATATTCCGTCGCCGCAGGTTGGTATGGCGAGGTAGTTGGCACCGGCCTGGAAAATCGCGACTTTCACTTCTTGAAAAGAGTAGACACCGCGATAGGTACCCATGCCCGCAAAAGACCAGGGATCACCAAAAACAGGCTTGTATTCTGAATTCACCAGCAGATTCCTGGTGTCGGTCGTGGCGCGGTTGCACCCGCCGGTCACCCGCACGATTTGCGCGCGCATGTCGTCCGGATTTTTGGTCGCCACGAACACCCGTTGGAAGTAGTTCTTGGCTGGTTCAAACCCCGTGTCCTTGACGTGGAAAAATTTGTAGCCCTTCAGATTGATGGGCCTGGAATCGGCGGTCTCGGGCTTGGCGACGGTCCAATAAGTCGGATCGTCGGGTACGGTGCCGATTTCAATACCACTGGCAAGGCTACCCTCGCAGTAGTCGCATTGGAGAAAAAGTTCAACCCGGTTGGCGACTTTACCGCGCAGCACAGTATAGGTAGAATCAAATCTTTCATCCTGAATGGCGTTCAGGCCAAGGACGGTCATGAGGTAAGAACGCTTGCCCCCAATCCGAACTGGATAGGTCTCACCCACTTTGAATTCCGAGAGTTCCGCCTCATGCCAGACGCAGGGCGGAACCTTCGGGCGCTGGGCGATCAAGTTCTTGCTCGGCGT
The DNA here is from genome assembly GCA_028748975.1 of Patescibacteria group bacterium. Classification (GTDB taxonomy): domain Bacteria; phylum Patescibacteriota; class Patescibacteriia; order UBA2196; family UBA2196; genus JAQTPI01. Next base: position 2,056 of record JAQTPI010000015.1, on the reverse strand, counting down.
GGCCAGAAAGTAAAAAAAATCACAAATATATTTCTTTTTTAAGAGCCTTAGGTTTTCGACGTTGAAGTATGATTTACCTCTGGCAATTTTGTACTCCACCGGATCCCTTGAGGAAAGCGGGGAGACTCGTCTGGAAGAGGTGTTGCCGGCCGAAGCTCGGGGTTTTTTCCTCATCCTTTTCCTCCTTTAAAATAATTGAAAATTCCCTGCGAACGGCAGGTGCGCAAGACTTTTGTCTTATGGATATTTTAGCATGTTTAAAAAAACATGTCAAGCGATGAGTTTTTCCTTGACTTATTTTTTAAGATAGTATAAACTTATAAAAGAAACTAAATTTATCAAACTATGCTTTCTATCAGATTACAACGCGTCGGCCGCAGCAAACAGGCCTATTTTCGCCTGATTTTGCAGGAAAAAACCGCCAATCCCAAGAGTAAAAACTTGGAGCTTTTGGGTTCCTATGATCCCCGAACCAAGGTTTATGTTTTAAAAGAAGACCGGATTAAATATTGGTTAAGCCAGGGCGCAAAAGCCACCAACACCGTTCATAATATGTTGATTGATAAAGGAATTTTAACTGGCGCCAAAAAGAAAACCGCCAGTATTGTGAAACCGGAAGTGGTGGCAGCCGAGGCTGCGCCAGTCGTTGCCGAAGCTACACCAGCTAATATTGAAACTATTCCAACAGAAACTGCGCCAGCTTCGCCGAATCTAGGTGAGCCAGTAGTGGAAGCTGCTCCAGTGACAGCCGAAGTGGCAGCAGAAAAACCAGCGGAAGTTGTAACCGAAACTAAAATTGAAGAAACTCCAGCACCGGAAACACCGGCAGTATAAATTTAAAGATATAAAAATAAATTTTAACAAACAAAAAACAAGGAGGAAAACATGAGCAGGAAAAAAGTTAAATTAACTTTTGGTGTTTTATCCCTTTTGGTTTTAACACTCTCTATCTATCTGAGTCTGACACAAAGCGCTTGGATGCTGGCACCAATTTTCTGGGGATTAAATCCTTTAATACTTTCCTTGGTAGTTTTGTTGGTTTTGATTATTAGTTTTTGTCTTTATTAGTATTTTTATCACCAAAATTACCAAATAAAAAAAGGGGGGGAATAAATCATGGCAAAATTCTGCCAGAAATGCAGGAGACGATTAGTCTGTGTTAGCAGTAGTTTATTTGGACCATCGCTGTATGGTTGCCGTCAGTGCGATATTCTTTATGAACAGCCACCTGATTTCACCGGGGAAACGGGGTTAAAGAAAAGACCTGAAAAATTTTCTGGCTGGAAAAGACGACAAAATCCGCCGCCCATGAGATGGGAGCCCACTGGAGCAGAGAACTAAAAAACAAAAAGGAGGAAAGAAATGACGGCAAAAAGTATTTGCCAAGCAGACGGGGCGCAGAAAAAAATTATTTTCTTTGTTTGTCTTTTTCTGGCTCCCTTTTTCGCGCTAAAAATATTTTATCTGCCAACACTAGCCATAGCGAGTATCATACTAGCCGGAGCCGCGGTCAGTCCATTGATGCTGCCGGCAACTCTTACTTATTTCAAAAAAGAAGGGTTGCCAACAATGCTTATGCTGGCGCTAAATTTTGCTTTGGGGGCTTGGCTGGCGGCAATTATGGTATTGTTGCTGCTAATTTTTCAGGAGTGGGTGTAAATTAAAGAAAGAAATAAAAAAAACATAAAAAAAATCCGGCCCGCTGCCAAGCAACATGACAGCGGTTTTATTTTGCAATAAATATAAAACAAAAACCCCCAATATTTGTTGGGGGTTTTTGTTTTTAGTTTAAATAAAATTTATTTTTCGGGGCGCCGAGATTCGAACTCGGAACCTTCCCGATGCCCATCGGGACGCGATAGAAAAATAATAAATATTTTTTAAAATCGGGGTAGTCGGATTTGAACCGACGATCTCCTGGTCCCAAACCAGGCGCGATAGCCAACTTCGCTATACCCCGTTATGCGATTAGGGCGCGGGCGAAAGCCCGCGCCCGATAAAAAGTATTTGCCAGGGGGCAGAGTCGGACTGCCGACACATAGATTTTCAGTCTACT
>JAQTPI010000014.1 GCA_028748975.1 Patescibacteria group bacterium | reverse complement strand
CGGCAATTTTACCTTTTCCATCACTGCTAACGATTTTTTAATTTGTTCTGGCATTTCCTCAATAAATTTTGCCATTTCTTCCTTATCCGCGGCCTTTATTTGTTTTAAATCATCAAGTTTGTTCATAGAATTTTGTTAATTTTTATGAATATATTTTAGCACTTTAGTTTAAGCTTGACAATAAAAATTAGGCATACTACAATGGAATTACAATTCACGAACAAATGAATTCATACTAAGGAGGCAACAAGTGGAAAAAAGAACTATTAAAGTCGCCGACCCTGATGGTAAAACCTTTGTCGTGGACACCACCGACGCCGAGTGCCTGAAATATGGCTTTCGGCACGGGGATAGGGCGGTTGACCCGCATGGTTGTAGGCTCACAATTATGGGCGTGGCACCGGTAGAGGAAGGAAGCTACGATGTCCTGTGGTTCAAACTCGACAACCACAACGACGTGGTCTGCTGGGATGATGACGGCCCCCAAGGCCTCAATCTTCGGGAGGAGGGTTTCCGCCTGTTGTCCGAGGTGGAAGCCGAAGCAAAAAAAACCAACTAGACAATTTCATCTGTCGCTCCCGCAAGTTTACTTGCGGGAGTTTTTATTTTATTGATGACAGTTTGATACAATACGCTTGACAAATTTTTGTGGGTTTGCTACCATGGAATTACAATTCATGAATAAACGAAGTCACAAAAAAGGAGGTTCAGCGTGAAAAAAGTATCGGAACACATCAAGGCTGTGGCCCGAAAAAGAGAAAAAGCGCATTTGGTGCAAGACCGATGCACAGTGTGCAAAAGAAATAATCCGCCCGACGCAAACTTCTGCAACAATTGCGGGGCAACCTTCCTGACTGAGGAGGAAATGGCGCCGAGGAACGTGGAAAACACAACTCTTGAAGTTACTACCACCTGCTATCAACACACCTTCCTGGTGGACATCACTGATGCCAAGTGCCTGAAATATGGTTTTCGGCACGGGGACAGGGCGGTTGACCGGGATGGTTACAAACTAACCATTATGGGCGTAGCACCGGCGGCAAGTGGAAGGATCGACGTTTTGTGGTACCAACTTGACGATCGCGGAGGCATGGTTTCTTTTTGGAGTTCTAATCCACAAAAAACCAATCTCCGAGAACAGGGTTTCCGCCTGCTGTCCGAGGCGGAGGCCGAAGCAAATAAAACCAAATAGGCATCTCATTTGCCGCTCCCGCGAGTTTACTTACGGGAGTTTTTTTATTTGTTTGACAAAATTGACTTCCTCAAAATTCCAATCCTTGGTTAAATTAGCTATAGCTAATTTAACCAAACATTCATAATATTTTAAAATACAATTTATAAACTATGGAACCATTCGCGCGAATGGGTAAATGGGTGAAATTGATTAATTTGACAGAAAAATCACGCCGGAGTAGGATGAAACAGTAAGAAACAACCTCTCACAACCTAACCCAACAGGAGGAAACAGGAATGATGAAAAGAATCTGGTTGAAAGTTGACGGCATCCAGCCGATTTCACTGTATCTGATGCGAGAACAAAAAGTAGCCAGCCTTCACTTGAAAGTTGGTAAGCGCGCCTTCACAATTCATTGTATTCACCTTGGTTTTGAAGAAAGTATAAAAAAGAATGGAGTAGAGAGGGTTCCTGAACACGTAAGCCAAAATTGGAGCGCGGCCCATTGCGGTTTACAGGATGTGCCGATAGTCCATCAAGGAAAAAGACGAGCCAACATACTTTTGTCCCATGTTTTAGCCAAAGCAGTCCACGCGGGACTCTTGAGCAACGACGGACTCAAAAGTTTTTTAAAGGGAGAGGGCGATACTCCTTACTGGCCATTTTTGGGGCTGATGGCTGATAAGCCCGGTTCTTTGCGGATTCCCGTGGAATTTATTTCGCTGCATTGTTTCGAATGTGGCAAACCCAATGGACCGGTGCGCGCCAATATTTTGGTTGGTCACCATTTGAATTTCCGAAATATTCAAATTTTTGATGGTAAAAAAATCGGTTACGATTATGCCGATAATACCTTTCAGGACGAGAGGATAATTGGGATTATCAATAAAATTCTGGCCCGCAAAAGTGCCAGAAAATTTATACGTCAATTATCCGCCTTGGGATACAATGATCACAGCCACGCAAAATTTACTGAATCAATATCCGGCTATGACCCCGATAAAGAAATTCCGCCGACGATCAGATTCTATTAGCCATTTTTCACTTAAAGAGCACAAACGGCCGAGGTCATCCTTGGCCGTTTTTTATTTATTTGAAGGTGATTTAGCACTCTTTACAAGCTTTTGGGCCGGGTGTAAAATAAAGGTAATTAAACAAGTTCGGGCAGACACTTTTTGCGCCCGCCAAAAGCAAAACCCCATTCGGATTTACCAAAAGGATTTTACTCTCGACGGCCGCGCCAGCGTTTGCCGTTTTTTGTTTTTGAGTTTTTGAGGGAATAATGGTAAAATTAGGCATATGGAGAAGCAGAAAATTTTGTCTCAAATTAAACAAAAACCCTATTTTAAAGAGGGAAATTTTGTCTTGTATAATGACGATTGCTTAAAAATTTTAGAACAACTTCCAGAGAATTCGGTAGACATGATTTTTGCCGATCCGCCATACTTTCTCTCCAGTGGCTCATTCACTTGTAGCAACGGAAAAATGGTAAGCGTCAAAAAAGGTGATTGGGATTTAACTAATGGCACAAAAAAGAATTTTGAATTTCACCTTGCTTGGATTAAGGCCTGCCGCCGAGTTTTAAAACCAGGCGGTACAATTTGGATTAGTGGCACTTATCACTCAATTTATCAATGCGGTTTTGCTTTAGAAATTAACGGTTTTCATATTCTTAACGATATTGCTTGGTTTAAACCCAACGCCTCGCCAAATTTGAGCTGTCGTTTTTTTACTGCCAGTCATGAAACTTTAATCTGGGCGAGAAAAGAAACGAAAGCCAAACATAAATTCAATTATAGTTTAATGAAAAACGGCCATTGGCCGGAAGATTTTATTAAAAAACCAAACTTGCAAATGCGTAGTGTTTGGGCGATTTATCCGCCCAAAAAAGAAGAAAAAAAGTTTGGTAAGCACCCAACCCAAAAACCAATTGATTTACTCGTTAGAATTATTATGGCAAGTACTGATAAAGGTGATATTGTTTTGGATCCGTTTACTGGCTCTTCAACCACCGGTTTAGCGGCTGTATTAAACGATAGAAAATTTATTGGTATTGATATGGAGAAAAAATATCTTGATTTATCGGAAAAAAGATTAAAAGACCTAGAAAAAAATTTAAATAATAAATTAATTAAATAATTTTATGATAAAACACGGAATTGGCGGCGCTAATACAAAAACCGGACTATACTTTGAGGGTGAAGTCGATTTTTTGACTTTCATTAAAAAACAGAAAAATTATTCTGTTAAAGGTTCCAAAATTTTCTATAAAGGCAAAGAAGTTGCTTCGTCTTTCAAAAAACACGGGCTTTACAAATTTTTGGAAGAAAAAGGAATTAACTATAAAAAATTTATCTCCAAAAAACTTCTACCAGATGATGCCGTTTTTGTTATTGTCAATAACACGTTTTTTATTCTAGAGATAAAATTTCAAGAAGTGCAAGGTTCTACTGATGAAAAACTACAGACTTGTGATTTTAAAATTAAACAATACAGAAAATTATTATCTAGATTAAATGTAGAAGTAAAATTTATCTATATTTTAAATGATTGGTTTGGAAAACCGGAGTATAAAGATGTGTTGGATTACATCATTTCTATTGAAGGATGTTCGTACTATTTTAATTATCTACCACTGCAAAAAATAGGTTTACCGGTGCCAAACTAAAAAATAATAGAAAAAACATCAAAAAAGTTATCCACAATTAGGGGTATTGACGGACTTATACGAAACGTATATACTTAATAATAGATAGCTCTTTCAAATTAGAAATAACGACTATTGTTTTGAATATTTTAGATGATTTAGTTTCATCTGAACCTTGTTTTTTGCTATCAAATGACAAAGGTTTTGTCTAGGGGTAATTCCTACAGATTGCAATAGATTTTGTGAGATTAATTGCCCAGAGGTCGAAAAGCGACAAGTGTTAGTTGTAATAGAACTATAACTAATCGCTTGTAAACTTTGAGATGTTATTGCACGAAATTACCTGATTGTTTAACGACTATCGGGTTTACAATGAAGGGTCTACTCAAACGATAGTCGTGACAACATTTGGGTAATTAGTTTTATAAAGGTCATTTTTAATTATTTAAACAACCTTACTATTATGAAATATTTACCAAAATTTTTGTATACTTTTAATTTGGACCTTTCATTTGTGAGGGCGGTTTACTTATATGAAACGTTTATTGATGATTTTGCGGATGATTTTAACAATTATTCGTATCATCAAAGACATTTTAAAATAGTAGCCGCCCTTTAATTTTTTTAAAAATGCATTCATTCCCAGAATTAATAAAAAAAATAAGGAAAACTAGTACTTTAACCCAAAAAGAATTTGCGGATGTATTGGGTGTTTCTACTATTTTAATTTCAATGATAGAGATTGGACAGAAGGAGGTTTCAAAAAATTTTATAATTAAACTATCAAAAAAATTGGGTGTTAATCCAAGCTCAATAATACCATTTTTATATATTTATAAAGATATTGATAATAAAAATATTTCAGAAATTGAAAAAAAATTTATTGAATTTGGAGAAGGACTACAAGACTATTTAATTAATAAAAAAGCAAAAAATTTAAAAAAATATGCAGCAGCAAAACAGATATCCAAAAATAAGGCTGAGAAGTAAAAATGAATTGGCAAAAAGAATATCAAGTAAAAAATTTTCACAAAAAGATGCTTTACGGTTGATTAACGTGGTATTACAAAATTATGAAAAGTATTGGCACGATGTTAAAGCAATGTCAGAACCAGAAAAAGATAAATTTGTGAGAAGTGCAAAAAATACACCGTTAGAAAGATTGCTGAGGATTATAAATGATCGAATACTGGCCCCTTACGACAAAAAGGTTCCTGGATTTATTTTTGGTGGTATCTCTGGAAGAAGTCATATTCAAGCCGCTTATTATTTACTCGGCTACAAAAGAAAAAGAGCAAGATTAAGTTTGGATATTTATCGTTTTTTTGAACAGACTCACAGGAATAGGGTTTTCTATTTTTTTAATCAAAAATGTGAGTGTACTGAAAAAATTTCAAATTTATTGGCCGATTTATGTTGTGTCCCGTTTGGGCCAAAAGGAAGCAAGAAAGATAAGGTTTTAGCGAGGGGTTTTTCTACATCAACACGATTAGCACTTTGGTGTAATTTGGATTTATTTTTGAGGATTTATTGGGAAGCTAAAAAGATTTTAAAAAATAAAGATGTTAGATTAGCCATTTTTGTTGACGATATTGGTGTAACAGCCAGCAAGGCCAGCAGAGATGACATGGAATTATTGGCTAATAAAATAGAAGAGATTTTTTATAATTATGATCCTAATCAGAAACTTCCTTTAAATAATAAAAAAAACATTAAATTATCATCTGATAAAAATATAGAATATTTGGGCTTAACTCTTGGTAGAAATAAAATTACATTAGGGGGAAAAACAAAATCAAGACAAGATAAAGTAAAAAATAAATTAAGTAATAAAAATATTTCTCAAGAAGAAAGAAGAAAATTGATTGGTAAGAAAAAATCTTACAAGAATTATTCTAATTATATAAAATCACTGAAGGGTACAAATTATTATGAAAACCCAAATCATTTTAATTTACAGCGGAGAGGGTTTTGATTCTTACCAAAAACTATATTAATCCCGAAGTTTGATTAATTCTGCTATAGCAAATTTAATCAAACATTGAAAATAAGGATAAAAAATTTTTCAGGCCTCCGGCGCGGGGCCTGTTTTTTAAATTCCAGAAATGCTAAACTATATTTATGAAAAAACAAATCATTTTAATTCACGGCGGAGAGGGTTTGGGTTTTTTCAAAAAGTAGTATTCTCTTATTCTCGCGAATAAGCGAATAGTTTAACTTTCAGGCCTCCGGCGCGGGGCCTGTTTTTTTAATTCTAAAAATGCTAAAATAAAATCATGGACTTGAAAGAAAAAATATACAATTTGCTGAAAGAGAAGGAATCAGTTTTTGTGGTTGGGGCAAGAGACGCGGGAAAAAGCTGGTTTGTGGAAAATGAGCTTTTGCCGTTTTTGCGGGGCAAGAATTTTGATGTCAAATATTTTTCCGACGGCGACCATTTGTCCGCGGCGGAAATTTTGGGCGACGGAGTGATTGTTGATGAAATGGAAACCCTGCAGGACCGGAATTTTTTGGAAACGGCGCATCCAGAGGAAAGGCCATATTATTCCGATGAATATTTGGCCAAAGTAAAAACGTGGTTTGAAAAACTTAAAAGTATTAAATTGCCCACGGTTTATATTATTACCAGGAATAACCAAGAGGAAATTCAAAATCTTATTCAAACAGTCAAAACAGCCGACTGGGACAACCGGGCGGTGGAGTGTGTGGAGTTTGTTAAACAATAAACAATAATCTCTTATTCTCACGAATAAGAGAATAGTTTAATTTACGGGCCCTATGCGCGGGGCCTGTTTTTATTATCTTCAGAATATGTTAAAATTAAAGCAAATAAAGCGTAAGTAAAAGATTACGTAAACCTTTACGTAAAACAAAAATATGGCCATGCAAAAGTTAATCAATAAAAGCATCAGAAAATTGACCAAAGTCGGCAAGGGCAGTTTTGCCGTAACCCTGCCGATTGAGCTGGTGAAAGAATTAAAATGGCAAGAAAAGCAAAAAGTAGTGGTTTGGCGCCGCGGCCGGCACTTGCTTATTAAGGATTGGAAGAAAAAATAAAAAGTAATTTTATGAAAAAACAAATCATTTTAATCCACGGGGGCGATACTTATGATACCTATCAAGATTACCTAACCTTTATCAAGGGTTTTAAGTTAGATTTCAAAAGGACTGCCAAAAAAAGATGGGCGGATTCTTTGGGGAAAAAACTGGGCAGAAATTTTGAAGTTATTTTGCCTAGAATGCCGAATGCCATTAATGCCAAATATCTGGAATGGAAAATTTGGTTTGAAAAATATATTCCTTTTTTGGACAAGGAAGTTGTCTTGGTTGGCCATTCTCTCGGTGGAACGTTTTTAGTCAAATATCTTTCGGAAAATAAGTTTCCAAAGAAAATTTTAGGGACTTTTTTGGTCGCGGCGCTGTTTGATAATAAAGATGCCGATTATACTTTGGGAGATTTCAAACTGCCAAAAAATTTGAGCCGATTGGAAAAACAGGGCGGCAAACTTTTCTTCTACCAAAGCCAGGATGATTCGGTTGTGCCGTTTAAAGATTTTGGAAAATACAAAAAAGCTTTGCCTGGCGCCACCTTCCGCGAATTCAAAAACCGCGACCATTTTAAGCAGGCGACTTTCCCGGAGTTGGTGCGAGACATAAAAAACCTATTTTAATCCAGTCATGATTATAATCATGACATAAAATAGAATCTTGGTTAAATTAGCTATAGCTAATTTAACCAAGGATTGAAAAATAGTAAAATAGTAAAATTATGAAGTTTGATTAAATTTGCTATAGCAAATTTAATCAAACATTGGAAATATGTAGTTTGGACGCGGGTTTTGGCGATATTTTTGAGTTTTGTTAATTGAGTTTTGTGTTTTGCTTAAGCATTTGACACCTTTTGAAAAAACCTATATACTTATCTATAGCTACTAAAAAGTTGCCTCGGCTCTGGAAATTTGGCTCAACTGAGCCAAAAATTGCTCACCGGACTTGGGGAAAACTTTCGGAAAACCGTATATGAGAAAGAATAATCAACCTTTAACTCTTACAAGCGGCTAATTTGTGCTGTGTATCTTTTCGGGCCCCGCTTGTAAAACCAAGCGGTTTTTTAATCCTTTCCGAAGCGAGCAAGTCCGCCAAAAGCGGACGCCAGCGAGCTAGAGAAAGGATTAACCCGCCGTTTTGGCGGGTTTTCACGAAATAGAAAAAATAATTTTACGCGCCTATCGGCGAGACGATAATAAACCTCACCCCCGCCCTCTCCTTCGTAAGGAGAGGGGGCGACGAGATCCCTCGGCTCGCTTCGCTCGCTCGGGATAAACTATAAAGCACCTTTTCCGTCAGCCATTTGCTTCTAAGATTTAGAAACAAATGATTGATGGCAACGGCCAGTTATTTACACAATTTGAAATTGGAGGAAAATTGAATATTAAAGTACACCAATGGTATTCCCCGATCAGGATTGGGGAAAAATTATGTAATACAAAAATATCTTTAAAAAGGATATTGAATTTTAAAGTGTATGGTGGATGCCTAGACTCGAAAAGGCGATGAAGGACGTAGCAATCTGCGATAAGCCTCGGGGAGCTGATAAGCAAGCTTTGATCCGGGGATTTCCGAATGGGTAAACCCAATACGGCAAACCCGTATTACCGCGCTTCACTTTTGTTCGGAGCACAGTAATGAAAAACGAAAAGTGAAAAATGAAAAATTACAAAAATTATTCATTTTTCATTATTAAATTATTCATTAAGGTGCCGAGCGGAAGCGAGGCGCGGTGCCAACCCGCCGAAGTGAAACATCTCAGTAGGCGGAGGAAAATAAAACAAGCGCTCCTCACTTTTGTTCGGAGCACAGTAATGAAAAATGAAAAGTGAAAAATGAAAAATTACAAAAATTATTCATTTTTCATTATTAAATTATTCATTAAGGTGCCGAGCGGAAGCGAGGAGCGACCATTCCCCTAGTAGTGGCGAACGAACGGGGAAATAGCCCAAACTTCTCCAGTGTTTTACCAATGCTCCGCATTTATGCGGGGCAGCGGTAATTAAAGGCGCGAGCCGTTGCTGGAGCGAGTGTTGTAAGACAATTGGTTCCTTTTCTCGCGAAAAGGAGAGCGAGTTAACAAAATATTTTTTAATTGAAGAGCCCTGGAAGGGGCCGCCACAGAAGGTGATAGCCCTGTAAATGAAAAAAAGTATTCTCGTTGCAATTGCTCTTGAGTAAGACGGAACACGTGCAATTCTGTCTGAATCCGGGTTGACTATAATCCAAGGCTAAATACTTTTCGAGATCGATAGTGAACAAGTACCGTGAGGGAAAGGTGAAAAGCACCCCGGTGAGGGGGATGAAATAGTATCTGAAACCATACATTGACAAGGAGTCAAAGCCGTGCGTGGCACGGAATTTCCAATTTCCAATTTCCAATTTCCAAATAATTGCCAGCTCCGCTGGCATCCCGCAATATTGCGGGATGATTGTCCTAAGGACAATCACAATGACCAAATTTCAAATCTCAAACACCATTTCCTGGTTTTGTTATTTGAATTTTGAGTTTTGAATTTTGTTTGGAGCTTGGAGCTTGGAATTTGGAGCTTCCGCGCTGCGCGTGGCGATGGCGTGCCTATTGAAGAATGAGCCAACGAGTTTACGTTATGTCGCTCGTCTAATTCCGATTAATCGGAAGAAGGCAAAGGGAAACCGAGTTTTAAACGAGCGTCTTTATTTGTTAACTTCGCCAAATTTCGTAGGCGGAGTTAACGGATAAAAGGCGGCATAAGTAATACCCGAAACCAGGTGATCTAGTCTTGGTCAGGATGAACTCCCGAGAAATCGGGAGGGAGGTCCGAACTCACCAGCCGTGCAACACTGGGGGATGAACTGAGACTAGGGGAGAAATTCCAATCGAACTTGGTAATAGCTGGTACTCCTCGAAATAGCTCTTGGGCTAGCGTCGTTCGTTTCTGTTAGTGGTAGAGCACTGGATGGAAATAAAGTCGCAAGATATTTATTCCAATCAAACTCCGAATACTAACTTGTTAAGAACGGCAGTCAGAAAGCGCGGGCTAAGCCGCGTTGCTCAAAAGGGAAACAGCCCTGATCTCCGTCTAAGGTCCCTAAATCTATATTAAGTGTTGAAGGTGGTGTTTTTTCTCATACAACCAGGAAGTTGGCTTAGAAGCAGCCATCTTTTAAAGAAAGCGTAACAGCTCACTGGTCAAGAGAAAATGCGCCGAAGATTTATCGGGGCTCAAATATAGTACCGAAGACGAGGATGTTCCAAATTTATTTGGAACGTGGTAGAGGAGCATTCCACAATCGTTGAAGCATACGCCGCGAGGCGGTGTGGAGAATGTGGAAGCGAGAATGTTGGCATGAGTAACACAAATCCCGATGAAAATTCGGGACACCGAAAGCCTGAGGTTTCCTGGGCAACGACCTTCGACCCAGGGTTAGGCGAATCTAACTCCTCACCTTTTTGTCGCTTTTTTTATTTTTTCACGCTAATCGTTATACGGCATCGCGGCCTGTATCGGCATCGTCAATCGTCAGACGGCCGTTAAACGTAAAACTTATCACGATACCGGCGGCGACGCCATAAAACGTGAAACGATTATTTGAAACTGGCGCCAGAAAGGTGAGGGGGATGTACAGCGGGTTAATATTCCCGCCCTACTGTTTATTTATTTTTTGGCTGACGCATCAAAGTGTGCAAGCGTCATATGACTATGGCGTTTTTGTTCCGAGCAATCGGGACGAAAGGAAGTGAAAGCTCCGGCTGGATCAAACTTGCGTAATGGGGTGCCAAGAAAAGGCCAATTATCACGATGAACAGTATTCGTACCGCAAACCGACACAGGTAGGCAGGTAGAGTATACCAAGGTGTACGAGAGAACCCTTCTTTAAGGAACTCGGCAAAACAACGGGCGTAACTTAGGGATAAGCCCTCCCCGGCCGTGCCTCATTGCATTCGGCACGGAAATATTAAATTACAAGCACCAATTTCCAAACAAATCTCAAATTTCAATGACCAAAATTTCAAACCATCGCGTTTGGAATTTGGAATTTGTTATTTGGAATTTGTTTGTTATTTGGAATTTGTTATTTAGAATTTCCGCAGGCGAGCGCAGCGAGGTGCGGCAGGGGTGCAACCAAAGAGCTTTGGCGACTGTTTACCAAAAACACAGGTCCCTGCTTAAGTCGTAAGACTATGTATAGGGACTGATGCCTGGCCAGTGTCCGAACGTTAAGGTGAGAGGTCAACGTGCTTCGCTTTCGCAAAGCACTAAATTTAAAAATTAAAAATCAAAATGTAAAATTATGGTGTGCCGCTTTGCGACACGAAATAATTTTAAATTTTTAATTGTCATTTTGATTTTTGCATTTTGCATTTTGAATTTAGCGACGCGGAAGCGGAGCGCGCGCAGCCTTGAACCGAAGCGCGGATGAACGCCGGCGATAACTATAATCGTCCTAAGGTAGCGAAATTCCTTGTCGGCTAACTTCCGACCTGCACGAATGGCATAACGGTCTAAGCACTGTCTTAAAGAGGGACTCGGTGAAATTGCAATGCCAGTGAAGATGCTGGCTGCTCACAGCTAGACGAAAAGACCCCGTGAAGCTTTACTATAACTTGATATTGACTTATCGTTTAACATGTTCAGCATAGGTGGGAGACCGTGTCTCACTAACGTTCGTCACGGAATTTCCAATTTCCAATTTCCAATTTCCAAATAATTTCCAATGACCAATTTCCAATTTCCAAAGCAATTTGGTGTTTGGATTTTGAAATTTGAATTTTGTTTGGAGCTTGGAGCTTGGAATTTGGTTATTCTGTTGATGTGGCGAGCGATAGCGAGACACGATCAACAGTGAGATACCACCCTTGTTGTTCGATAATTCTAACCCCCTTCGGGGGAGACAGTATCTGGCGGGTAGTTTGAGTGGGGCGCTCGCCTCCTAAAAAGTAACGGAGGCATTTACAAAGGTTGGCTAATTCCGGATGGAAACCGGAAGTGTCGGGTAAACCCCTAAGCCAGCTTTACTGCAAGTCCTACAAGACGAGCAGTTACGAAAGTAGAAGTTAGTGAACCGACCATCCCATTTAGGTGGGTGGAAGATCACTGGATAAAAGCTACTCCGGGGATAACAGGCTGATCGCTTCCAAGAGTCCATATCGACGAAGCGGTTTGGCACCTCGATGTCGGCTCATCGCATCCTGGGGGTGTACAAGCTCCCAAGGGTTCCGGAGTTCACGGATTAAAGCGGTACGCGAGCTGGGTTCAAAACGTCGTGAGACAGTTTGGTCTCCTATCTGTTGTGAGCGTCAAATCTTGAGGGCCCTATTCCCTAGTACGAGAGGACCGGGAATAACGAACCTCTGGTGTGCCGGTTGTCGCGTCAGCGGCATCGCCGGGTAGCCAAGTTCGGGTAGGATAAACGCTGAAAGCATCTAAGCGTGAAGCCGTGCCCAAGACCAGGATTTATTTGTCCCCTGAAAGACTATCAGGTTGATAGGTGGCCGTGTGTAAGTTCCGCAAGGAATTGAGCAAAGGCCATACTAATCGGACAAACTTCAATATCCTTTTTAGCGATATTTGTCATGTACTTTTTTATTCAATAGATTTTTATTTCTGCTTTAGAGCAGAATTCCCGGTGCTTTTAGCGAAGGTGTAACACCTGATCCCATCTCGAACTCAGCCGTTAAGCCCTTCAGCGCCGATGATACTAAAAAAGGGAAAGTAGGTCAGTGCCGGGAATTTTGTTCTAAAGCTTAAAACCGCCTTTTGGGCGGTTTTTTGTTTTTAGAATTTGATATTTGAAATTTGTTTGTAATTTGGTGCTTGTATTTTGGAATTTACTCTTTGAGTATTTGCGCTTCAAAAATATAAATTTCAGCCGAGTCGTCGCGCCAGGCATTTTTTGATAAGCCGGCTTTTTGCGTGCAAAGTTCATCCATAAATTCTTCCAAATTCCAACCGGTTTCTTCTGCCACCTGTGGTAAAAATACGCCGGAGCGTAAACCAGATTTAATAATAACACCATGTTTGCCTAAAATAATTTTATTTGGATTATCAATTTTTTCTGGCACGGTGAGCACGGAAATTTCTATTTTAATTTCCGACCATTCTTTTTTCGTGACTGGTGAAAAACGGTAATCATCAAAAGCAGAGGACAAAGCCATTTCTTCAATGGCTTTGCCAAGGGTTTTAATCGGTTCAATTAAGCCAATGCATCCGCGCAGTTCGCCATGTTTATGTAGTGTCACAAAAACCCCGCGTTTTTCCGCGAAAATTTCTGGCAGTTTTGGCGCGCTGGTTTTACTCTCGGTTTCCAAAGCATCTTCAATCGTCTTCCGCGCCAAAGCCAAAGCGATTTTTTGTTCTTGTGAGGTTAAGAATTGGTTCATACTACAGTGTCATTCTGAGCGAAAGCCCCGCGAGAACGGGGCTGAAGTCGAAGGATCTCGTTATCTCCCCCTTAACAAGGGGGAGACCCGCCAGCTGGCGGGAGAGGGGTCAACTCGCCGATAGGCGAATATGATTGTATGCGCCTAACGGCGAATTTACCTCCCCCCTAGCCCCCCCCCTTGTTAAGGAGGGAATAACGACCGCGAAGGGATTACTCTCCGCCAACTGGCGGATCGGAATGATAAATATTATAAATATATTTTAGCATATTTTGTGCTCATTGAAACACCCGCTTTATCTAATTTGACAGTTTTAGTGGGGTGGGGGTAGAATTAAGGTATAATCATTAAAAATTCTACTAAAAAATTTTTAGTAGAATTATAAGAGGAATATATGAGAGAAAAGTTTGATAAAACGTCCTCAAAACAAGAGGATCAGGAGGAAAAACAAAAAATAAAATTTGAAACTAATCGAGGCGGAGACCATGTACCATTAACGCGAGAGCAAGCAGAAAAATTGTGGATTGCTTATCAGAAAGAGAAAGCAAACAATAGAGATGATAAGTTTGATGTGTATATAATAGAGAGACGCGATGATTCTAATGAAGACAATTGGATAGTGGAAGTTGAGAGATGGTCAAAGGATACGGGTGGCGCCGTAATTCCTGGTTTTATTCTTTCTCCATCTCCACGATCGGCCGAGGATATTTTTAATCACTTTAATAAATAGAGGAGAACACAACGCAAAGAATAATAAATAATTTAAAGTTATAGAGGTAAAAAGCCGACCAAAGCTCGGCTTTTTGTTTTATTTAAATAATGCTAAACTGAAATTATGAAAATTATCACTGATTTACATAGCCACTCCAAATACTCGCGCGTTTGCTCGCGAGAATTTTTAAAAAAAAGCCCGCAATTGATATCGCGGGCGATTTTTGATATTAAAAATCAAACCAAATGTTTTAAAGCCACCCAGAGAATTAAAAGGTGAAAGGTATTATCAACGACCGCATAGACCAGACAGGAAAAAACCAAATCAATTTCCCAGTATTTGTCTTTATTTTGATAGGCAGAGATAAAATTTCTGCCCCGAATTAATTTTAACCATTTTTCTGCCCATGACCAGCGGTCAATTGGCCAGTGGCTTAAGAATACTAGAATAAGGATTGGCAGGCTTAACCTCCAAATAAAAAGGCAAATACTAAAAGCATAAAGTAGGGAGTGGAATGAACACCAAAACAAACCAACACACGTTTTTTCCGATTTTTTAAGAGCCATTACTTTGCTTTGTAAAAGATAATCACCCATTAGATGTCCAAAAAGAATTTTTATAAAAAGGTCGTCCATCTTATTCCTCCTGTTTTTAAACTCCTATTTAACTTTTCCGCCTTCTTTTCCATTTTTTTATATGAACAATCGGTATTAATGAACATTACTTTTAAGCCATATTTTTTAACCAGGCGAATAACCTCTTTTTTATCCGGTATTTTTTTAATAAAAGGCAGATGTTGTGGCGTTCCTCTTTTTTTAACTCTTTTTTTATTTGTCTCATTTTGACAATGGAAATGAATAATTTTTCCGCCAACATATTTAAACATCAATTTGTCTTTTTGTAATCCATAGGGAATTTCCACAAAAACATTGG
>JAQTPI010000013.1:7516-19749 GCA_028748975.1 Patescibacteria group bacterium | reverse complement strand
TTTTTAATGTTGATAAATGTTTGTAGTTGAGATCGCCTTTGCCGTGCTTAAGTTTCCAGTCGCCCGGATGAATGATGGTGGCCACCGGCGTTTCCAAAATAATGCCCGTGGCATCCATGATGGAATGGGAAACCGGGAAGAAACTTACTTTAAAAATTCCCAAATTAAAACTCTTGGTGTAAGAATCAACAATTAATGTTTTTAAAGTTTTAGCCGAGCCCCGTTTATGGTCTTCCTGGCGGCCGATAATCATATGAATGGTCAGTTTGCCGCCAATAATCGGCGGATTGCCCAGTTTATCAAGAAGTAGCGGCGTCGCGCCAATATGATCCATGTGCCCATGAGTGAAAACCACGCCGCGGATATTCTTTTCTTTGCCTTTCAAATAGTCGGTGTTGGGAATAATATAATCAATTCCTGGCATATCTTCTTCCGGAAATTGCATGCCCATATCAATTATCACAATATCATTTTCATATTCAAACACGGTCATATTGCGTCCGACTTCTTCGCAGCCGCCGAGTGGAATTATTCTTAAAACACCCTTGTCTCTGCCCAATTCCCCGCGCTGAATTTGCGCTTGCGGCGCCTGCCCCAGGCGCCCGCCGCGCCCTGGCGCGCCTCTTCGGTTATCGCGATTAAATGGACGAAATCCGCCGCGTCTTTTTTGCTCGCCCGGCCGGGTATTTCTGTTTTCAAACTTTTGTCCGCCCCGAAACGGCCGTCCGCTGGAAATATTTCTATTAGGAATAGTCCGACCAGCTGGAACATTCTTGTTGAGTTCTGTTTTTACTGCACGATTAGCCGCTGGCGCGACTTTTTGCCGGCCATCAAAAAGAATCTGGGTTCCGCCAGTATAGCGGTCCAAATTCAAAGTTCCCGCGCGCGGCTGTGCCCCGCGAGGTTGTGTCCGGCGATTCCGATTGCCATACCAATTTCTTCGTCTGTTGTTTTTTGTGTTTTGTTTTTGCATTTTAAAATGTATGTCATCCTGAGCGAAGCGAAGGATCTCGTTTCTTTTTTCTCAAAATGATAAATAAATTATTAATTTTTTCTATAAAAAATCTTTACCAATTTTGGTAAATCTTCTTTGGTTTTTTCTCCATTTTTTATCTTCCCAAATAATTCTTCTGGAGTTAACCAAAAAAACTCGGTAAAATCTTTTTCATTATAATTTGGCGTCTGGTCTACCTTTATTTCATAGACATTCATAAAAGCCGAGACGCCGTTCTCCTTTGGAGTGAGGTGCCCCAAATGAGTATATTGAGCTTGATTAAGATTAATGTTTACTTCTTCCTGAAGTTCGCGTTTGAGGGCATCTTCGTATGATTCGCCGGTTTCCACGTGTCCGCCCACACTCATATCCAGGCAGGAAGGAAAAATTCTTTTATTGGCCGCGCGCCGAGGAATCCAAATTTGTCCCTGCGAATTAACGATAAATACATTGATTACTCGAAAATTGGAAAGATTTTCGGCATAAATTTCGGAACGCCTTTTTTGGCCAATAACATTATCGTTGTCGTCAACCAAATCTAATAGTTCGTCAGGTGTATGCATAAAAATATTTTCTGCCGGAGGAGAGATTTGAACTCTCACAGCCTTGCGGCTACTAGCTCCTGAAGCTAGCGTGTATACCGTTTCACCACTCCGGCGCGTGAGTTATAAAAAAAGGAAATACAAGAATATAAAAATACGAAATAAGATGCGCCTATCGGCGATCTACCCCCTCGCTCTCCCCCTTATTAAGGGGGAGATAATCGCACGCCGCCAACAATTTAACAATTTTATTTCCTTATATCTTTATATCATTATTTCTATTTTCCGTTTCCCTTATTACTTATTACTAGTTACTAGTTACTTTATTACCCTCTTCGTCCTCACATACCAATTCACCACATTCGCAAACCTGTTTTGCGGCAGAGAAATAATCGTGGTGTCAAAACCTTTAATTTTATCTGCCAGAGGATAAATATATTTGGGAGTATACAAAAATATCGCCGGCACCTCCGCGGCCAAAATATTTTGGAAACGCACATATTTGTCGTGCCGCTGTTTGACATCAGTAATCTGGCGCGCCTCTTCCAAAATTCGGTCTGCTTCTTTATTACTAAAATTGGCCAAATTCAAACCATTTTCATCCGCGGCCGAAGAATGCCAGAAGGGATACGGATCCGGGTCAATGCCCAGAATTTCACCATATAAAAGCACCTGAAAATCGCGGCTGCGAATCACGTTGTTTTGAATTTGAGCCGCCTCCACCACGCGCAATTCCGTATTCACGCCGATTTCCCGCCAAAATTTTTGGATCATCGTCGCCGCCTTAAAATTTTCCGCGCGATTAACCGTGGTCAAAACCAAAGATAAATCTTCTTTATTTTTCTTGCGCCACTGGCTCGTCACCTCCTTATCGCCCTCTTTTTTAATTTCATATTTCCAGCCCGCCGCCTCCAATAATTCTTTGGCCTTGTTCACGTCATAATTATATTTAGTCACGTCCTTGCTGTAACCGACAAAACCTGCCAAAATCGGCGCCTCAATCACTTCGGCATTATTCTCCAGCGCCTGTGCCACAATATCCGTTTTATTGATTCCATAGGCCAAAGCTTGGCGCACTTTCAAATCTTTCAAGGCCGTGCTCGCTTTTTGATTGAAAAAAACAGCCGTATATTGAGGTAAAGACAACACATTCAAATTCAAATCCTGACGCTCGCCAATTTGTTCTTTCAAGCTCGCCGGCAAAAAACTGATGCCTTCCACGGTATGATTCTTCAAAGCTGCTGCCGCCGCCTCCAAATCCGGATAAAATTTAAAAGTAATTTCTTTCACATAGGGTGGCTGGGGCAGATAATCTTTATTGCGCTCCAAAGTATAGGCCTTAATATTGCCCAGCTTATCTTTAGTTAAAGATTTGAATTTATACGGTCCGGCGCCCACTGGTTTTAAATTATAATCTGCCAGTAAAACATTCGCCGGCACCACTTCTTGCCACAGATGCGCCGGCAAAATTCCCATCGTTAAATTTTCTAAAAAAGGCGTAAAACTGTTAGGTAAAGTAAATTTTATTGTCCGATCATCCACTGCTTCCACTTTAACACCACTGAAATTTTCCAGAAGCGGGCTCTTAAATTCGCTGTCCTGAATTGTTTCCACGGTAAAGACCACGTCATCAGCCACAATACTTTCGCCATCGTGCCATTTCAAATTTGGGCGTAAAATGAAAGTGTATTCTTTCTGGTTTTCCGATACCACCCAACTCTCCGCCAAATCCGGCACGATTTGGTGGTTCTCATCAATTCTGACTAAACCGGCATAAACCAAAGAAGCAAGATCCGCGTCAACTTCATTCAAAGAGGTATAAAGTGGGTTGATAAATTTTGGCGCGCCCGTCAGTCCTTCGGTATAGGTGCCGCCTACTGCCGGAGTGCTTTTGGTTATTAAAAAAAATCCGCTGACTAAAATTCCCAATAGTCCGCCCACCAAAACCAATAAGACAATTTTTGCGGTGGTCCATTCTTTCAGCGTCAAAACTCGTGGCAAATATTTAATTTGTTTAAATTTTGGCCAGCGATGCCGGGCCAAATTAGCCACCAGCATTTTGTCATGGTCCTCCAGGCCCTTCTTCTTTAAACCCAAAAAAGGAAAGCGCTTTTTGAGTGCGTTCCCGATTGTGTTCATCGCGTCTTTAATCTTATTAAAAAAAATAATAAATTTTTCTCTCAATTTTTGGAGAAAATGGAACATAATGTTCTGTCCGCCGTCGCCCTTTTCGGTCTCCTCCGATGTGACATCGGAGTCGCCGAGGGCTATGGCGGACAAGCTCCTAATTTTTTACAATAACAAAACTTAAAGTTTATCCGCCATAGTCCAATTAGGTTGAATGACCTTTAGGGTTGAGGGGGCGAAGGCGGATAAACTTTTAGATAACTAACCTGGCAATTCCGCTTGCCAGAAAAAGAATCGCCAAAACAATCGTGGCGACAAAAATGGTTTTTTCCGCGCCCCGGCGAGTGAGATAGATGCTATCACCGCCGCCAAAAGCGCTGCCGAGCCCAGCCCCGCTTTGCTGCAAAAGAATGCCAATCACCATCAAAACGGCAATGACTAATTGGGCTATATTGAGGATTGAAATCATAAAAAATGTGCTTATTAATAGAATTCAAATGGACTGTATTAAGTGTATCAAATTGACGATTTTTTGTCAAAAACGTGTATAGTAATTTAGAGAATAGTGAATAGAGATTAGTGAATGATAATTAGCTAATTAGTCACTCTTCTCTCTTCTCTAATCCCTCTTCACTCTCACCCCTTTGTTGACCCCAACTTGAAAATCCTGTATACTTGTAGTCAGACATGCTTTGGCCTCTTTGTGACTTCGTCACCTTATTACTTATTACTCGTTACTTATTACCCTTCCTCTATGCCTAAAAAAACCACCAAATCATCAAAAAAATCCAAAACCAATGGAGTTGATAAAATTAAAATTGTTGGCGCCCGCGTCAATAATCTGAAAAACATCTCTCTCCAAATTCCCAAAAACAAACTGGTGGTGGTTACTGGCATTTCCGGCTCGGGCAAATCTTCTTTGGCTTTTGACACCCTCTATGCCGAAGGCCAACGGCGCTATGTGGAGTCGCTCTCTTCCTACGCCCGCCAATTCATTGGCACCATGGACAAGCCCGATGTGGATGAAATTTCCGGCCTTTCGCCCGCCATTGCCATTGACCAGCGCACTGTTTCCCATAATCCCCGTTCCACCGTTGGCACCATTACGGAAATTTATGACTATCTGCGATTGCTTTTTGCCCGCGCCGGCACGCCGCACTGCCCCAACTGCGGAAAAATAATCATCAAACAAACCAAAGAACAAATTTTGGAACGCTTGGAAAAATTGGGCGAAGGCAAAGAAATAATTTTTTTAGCGCCGGTCATTAAAGAAAAAAAAGGCGACCATCGCAAAATTCTGGAAGAAATTTTGGAAGCTGGTTTTGCCCGCGTCCGTCTTGACGGCAAACTGCATTTTACCAAAGACGCGGTTGAGTTTTATCTGGAACCCACTCAAAAACACACGGTGGAAATTGTGGTCGGACAAACAAAAATTTTGAATTATAAAAAAGCCGGCGCGGAAGAACTTAAAAAAGTCCGTGAACTTCTGGATACTGCTTTGGATTTAGGCGATGGTTTCCTCTCGGTCAAAGAATTAGTTGGCAACAAAGAGCAGGAATTTTCCGAACATTTTTCCTGCCCGATTTGCAACATCAACTTGCCGGAAATTGAGCCGCGCCTCTTTTCTTTCAATTCTCCCTATGGCGCCTGCGCCAATTGCGCCGGCCTGGGCACCGTGGCCGAAGTTGATCCCGAACTGGTCATTCCCAATAAAAAACTGACCATTGCCGAGGGCGCCATCCGCCCTTGGGTAAAATTAATGCCCGGCGGCGGTCAAAACGCACTCTCCAAACTTAACGCCGCGGCCAACCGTCATGGTTTTTCTATTAATACGCCAGCCAGCAATCTGACCAAGGACCAATTAAAAATTGTTTTCTATGGAGACGGTGATTTTGAAGGTGTCGTCAATGATTTAATGCGCCGCTACAGGGAAACTGAATCTGGCTACATCAAAAGCGAAGTGGAAAAATATATGCGCACTTTTAAATGTTCCGAGTGCGGCGGCGCCCGCCTGAAAAAAGAAGCGCTGGCCGTCAGTTTGGCCGGTGTTAATATCGCCAGTGTGGTTAATTTAAATTTAGCCGCGGCCGAAAAATTTTTTCAGACTCTGGACAAAAAACTTAGCGCGCGGGAAAAAGAAATCGCCCGCCAAATTTTGAAAGAAATCAACCGCCGGCTTGGTTTTTTGACCAATGTCGGACTAGATTATTTAAGTTTGGATCGCCCTGCTTCCACTCTTTCCGGCGGCGAACTTCAGCGCATCCGGCTGGCCACCCAAATGGGCTCATCATTATCCGGTGTGCTTTTTGTTTTGGATGAACCATCAATTGGTTTACACCAGCGCGATAATCAAAAATTAATCTTGGCGCTGCAGGAACTGAAAAAACTCGGCAATTCCATCGTGGTGGTGGAACATGACGAAGAAACCATGCGCGCCGCGGATTTTTTGGTTGATGTTGGCCCTGGCGCGGGCAAACACGGCGGCGAAATTGTCGCTCTCGGCACCCCGGCGGAAGTTGCCAAAAATAAAAAATCACTAACCGGCCAATATCTTTCCCATAAATTACATATTCCGCTCCCTGCCAAATATCGCCGCGGCAGCGGCAAATTTTTGGAGATCAAAAGCGCCGCGGAATTCAATTTAAAAAATATCAATGTCAAATTTCCTTTAAGTAAATTCATTTCCATCACCGGTGTTTCTGGTTCTGGTAAATCCACGCTCATCACCGAAATTCTCTCCAAAGCCCTTTCCCAGCATTTTTATGGCTCTAAAGAAAATCCCGGTCAGCACAAAGAAATTAAAGGCATGGATTTGATTGATAAAGTCATCACCATTGACCAGTCGCCAATTGGCAGAACTCCGCGCAGCAATCCGGCAACTTACACCGGCGTTTTCACCGGCATCCGCGATCTGTTTGTGGAGTTGCCCGAAGCCAAAATGCGCAATTTCACGGCCGGCCATTTTTCTTTCAACGTGATTGAAGGCCGCTGTCCGGTCTGCGAAGGCGATGGTTATTTAAAAATTGAAATGAATTTTTTGCCCGATGTCTATGTTCTCTGTGAAGAATGCCTTGGCGCGCGCTACAACAAAAAAATTCTGGAAGTCCATTACCGCGGTAAAAACATCGCTGATGTTTTGAACATGACCATTGAAGAAGCGCTTCAATTTTTTGGCGATATTTCCGCCATCAAAGGCAAGTTGCAAATTCTTTCTGATGTTGGTCTGGGCTACATGCATCTTGGCCAATCCGCCACTACTTTATCCGGCGGCGAAGCCCAGCGTATTAAATTGGCCACCGAACTCGCCCGCCGCGACACCGGCCAAACATTATATATTTTGGACGAACCCACGACCGGCCTCCATTTTGCCGACATCGCGCGGCTCTTGGATGTTTTAAATAGATTAGTCGATAAAGGCAACACGGTTTTGGTGATTGAACATAATTTAGATGTCATCAAATCTTCCGATTGGGTGATTGACCTCGGCCCCGAAGGCGGGGACAAAGGTGGCTACATCGTGGCCCAAGGCACGCCGAAAGATGTGGTGAAAATTAAAAAGAGTTATACCGGGCAGTATTTGAAGAAAGTAATAAAATAATAATTCAATAATCTGATAATCTAATAACCCTGTCACAACAGGAATTAAAAGTTTATCCGCCGTAGTCCAATAGGGTCGCTATGGGCGAAGGCGGAGAAACAAAAAAAGAACGCACTTCGCTCGGCGGAGTGCGTTTTTTAATTCTTGTATTATTTATTTGGCCAAATTCGCTATTTTCTTTCGCATCCTCTCTGTGTTCTTTTTTCTTTCCCTGTCCGCCTTCCTATAAAAATTTTCCTTACAAGCTCCCAGTAATGTGTTCAATAATTTTTCTATGCCCATTTTTTTAAAGACTTCTATTGATGGGCCAAACATCCTTTCAAATTTGGCACCAAACACATCCATGTCATCAATCGAAAAAGCACTGGGAGTATTAATCCCCGCGACTTCAATTCTTTGATTCTTGTAATACGTCTTCCAAACTTCCGCGCCACCGTCACGTTTCCACGAAATTGAGTCTCTTTCGGTCAATTCAATCAATTTTTTAACCAGTTGTACAACATTTTCTTGAACCGTCTTCATTGTTTGCCTCTTTCACTTTACTGAAGCGGCAAAAAACGCTGTCGCTATGATTTGCCCTGACAGTATTAGTAGAACGCCACTTACCGCCACAGAAACCCAAGCAGTGGCTGCTGGCAACCATTCCGAAGTAGCTCCGGTTATACAAAGATAATTGTCTGTTTTGTACCAGGCATAAACGAAACTGATGGCACAAATTAAGGACCAAAGCCAAAAATGAGAAATTATGAATGGCATATTTCCTTTCCTCCTCTGTGTTTTTTGTTGTGAACGATTTTTTGCCGCTAATTTCTAAGAAATAACGCACCCCAGCCGGAGTGCGTTTTTTTGATTTTCTATTTTCTTAGTTGGAAAGTTGACACTTCGGAAACATAGCTGTCGGTTCTCTTTTTGCGTGCATTGAATCCTTTAGGAAAATCAGTCTGTTTCTCAAGGAACCAAACCGCTCGCAGGTAAAACCTTTACTCTTGGTCAAAAATATGCAGCACTCGGAACCCTTGCCAGCGCCACATTTTTTTGGATCTGCCACGGCGTTTTCCGGACCGATTTTTTCCAGATCCTTAATATCCGTTGCTTCGCTGTAACTAACACCGTCAAATACAACATTCGCCTGATCTGGCTCACATAAAGCAAAATCATCGGAAATAACCACTCCGACTTTTTGATCGCTGATCCGTTTTACCAAATCGCACGGAGAAAAACCATTGACTATCATCTTCCGTCCTCCTTGTTGTTATTGATTTTTAAACCTATCCAGCACCTTGCTGAATTTGTTTCTTTCCACTAATCCCCAAGAGAAGAAAACTTTTTATAGAGCAATTCAAGTGTTAGACACCGGAATTGTCTGTAAGAAAGTTCCCCATGCTCGTCGTCTCTTGGAGGTTGCTGGAAAGAAACGTTTTTAAGAGATTGTCATCCCGAGGAGTCCCGAGGCCTCGGGACGACGAGGGATCTCGTGCGAGATTCCTCCCCCGCTGCTGCGGGGTTCGGAATGACATGCTGTTGGATAGTAATATACCATTATAGCAAACCCATCAACCCTGTCAAGCCCTTGACAGAAAAATTATTTTCTGACGCTCGTTTTTGACAAAAAATACTAAAAAACTATTTGACTTTTCCTGTTTTTAACATTAAAATAAAAGATAAGTTTGGTAGTAATTTTTTTGCCGGGATGGTGGAACTGCTAGACACACAGGACTTAAAATCCTGCGGCCGCGAGGCCATGCGGGTTGGATTCCCGCTCCCGGCATTGATTAATTTTTTAAAACCTGATATACTTGAGTTTGGTATCCGCGGGTATCGTATAGCAGTTATTATGCCACCTTGCCAAGGTGGAGATGGGGGTGCGATTCCCCCTACCCGCTCCAAAAATAAATTTTGTAACAACTAAATATATAATCATATGGGAAGATTTAATCGTAGCAATAAATTTAATAACGACAGAAATTCCGGCCCGTCGCAAAAATACCAAGCGGTCTGCTCCAAATGCGGCAAAGATTGCGAATTGCCTTTTCGTCCCAGTGGCGACCGGCCTGTTTTTTGCAGTGATTGTTTTGGTCGACAAAATAATTCGCGGCCAAACAATTTTGGCGGCCGTTCCAATTTCGGAGACAAACGGATGTTTGAGGCAACTTGCGCCAAGTGCGGTCAAAATTGCCAAGTTCCTTTCCAACCCCGTCCGGGTAAAGATGTTTTCTGCAATGCCTGTTTTGGCAAAAGCGCCCCTGGTGGCAACCGAGGCGGTGGCGGACAAATGGACAACAAACAGTTGGAAATGTTAAATGCCAAACTTGATAAAATTCTGAAAATTTTGGCCCCAAATTCTGCTCCGGAAATTAAGGAAGAAAAAAAAGTGAAGAAAGAAAAAGAGGTAAAGCCCGCCAAGAAAACTACTAAAAAGAAAAAATAGAAAATATAAAAACACCCTAAGCGGGGTGTTTTTGGTTTGGAAAAAAAAGTCCTTGAAACGATTCAAGGACTCACGATACATTTTTATTGTTTATTGTAGGTATCTCTTAACAGCTCATATAGTAATTCAGAAGCCAAGCTATTAAAACTATCAGAAGAAATGAGTATAGCATACTTATGTTCCATTCCGAATTCTTTACTGATTTTAAAAGAGTAGTCTGGTGACAAACAACCAGTAAAACTACTGTGGCACGCCCAACAACTTGGCACAATATGACTTTTTGTAAGACATATTTTTTTCATCAGACATTCTATTCGATATATTTTCATAGTTATTGAATAACACTCACTGATTGCAGTTTCTGTTACTTCATCCGTGGAACGTCCGTTAGGATTAACCCTTTTTTCTTTAAGGACCTCATTTTCGAAATAGTGTCTTTTAACAATAGCCCGCGGTATTTTTTTCACTTCTTTTAAGAAGCATTCAAATGATTTTTCGTCGTGAGGTTTTAACATCATCATACTTTTAATAAAGCGTTCTTCTGCGCCGTTTTTAGAATGGCTGGACATGGTTGTTTCCTCCTTTTTTGAATTGTTTTTTGTGGGTTAGTAATTTGTATTTCCATTGTAGCATACTCAAAAATTTATATCAAGTGACGCTAGATTTACATAAATTCGTGTTCAAATTTGTGTTAATTCGTGTAAAAAAATATTAAACCTTATTTTTCCTAAAATCTCTAATCCTGTCCTGCAAAGTTAGGTGTTGTTTACGTAAACGAATACTTTTCGGAGTGATTTCCAAATATTCGTCATTATTCATGATACTCATCCCGATTTCCAAAGTCAGTTCCTTGGGTTTGGTTAAAAAAATCGTGTCATTGCCAACCGAGCGCATGTTGGTCAATTGCTTGCCTTTAATCGGATTGACTGCCAAATCATCGCCTTTGGCCACATTGCCCACCACCATGCCTTCATAAACCGGGGTGCCAGGTTCAATGTAAAGTTCTCCGCGATTTTGCAAATTTTCCAAAGAATAACTCATGGCTTTGCCCGTGGCCATGGCCACCATGGAGCCCGCCGTGTGTTTTTCAATTTTGCCCACGTGCGGCCGAAAACCCAAAACATGAGAATAAAGAATGCCCTCGCCTTTGGTGTCTACCATAAATTCGCTGCGGTAACCCAAAAGCCCGCGGGTGGGGATTTCAAAAATAATTTTAGTGCCGCCGTGTTCCGGTTTGATTTCTTTCATTAGTCCCTTGCGCCTTGAAAGCTTGTCAATCACTGTGCCGGTCATTTCATTTGGAATGCTGATAGTGACTTCTTCAAACGGCTCGTGTTTGACGCCGTCAATTTCTTTGATAATCACGTGCGGCTGGGAAATTTGAATTTCATAGCCCTCGCGGCGCATATTTTCCAATAAGATAGCGATGTGCATTTCGCCGCGGCCCAAAACTTTATAATGGTCGCTCGCGGAAAAATTAATTTTCAAGCCCACATTAACTTCCAATTCTTTTTCCAGCCGTTCTTTCAATTGGCGGTTGGTCACAAACTCGCCTTCGCGTCCGGCAAACGGCGAATTGTTCACCAAAAAATTCAAAGAAATTGTCGGCTCATCAATATTAATTGCGGGCAGTGTTTCTTGGGTTTCTTTGGCGCAAATTGTTTCGCCGATATAAATATCCGGCAATCCCGCCACCATCACAATGTCGCCGGCGCTGGCAGCGGGAACTTCTTTCCTCGCAATGCCTTCAAAAGTAAAAAGTTTGGTAATTTTTCCTTTGCGAATTTCTCCGTTAGTATTTTTTACAAAAACATCCTGGGCTTGTTTGATTTCGCCTTCATAAATTCGGCCGATGGCCAAACGGCCCAAAAAGTCATCATAACCCAAATTAAACGGTTGCATCAAAAGATCTTTGTTTCTGGCTTCCTCACTGGAAGCGACCGGAACTTTGGCCAAAATTGTATCCAAAAGCGGCGTTAAATCTTTGGAGTCATCGGTAATTTTCATTTTGGCAATGCCTTCGCGCGCCACAGTATAAATAGTAGTAAAATCCAACTGTTCATCATTCGCTCCCAAATCCAAAAACAATTCATAAACCAATTCGTGGGTTTCTTCTGGTGTGGAGGCCGGCTTGTCAATTTTATTAATCACCACAATCGGCTTCAAACCCAATTCCAATGATTTTTTTAAAACGAATTTGGTCTGGGGCATGGGGCCTTCCTGGGCGTCAACAACTAAAATTACGGAATCAATGGAACGCAAAACGCGCTCCACTTCCGAACCAAAATCAACGTGGCCAGGAGTGTCCACGATGTTAATTTTGGTGCCCTTATAGTAGACGGAGGTGTTTTTGGAATAAATGGTGATGCCGCGTTCTTGTTCCAAAACATTACTGTCCATGGTGGTGTTGTCATCCACCATGCCGGTCTGGCGCATGATGGCGTCGGTCAAGGCGGTTTTGCCGTGGTCCACGTGGGCGATAATGGCGATATTTCTGATTTCCATAGTACAAAAAAATTCTATTTATGTCATCCCCGCGCAGGC
>JAQTPI010000013.1:0-7416 GCA_028748975.1 Patescibacteria group bacterium | reverse complement strand
ATTGTTTGGCTTTGGGAATAAACATGGGGGTAGAAAATAGTGAATTTGTTATACTGCTTTCTTCTTGCGAATACCGCCCAACCATTTAGGATTGAAATAACCATCCCTGCGGTGTTGGACACGTACGAAAAATCCACCAGGGCGATAGTCAAAAATAATGTAATAATCAGCCCAGTAGGTGCCGTTGTTGGAATGTAAATCGGCAAAAATTGGACAAAGCACATTGACTGCCGCTACACCATAAGGATCGGGTATTAAACCGTGTTTCCTATACTCGTCGTCCATATTGGCTCCGTGTTCGTGCCGAAAAAATTCAACTTCAACATTTTTTTTCATACCAATACCATTCGAAGGCATGGTGGTTACAACATCCGAATTACCGGTTAGAATATGGCTACCTTTGGTAGAGGCCAACACCTGTTGCGGAGTCCAATTACGATTCAATTCGGGAACAATAAAGACATCAAATTCTTTTGCTTCTTTAATTGCGTTTTGGATAGCAATTTCTACGGCCGTTACTACCTTGGCATCCAGCCGACCGCGTTTCAACGCCTGTTGAAAACTGACTGATGAAAATTTTTCGCACGCTTTGCGCACACTGCTCATGATCCTGCCGATTTGTTTGTCAGTCACGGGCTTGGAAAATCTGGACAATGGCTTTCCCATTGACGTCATCCTCCTATCTTTGTTTTTAAAAGCATGGCTTTTTTCCCGCAGCCGTTAGGAGCTTTTCAGCTAATTCCATTATAATATATCTAAAAATTTATGTCAAGCTCTATTTTTTATCTATTTTAAAAGGTATAATAAATTCAGAAAAACTAATTAATCGCGCTTGCGATTAAGACGGAGAAAATATGACTCAATTAAAACAAATTTATAAATGCGCTGTTTGCGGCAACATCGTGGAAGTGACACACGCCGGCGCCGGACAACTGGTTTGCTGCGGACAACCAATGGAACTTTTGGCGGAAAAAACCGAGGACACCGGCGCGGAAAAACATGTGCCAATTATTGAAGTTTTGCCGGCAAATATCTGCCAGGGCAAAGACGGCGTCATCATTAAAGTCGGCGCAATGCCTCACCCGATGGAAGAAAACCACTATATTGAATGGATTGAAATAATTCTCGCTGACGGTAAAAGCGGCCGCAAATTTTTAAAGCCGGGCGACAAACCCGAAGCCGAATTTCAAACCCGAGCTGAGGTGGTTGGCGCTCGCGCCTACTGCAATGTCCACGGACTCTGGAAGTCAAAATAGAAAGATAAAACTAAAAATCTCCCGCCAAACGGGAGATTTTTTATTTATTATTTAACTATTCTCTCTTCTCTCTTCACTATTCACTTATTTTCACAAATTTATCCGGTATAGTGAAACCGCTGGTAATTTCAATCCTGTATTTTTTCACGCCAAAATGCTGGGCCAAAACTTCCCGCACCGCTTCGTTGGCTTTACCTTTTTCCGCCGCCGCCGTCACTTTAACTTTATAATAATTTTCGCCGATTTTTTCCACTTTATTTTCCCGAGCTTTGGCAATGACTTTGATTTGGAGTTTCATAGTTTTTTATCCCCTCCTTTCGAAGGAGGGGTGGCGAGGCCAATAGAGCCGAGCCGGGGTGGTTGTTGTTTCTAATTACAACCCCTCCGCGCCTCCCCTTCGAAAGGGGAGGATAACGCCGTTACTTGTTAATCACTTTCAAAATTCTCTGATGCAAAACCCCATTACTCACCAAAAGTGTCTTGGATTTCAAATTAAATTCTTTGCCAGACAAATCCGTGGCCTTGCCGCCAGCTTCTTTTACAATTAAAACTCCGGCGCAAACATCCCAAAGATGAACATCAAAATGAGCGGCTGCGTCAAAACGGCCTAAACCAACCCAGGCGATATCCAAAGCTGCGGCGCCCAAATTGCGCGTTCCGCGCACTCTTTGCATTAAACGGCCATCAATTTTATTTATTTTTTGGTTAATTTTTGGGTTATAACAATAACACAAACTGACGCTCGCTTCGGCCAAATTTTTTTCAGTGGAAATATGAATTCTTTTGCCATTCATTTTTACACCGCGGCCAGCTTCGGCCACAAACATTTGTTTCAAAAATGGCGCGTAAATCACGCCTAAAACAATTTTTTCTTTGTGTACCAAAGCAATGGAAATATTAAAAAGCGGATTGCCCAAAGCAAAATTATCAGTGCCGTCCAACGGATCAATCACCCATAAAAACTCTGGTTTCACCCGGTCTTGTCCGCTTTCTTCTGAAAATACGCCATAGCTTGGAAAATGCTGATGCAAAAAATTAATAATAATTTTATTGGAGGTCAAATCCGCCGGCGTTAAAATTTCCAGCTTTGATTTTTTGGTGTGCATCACAGAATCAATTTTGGTAAAATACTTCAAAATTGCTTTGCCAGCTTTTTCCGCCGCCATCATCGCTACTTTTTTTTCTTTTGCGTATGACATAATTTTATGTAATTTTTAAGTTTTAAGTGTTAAATAATGTTAAAATCTACGAATTTACGAATCCCGAGTACTCGGGACGAATATACGAATAGCACACAGGTTATCCTCCCCTTTCGAAGGGGAGGTGTCCCGTAGCAACGGGACGGAGGGGTTGTAAAAAAAATTACCACAACCACCCCGCTCGCTCTCGCTCGCACCCCTCCTTCGAAAAGAGGGGATAACGGCGAATTCATACATTCGTTTTATTCGTAAATTCGTAGCTTAATTATTAATTAGTAAAGTCTTTTTAATTCTAATTTATTGTTATTAGTGTCCCACGCCGCGAAAGTCGCTTCATAAAACATCCCGGCCAAAGTTCCGGGGTTGGCCAAAACCGTCTTCTCCACCTGTTCAATCCAGGGTCGATGAGTATGCCCATAAAAAACCATATCATATTTTCCGCTCTCCGCCAATTCTTTTGCTTTAGCTGGAAAGTGTATCATGGCTACTTTTATATCTCCAATATTAAATTCTGCTAGGTCGCCGTAGTGAACAATGTTTTTTAATTCGTCAGCTTTTTCTTTTTCCAAATCACGGTCGCAAACATTGCCAAAAACAATTCTTATTTTTCCGGCAAAGCCCGGCGCTAAAACTTTTACCAAAGTGGCTGGCGCGCACAAATCTCCGCAAACAAAAATTTCATCAATTTGATTATTTTTTGCCCAATCCAAAAACTTCTCCAAATTGGTCAAATTATCATGTATGTCGGAAATAATTGCAATTTTCATAATGGCAGTTTATCCCGAGCGGCCTCATGGAGAAGTTAGGAGCCGAGGGATCTCGTAGTTTAATAATATTTTTCACACAAATCTACACAAATACGAACACAAATTTACACAAATTCATCGTCGCTTGACAGAAATTTTTAAGCATGCTATAATGAAAGTGATATAAAATTCCCCAAACAATTCGTTTTTCACTTAAAGAAGGAGGTTTTAAAATGAAGAACTTTTTAATTGGCACCTATATCGCGGTGATGATCCTCGCGGCGGTGGCATTTGCCGCATTGTTAGTGCTAGGTCCCCCGGAAAACACCACCGAGTATATCCTAACAGCCGCCTCGTATCAAAAAACCAACTGGGAAACACTTGACGGTGGTCCGATCGTTGTAGATACCAGCAGGGCTGCCTGCGATCCATTTGGTTTCTACAATGGCCAGCGAATTGTTGACGGTAGAGGAAACAAAGCTACTGTGATAGGGGTAGCATGTATTCCTTACCACACAAGCGAGGCTCCTACATTTGGTAACATAGGAGGAGATGACGATTATTTCGAGGGTGTCTATGACAAACCAGTTATTTGGTTTCATTTAGACAGAACTTCGGGAAACTTTGTCACTACCTGGGACTTTCCGAAGTATGGAAAACGTTTTTTAAAAGATGAATTACTTGCCGCTGGCTTCCGTCTACTGGATGAAAAATCGGTATCCACGAACACGGCAAAAAACAATTAATCGAATATCATCACAATACCCCCCGCAAGATTTATTCTACGGGGCTTTTTTATTTTCCTCTCCATTTTTTTAAAAACTTAATATCATTTAGTGCCCCCTCCTCCGTCGGCGTTTCCAAAATCAAATTAACTTTTTTCAAACGCGGTTCTTTGACCAAAACTTCAAAACCGGCGAGGCCGATTTTGCCTTCACCAAGGTGCGCGTGGCGGTCTTTGCGCGAACCCAATTCATAGACCGAATCATTGGCGTGAATTAATTTTAATTTTTTCAGTCCAATTTTTTTGTCAAAATCGTCTAAAAATTTTTTAACTGCTTTTTTATCGCGCAAATCATAACCCGAAGCAAACGCATGCGCGGTATCAATGCAAACTCCAATTTCTGGTTTTTTATTTCCCTGTCCTGATTTCTGATTTCTGATTTCTGATTTCTTTATTATTTCCGCCACTTCTTCTAAAGTATCACCCATAATTTCTCCAGCCCCCGCCGACATTTCAATTAAAAATTCCGTGGAACCGTGATAATTTTCCAAAATCTTTTTAATTCCTTCCGCCACTTTTTTTAAGGCTTCTTTTTTACCAAGCTCCCGCGCGCTGCCCAAATGCGTCATCATATATTTAACATCAAGCAAACTCCCACGTTCTAATTCTTCGCGTAATACGGAAACGGAACCATAATAGACATTATTTTTTGCCGAAGCCAAATTGATGTAATACGGCGCGTGAATATAATTTTCCGCCTGCTTGAATTTTTTACAGTTCGTTTTGAATTCTTTAATAATTTTCTGGCTTAAAACCGGCGCTTTGCCACCTTG
Organism: Patescibacteria group bacterium; assembly: GCA_028748975.1. Taxonomy (GTDB): domain Bacteria; phylum Patescibacteriota; class Patescibacteriia; order UBA2196; family UBA2196; genus JAQTPI01. The sequence goes on along the minus strand of JAQTPI010000013.1, from coordinate 2,658 downwards.
CGGGGAGCGCGAAAAAAACTGAAAAACCTCGCAGCGGGCCAGCGCGGCATTTTTCGGCGCGTTTTGCACGCCGCCGGCAGATGAAATGTGGGTGCCGAATTTCATAAAAGCATTAGAGCATTAAAACATTAAAACAAATAGATAAATCGTGTGATTTCGTAGTGCGAGCTTAGCGGAGTATTGAGTGGGTGATACTACTTGCGACTGCCGCCTTAAAAAAGTTTTGGTATAAATTCGAGACGAGGAGGCGCGGTTCTCCGCCCGGGGCGGAGAAAAGCTTGCTTCTGTCTGACGAAGTTCCGCCGAGCCGAGCGCGGCGAGGCGGAACGAGGAGTTAACAAGCTTAGCGCCGAGGAGTCCGAATTTATCAAAACTTTTTTACCAGCGGCGCTTTTGGCGCCACCTTTTCTAAAAAGGTGGCAGGAAAGATCTTTGTCCAAAGAAAGTGGCATAAAACTACTTTTTTACAGCGGCGCTTTTTTAGTTCTTTTTTCTAAAAAAAGAACGAGAAATGTCACTTCAATTATACCACTCTAAACGCTTTTTTGTCTAAAAAAAAGCCCAGCGCGATGAGGCGTCAGGCTAGTGGATAATGTTTTAACAAATGAGGCCAAAGATGAATAACAGCGCCTCTAAGTTTTGGCAAAGGAGCATGTCCCAAATCATAAAAATACGTGCCTATAAAATATTGCTTCCAAATTTTGTCCAAAAGACCAATAATTTGAATTCGACCATAATGCGGCACTTCATCTACTTGGCTTGATTCGACGAAAAGTTTGTCTTTAGTTATAAAAAATATATAACCACCTTCACCCTGAAACATATCCCAAATATTTCTTAAAAGTGATGGATCTTTATATCTACCAAGATTACTTCCTTGGACATAAAAAAAATCCCTCACCCCAGGCAGCTCTTGGGGTTTCAAATTCATTCTTCTTGGAAAATGAGCATCAAACACCGCTAAAATATTCGGCTTTATTTCCTTAATTATCTGTTGTTGAACGATTGTTTCTACTTTGGCCCACCTCCTTGTCTTTTTTGTCAAAAGAATTGATTTTTATTTAATCTAATTTTACCAAAACTAAAGCGCCTTGACAAAAATTTGTCAAGGCGCTTATTTATGATTTAATTTTTATTACCTATTCCCTAACCCCTATTCCTTAATTTCTTCTACTGCTTCTTCCGCCGGAATTTCAGCTGGGATTTCTTCGGTTACTGCTTCTGCTGGAGTTTCCGCAACTGCCACCGGTATTTCTACTGGTGTGTCTGTCGGCTTTTCAGCCTCCGCTTTCGGCTCCCCGCTTTTTTCTTCTTTCTTTTTCTTTTTCTTTTCTTTTTCTTCTACCTTCTCTTCGCTTTTTATTTCCGTCACTTCGCCACTCTTCTCTTTTCTCTCTTCACTAATCTCTGCGACCGCTTCATTCGTTTCCCCGGTTTCCTCTGCCACTGCTTCCACCACTTCTTCTGGCGTACCGCCGCCGCCCGCCATCACAATATCAATTTTCCAGCCAGTCAGTTTGGCGGCCAAGCGCACGTTTTGTCCGGCTTTGCCAATGGCGAGCGAATATTGGTCTTCGTTCACCTGCGCCTTGGCTACCTTGTGTTCTTCATCCAATTCCACGGCCAAAACCTTAGCCGGTGACAGGGCTTTTTCAATAAATTTTTTAACATCCTCGTCCCATTCAATCACATCAATTTTTTCCCCGCCCAATTCATTAATCACGGTTTGAATTCTGGTGCCGCGCTGGCCCACGCAGGCGCCAATCGGGTCCACGCTATCGTCTTTGGCCCAAACCGCGATTTTACTGCGGTTGCCCGCCTCGCGCGCCACCGCCTTGATTTGCACCGCGCCGGAATTGATTTCCGGCACTTCCAGTTTGAAAAGTTTGCGCAGCATTTCCGGCGTCGCGCGGGAAACAATAATTTCCGGGCCGCGCTGGCCTTCTTCCACCGCCCGCAAATAAAACTTCAACCGCTGGCCCGAACGATAATTTTCTTTTTCCACCTGATCCATCGGCGGCATCACGCCGGTCGTAGTGCCGAGATCAACCAAAACCACTCGGCCTTCGCGTCTTTGAATGGTGCCCATGATTAATTCACCTTGCTTGTCTTTATATTCATTAAAGATGGTGTTACGTTCCGCTTCGCGCAATTTTTGGACAATCACTTGCTTGGCTGTCTGCGCCGCCATGCGCCCAAAATCCGCTGGCACTGCCAGTTTCTTGATAATCTGCTCGCCGATTTTGGCGTCTTCTTTTTCCAATTTGGCGTCAGACAAAGAAATCATGTTTTTGGGATTGAATCTTTTTTCTTCTTCTTCGCCTTCTTTAATTTCTTCTCTTTCTTTCATCACTGGAATTTCTTCACCCGCCTCGCGCAATGCTTCCATTTCCGCTTTCATCTTTTCATATTCTTCTTTCAATTCGTCTTCCACCACTTCTTTGATATCAAAAACGTCAAAAGCGCCGGTTTCCACGTCAAAATCGACTTTCAAATTTTGGAGTTTGTTGCCAAAGTCCTTGCGGTAAGCTGAAGCAATGGCCGCTTCAATGGTTTCTTTGACCGATTCCAAAGTTAAATTTTTTTCCTCGCAAATCTGTTGGATGGCGAGAGAGAGTTCAGTTGGCATATTTTTTGTATAATCCTGAGGAGTCCCGA
>JAQTPI010000012.1 GCA_028748975.1 Patescibacteria group bacterium | reverse complement strand
AAACTTTCCCAGCTCTGCGGATTACCCCAATTAAACGCCGGGTTTTGCGAGGCGCGGATGGGCAAATATAAATATAACGAAATCCCCACAATCAATAAAAAAGCCGCTGCAAAAATAAATTTATAATTTTTAATTATTTTCCAATCATGCCACATTACAAAAACCAAAAACACCGGTGCGAGTAGCAGCATCATTTCATGGTTGGTCAAAGACAAGCTATATAAAAAAATAATCAGTAATAAAATTTTATCAGCCCTATTTTTCATCCGCTGTGTTTCTGTCTCCCTCTTTTCTTGTTTTTTTATTTTTTTATATTCTTGTATCTTCTCAGCCCAAACCAAAAGCAGCCAGACAATCATTACTACAAAAAAAGTGTTCAAAGTATAAACTTCCGCTACCACCGACTGTGACCAAAAAATTTGGGTGAAGGCAAAAACGAGTGCAGAACTAAATGGTAATAGATAATAAAGTAATAAAGTAATCAGGGGACCCTTCGCCTTTTCCGGCTCCTTATTTCGCCCTCTTTGCCTAAATATTTTCTGAATTATCAAAAACAAAAACGCGCCAGTCAGGGCGCCAAAAAAAGCGCTCATTAAGTTGACGCGCCAGGCGATAGAACCAAAAGGAATAAAAGTAAATAATTTTCCGAGCAAGACATATAAGGGATACCCGGACGGATGGGCGATGCCCAAAGTGGCCGCTACCGTCACAAATTCCGCCGAATCTTCCAAATAAATGTCAGGACAAAGCGTGAACAAATAAACCACCATAATGATGGAAAAAACCAATAAAAACCAGAAATAATTTTTATGTAATAATTTCTTCATAAAAGGCCTTATCCTTTACAAACTCGTTTTAATTATATCAATCTTAGGCGTCAAAAACAAGTTAAAAGTACTATCAAAATTTATCCGCCGCCCGCCTTGCCCGCTTCGCAGCGAGGCGAGCCGGCGAGGCAGGTAGTCCAATTGGGCTGGATGGTTTCTGAGGTTGATGGGGCGAAGGCGGATAAAAAAAACAAACTAAAAACCCCTCTTTTAAGAAGGGGTTTTAAAATCTAAACAGAATTATTGCATCCCATTTGGAGTAGCGGTGTGATTACCAGAAACCAAACTACCTGTTCCTGATTCCAAATTAAAGGTGATGGTGTAAGAACCGGCACAAGGAGCAGCACCAACACAAGCGTAAGTATAGGTTATGCCATTTGGTGTCGGATTAGTCGGCACAACACCCATATAAGTATTGCCACCAGTAGCAATGGAGGTCGGCATAGCACCAGCACTGGGGTAACCATTATTATCTTGATAATATAATTCTAGTGCCGTCTGAATTTGTTTAATATCGGACACGCGTTTGGCGTCGCGTGATTTGGCACGGGCGTTGTTTAAAGCCACCACGGCCAAGGTTGACAGTAAACCAATGATGGCAATAACCACCAAAAGTTCAATTAATGTAAAACCCTTATTTTTTCTCATATTTTTCATTTTAGCATGTTAGCATATTAGCATTTTAACATTTTAACATTCGTATATCTAAATGCTAACATGCTTTTATGCTCTATGCTTTTATGCTCTAAGTTTTAAAGTCTAGACCTTAAAATTATTTTATGGACAAACATCGACCTAATTTGTTTATCCACAGATAAGTATATTATACCATGATTAAAAACTGGAAGCCATGTTATACATCGGCATGATAATCGCCGCCACCATCACTCCCACGGCCACACCCAAAACTACCATGATTAAAGGTTCAATTAAACTCACCAGGTTGGTCACTAAATTATCAATCTCGCGCGCGTAAAAATTAGTCAAACGATCCAAAACACTGTCCAGGTGCCCGGTTTGCTCCCCAATACTCATCATGTGTGAAATCATTACCGGCACCTCCTTGCTTTGGACAAAAACTGAAGAAACCGGATTGCCATCTTCTACTTCTTTCACTGTCCGTTCTACCAAATCTCGGTAAACGGCATTACCCACAATTTCTCCAGTCACTTTCAATGCTTCTACCAAAGTTACTCCGCCCGCGAGTAGAGTGGACATGCTCCTGGTAAAACGAACCAAATAAATTCTCTGAAAAAGTTTGCCAAAAATCGGCAAACGAATTTTCAAAACATCAAAAAATAAGCTGCCCTGTTTGGTTTTGGTATAAAAACGCAAGCCAAAAATTAAACCGATGAGCGCGATAATTAAGACATACCAAAAATGAGATAAAAACGACGAAGTGCCGATGAGCATCTTGGTAGTTAAGGGCAGCGTTCCGCCGGTTTCTTTCAAAATATCCGTGAGTTTGGGCACCACAAAAACCATCATCACAATCCCCACCACCACTAAACCACCCACAATAAAAGCCGGATAAATCATCGCGCCTTTAATTTTACTCATCAAATCATAATCTTTTTCTTGTTGGTCGGCCAAATAATTCAAAACTTCATCCAATCGGCCCGAGGTTTCGCCGGATTTAATGACGGAAATAAAAAAATTAGAAAAAATATGGGGAAAATTGGCCATGGCTTGCGACAATCTGGCGCCGCCGTCCACCTCATCCGCGATTTCAGCCACGGCTGTTTTTAATTTGGGATTAACAGTTTGTTTCTCCAAAATTCTAAGTGATTGCACCAAAGGCAAGTTGGCACTTTTCATGACCGACAACTGGCGCGAAAAAAGCACCAAATCTTTGGGGCTGACTTTATTTAAAAAACTTAATTTGGCAAAAAAATCGCCGCGTTCTTTTTTCAATTTCAAAGACAGCGGCAACATATTTTTTTCCGCCAAAATTTCCATCGCCGTCACCTCCGACGCCGCTTCAATAATTCCTTTGACGGTTGCGCCATCAGAATTTTTTGCTTGGTATTCAAAAAAAGGCATTTTTTAAGTTAATCCTGAGCGAGGACCCCGCATTTTGCGGGGGACGAGTCGAAGGATCCCGATAGAAAATGGATTGGACAATATTTATATTGTCTGCCCGTGTTCGCCGGGGGTCCCTCGGCTCAGCCGATTGCTATCGGCTTCGCTCGGGACAAGCTAAGTTATATTTTACTTTAATATCATTTCCTTAAATCCTTCTTTATTGCTGACGTATTTTAAAGCTTCATCAATCAACACCACTCCATTCTTTACCAACTCCGCCAAAGCTCTCTCACGCGAAATCATTCCTTCATAACCAGACATTACGATCGTATCGGGTATGCGCGCCATCCGGTCATCGGCAATGGCGGAGGCCACCGCGTTGTTATTTAATAAAATTTCAACCACCGGAATTAGGCCGCCGCCTTGGCGTGCCACTAGTATTTGGTTAATGATCGCCACCAGGTTTCGGGACAATATCTGACGTTTTTCCTGCTTGTTAGTTAATTCAAATTTACTTAAAAAATCAGCGATGGTATCCAGCACATCCTGCGAACTCATTTCCAAAACAACTAAGCACTTTTCCGCCAACTCCAAAACATTACTGGCGGTATACTTATCCGGCACTTGATCAACCACTACCGTGTCCACATCTATGTCCAATAAATCTTCGCTGCTTTGGGCAAAAGTCGGCGTGTCCACTAAAATTTCCCGTTGTTCTATCAAACTTTTCTTGGGCGTAAAAATATATTCAATTGGTTTTTTTAAAAAAATAATAGATTTGTTTAATTCGCGATTAACTTCTTCTATCATGGCCGCGATGGTGGTGGTCTTGCCCGCTCCCGAGGTGCCACTGACGATAATTAATCCTCGCTCCACGCGCGCCAGCAGGGAAATAATCTGTGGTAAGCTCAGTTCCGCCACTGTTTTAATATTAACTGGAATATAACGCAAAGCGGCCGCCATCTTGCCTTCTTCCCAAAACAATTGGCAGCGGAAACGCAAATCTTCGGCAAAGTTAGCCGAAAAAACAATGGCTTTATTCCGGGCAAATTCCGTCTGTTGTGCCGGATTTAAATTGCTAAATATGTTTTTTTCTATCATCTCCGCGTTCACGACCGATTCCGGCCAATCCACCAATGCCCCGTCAATTCTGGCTTTGACCGGATTGCCCGGTACAAAATGCAAATCCGACGCCCCGCTTTGCGCCGCTTTGATTAAAATGTTTTTGAATTCTAAATCTTGGGATACGGACATATTTTTTTGTTAATCCTAAGCGAGGACCCCGATAAGCGAAGCGCTATCGGGGGACGAGTCGAAGGATCCCGATAGAAAATGGATTGGACAATGTTTATATTGCCTGCCAATGTTCGCCGGGGGTCCCTCGGCTCAGCCGATTGCTATCGGCTTCGCTCGGGACAGGCTAGATTATATTACTTTAAAAACTTCTTTACCTTCTCCACCACCTCCGATGGCAAAAAATGTGCCTTAATTAAATATTCATCAGCGCCTAATTTGAAACTCTTTTTAATATCATCTTTTTGTCCCAAATTAGTCAGCATAATCACTGGAATATTTTTTAAATTTTTATCACTCTTAATTCCTTCTAAAACTTCAAAACCGTTCATTTTGGGTATGATAATATCCAATAAAATTAAGTTGGGTCTTTTTTCTTTTGCCGTCTTCAGGCCAATCTCACCATTGGTCGCCGTCAAAGCAACATAACCTTCCAGCTCCAGTTTTGTCCGATACATGTTTGATAAGAAATTATCATCTTCTATAATTAAGATGGTTTTTTTTTCAACAGGTGTTTTTTCTTTTGGTTTAGTTATTTTTTTATCAGGCATATGCGCTTTGCTAAAATAAAAGATTAAAAATAAAAGATTAAAAATTTGGTATCCCGCTCCGCGGGATGAATATATACTTATCCGCAATTTGCCTCTGGCAAATTGCGGATACTATATTTTTGGTTTTTTATATTTTATTTTTTATTTTTACTCCTTCGTCGCTCTCATAATTTCCTCGACAGTAGTTTGTCCTCGCAGCGCCTTCAAAACCCCATCCTGCTGCAAGGTGCACAAATTGCGTGCCACCACTTCTTGGCGCACTTTTTCCAATGATTCGCCGGAAGAAATCATCTGTTTCAATTTATCCACCATGTCTAAAACTTCGGCAATGGCCAAGCGTCCGGCATAACCCGAACTGGCGCAGACCGGACAGCCCTTGCCATGATAAAATTTCATGTCTTTTTTTGTTTTGATGTGTTCCAATTCCGGCACAATATATTCTTTTGGTATTTTGGAAAACTCTTCCCAAACAAAATCAACTAAATTAGCCGGAATTTGATATTCTTCTTTGCATTTCTCGCAATTCTTGCGGACCAGGCGCTGGGCAATAATCACGTTCACGGTGGAAACCAAAAGAAACGGTTCCACATGCATATCAATTAACCGTGGAATGGCGCCAAAAGAATCATTGGTGTGCAAGGTGGACAACACAATATGGCCGGTTAAAGCTGCGTGAATGGCCAGCTCCGCCGTTTCATTATCGCGAATTTCACCCACCATAATCACATCCGGGTCTTGGCGCAAAATGGAACGCAATCCGGCGGCAAAAGTCAAACCCACGTCCGGATTAATTTGCGACTGATTAACTCCTTTCAAATAATATTCCACCGGGTCTTCCAAAGTAATGATATTAACATCTTCCTGATTTAAAATATTTAAGACCGCGTACAAGGTTGTGGATTTACCCGAACCGGTTGGGCCGGTGACCAAAAACATGCCATGCGGTTTGTCAATATTATTGCTGATAATTTCCAAATTCTTGCCATCAAAACCAAGTTTTTCCAAAGTGAAATTAGTGGAAGAGGTGTCCAAAATACGCATCACGACTTTTTCCTGGTCATAAAGAGGTAGGGTGGAAATACGAAAATCCACGTCATTATTGTTCACCTTCAGACGAATGCGGCCATCTTGCGGTATGCGTGTTTCATCGATTTTTAAATTCGCCATGACTTTAATGCGTGAAATAATGGCGGCGTGGACTGCTTTGGGTAAAACCAAAGAAGTATGCAGTGCCCCGTCAATTCGGTAACGCACGCGCGACTTGTCCACAAACGGCTCAATATGAATATCTGAGGCCTTGCCCTCCACGCCATGGCGAATGATGACTGAGACAATTTGGGAAATCGGCGCCGATTTAATTACTTCTTCTGTTTTTTCATCTTCTGACATTTCCTGCTCTTTCTTACTGCTTTTGGTCATTTTTTCTTCGGCCAAATCCAGAGCTTTTTTAATTTCTGTTTTCAAAACCGAATATTGTTTAATCACCTGGCGAAAAGAAGTCGGGGAAATCAGATAATAATCAATCTGGAAACCAAGCTGCCGCGCTAAAAAATCAACCGCTTCCTGACCTTTAAGGTCGCGCGGATTAACCAGACCAACTTTCCAAACCTGGCTTTCTTTGCCAAAAACAACCATCTGATAATTTTGCGCCAAATCTTCCGGCAATAAATTTATTACTTCTTTATCTACCTGGACCGGACCCAAATCGGCATATTTTAAATGATAATAACCGGCCATCTGCTCTGTTAATTTCTCCTGGTCCACTGTTTTGTCTTCGCGCAGCACATTAAAAACATCCTCGGCATAAGGAAGTTTTTTAAGTTCATCGGCTCGCGCCACTGGCACTATGTCCGCGGTCACCAGCTGTTTAATTAAGTCTGTGGTTTTGGGCATGGAACAAAATGTAAAATGCAAATATCAAACTGCAAAATTTTGGTGTGCCGCCAACCGGCGGCACATAAGTATCTTCATCCCGCGAAGCGGGATACCATAATTTTGATTTTTGATTTTTAAATTTTACAATTTAATGAACGGATTGGCTCTGCCTTTCTCTCCTTCTGCCACCGGCCAATTGCCAAATTTAATCAAATTTACAAATTTAACATCTTCCAAAACCTTAATCGCTTTTTCAAAAGTCTTTACGTTTTGGCGATCAACCGGTAAATTGCCAAGTAACACCTTGGCCGCTTTATCATTAGTAAAATTTTTATAGATAATAAAACCACTCACCAATAACATTATTACGGCTAAAACCAATTGTACTATTTTTTTTGTCTTGATGCTTTCGGGCATATTTTTTAATAATAATAGGTTTTCAGTTCTATCTTCAGGCTGGTGCTGTCCCCGGCAAAACCAAATTTTTGCACGTCCATCAGTCGTAAATTATTTTCCAATTGAATAATTAAATTTTTAAGTCCGCCATAACTGCTGCCCTTAATATCCAAAACAGTGTTTATGATTTTTAATTCCTTGGTTGTCGTTGGCCCCTCAGCTGCCGCCACCTCTTCATTGCTTGGGGGCGCGGCGGCGGTAGTTTTGGCGCGCAACACTTCTTGTCCTTTTTCGTTAACAATTTGAAATTCAACTCCGCCTAAAGAAAAACCGTTATTCTTTACCAGGGTATCCAAATTAACCATTAGATCCGGCAAATCCGGCTGTGTCGGCAAAACCTGTTCCACCTTTTCCAAAACTTCTGGATCCAAAGAATTATATAATTTATTGATTATGGAAAAATTATTAAATTTGTCTGTTAATTGTTTAAATTCTTCTTGACGTCCCGCCAAATCGGCCCGGACGATAATCAATTCTTCATTAACTCCTCTGATAAAAAAGAAATAACCAATCAAGGCCACCACCGCCACTTCCACCCCCATCAACATTAGAAATGTTTGACGCGACAAATTAGCCGACAAAAGAGAGCTCCGTCTTTTACCGGTAGGTATTGTTTCTTTTTTATTTGGTAATCCTTGTGATGTTAGCATTTTATATTTAGAGATTAGTGAATTAATTAACTATTTACTCTTCACCCTTCTCTGTTCTCTCTTTTCTCTTCATTTATTTAAAAAATCCATCCGCCAAAGTCAGGCTCAAACCAAACCCCACCAACTCTCTTGGTTTCTGCCCGCGTTTTTTCTGTTCCTCAGTAATTTTATCTTCCCTTTTCGTAATTTCAGAAATCTCCACGATTTTGATATTTTCTTTGTCCTTATTAAAAACTAAAAGTTGTTGCGCTGCCTGCGCGTAGTCCAGGGCCACTCCCACTAAAACAACTTTGCCGCCCACCAGATCAACCTCCATCTTGGTATAATAAACGCCCATCACGGTATTACTCTCCAAATAGGCAAAAAGTTTTGTTGCCAAAACATGATTATCAAGATTTTTTTGCAGCTGAAGTAATTGCGGTTGCAGTTCCGCCACCGCCTTATTGTTGGTATTGGCTTCTCTAATTTTATTGCGCAACTCGCTAATGTTGTTTTCTAAAGCCAACTTCTCGCTCATGGTTTTTTTCACTTTCCAGTCTATGACAAAAAACAAACCGCCAAAAATTAAAATTAAACCAACCGTCACCGCCGCAAAAAGCAACAGCTTGGTGCGCGGCTCCATAATTTTGACCTGTTCTTCCCCGGTCATTAAATTTATTTCAATTTCCTGGCGCGCTTTTCCCGTTGAAAAAGAAAAATTCTTTTCTCCTATTTTATTTTTTATTCCTTCATCTTTTTTTTGTTCTGTTTTTTTCTCACCCAGATCAACCACCTCCACTTCTTTGGGTTCCTTCTCGGTGTTTGGTGTCGGCAGAGAAGCTGGTTTTATTCCCTGTGACCAGGCCGCCGCGTTAATGGGAGCGATTAAACCGCTCGACAGTGGCGCCGTGGCCGTCTTAACCGCCTCGGCCGGCTCAGCCGCACTGTTTTTAGTCTGATTATTATTCACTAAGATATTAACCCTTTTTTCTTCCATCTGATTATTGGCGCTGTAAGGCGCGAAGGGTTTAGGTGGAATTGGCGACACGGGCTTATTTTTTTTAGTAAAAATATTTTTTAGCGCCCCAAAAACACCGGGCTTTTTTTGTCCCAACGGCAAATTGGTCTTGGCCGGCTTTAATGGCTGCGGGGTGGAAAGTTTAATCTCCGCCCGTTCTTTGGCCAAAATATTTTGTTTTGTCTCCAGTGCTTCTTTGGCTTGCTGTTCCACTGGAAGAAAATTGACATCGGACATAGACGCTTCGCTAAAATGTAAAATGCAAATATCAAAATGTAAAATTTTGGTGTGCCGCCAACCGGCGGCACATAAGTATCTTCATCCCGCGAAGCGGGATACCATAATTTTGATTTTTGATTTTTAAATTTTTATTTTTACTCAATCTCCCTCATCGCCAACCCCACCGCCACTGCCATGCGCGGCGCGAGTTCATCCAAGACCGGTTTCAATTCCATGGGGTAAACGATTCTGGCCCAGGGGTCACCGATAATCACTTTGATATTTAAAAGTTTTTCCAAAAATTCCGGCAAATTCGGCAAAAAAGCCGAGCCGCCGGTCAAAACTATTTTTTCAATGCGCTTGCCTTTTTCTTCCTGCGACAAATATAAATCAAAACAATATTTGATTTCATTAATAATCGGTTCAATGGAATTTTCAATTACTTTAGGAATGCCTTGGCTGCTGCCGGTCTTAAAGCCTATATCGCGTTTAAATTGTTCCGCGCGTTTTAAATCCACGTTCAATCCCTGTCTGATGGTTTGCGTGATGGTCGCCCCGCCCGCGTCCACGCTGCGGCTCAAAACCGGAATGCCCTTTTCCACAATAATCAAATCCGAGGTAATGGCGCCGATGTCCACAATCATTACCGGTGCTTCTTCAAAACCAACCAGTGCCCGTTCCAGGGCAAAACTTTCCGTTTCTAAACCCAAAAGTTCCAAACCCACGCGTTTAAAAATGCCAATATAGCGCGCTACGTTTTTCTTCGGTGCCGCGGTTACCAAAATTTTTAAATAACTTTTACTGCTGGCGGTGATTGGGGTTGCCACCACCTTTGGCGCTTCTGTTTTTTCTTCTCCTTCTTTCTCCTTTTTCTCGCCAGTACTGTTTTCGGCCGCCGCTACTGTTTCATTATCAAAAGTTTTCGAAGAATCCATTGCCATTCTATTAACCGGCCGCACGCCTTCATATTTGTCGATAATTTTCCAGTCCAAATTCATTTCCTCCACATTCATGGGTAAAAATTTTTTTGCCTCCCAAACAATGGCTTTATCCAATTCTTTTTCTTTCATTTCTGGCAAAGTAATAACAGAAGAAAAAACCGAAAAACTGGGCAGAGAAGAAATGGCTTTTTTGGAAATAGTTCCGGCTTTGACGCAAATCTGGCGCACCAATTCCACAATTTCTTCTTCTGTTTGTTCCGCGCTCCTTCCAGCCGCGTCAATTGACATGTCGGCCAGACCGTAAGTCACAAGGTGCGGCCGCCCGTTTTCGTTGCGCAATTCCACAATTTTAATGCCGGCATTGCCCAAATCAACGCCTAAATAGGACAATTTATTATCGCCGCCAAATAGTGACATAGTTTAGATAAAAATACTTATACACAACACTTATTGATATCATTATTATACCATATTTTAAAAAGCAAATAAAAAACCCTTGGACAAAGTGTCCAAGGGCGCTGTCTATTTACGAGATAAAATCAGTTAAAAATCACTATCGGACGCGCGACCGCGAAGTCGTCGCGATGGCCGGCAACGCAGTAGTTGACAAAGGCCAGTCCGCCAACGTCGCGAGTGCCGCCGAAGAGACGGGCAGAGCCGTCTTTGCCGTACTTATCGCTGAACCACTGCCAGACATTGAACTGGCCGCGGTTCTTGCTGTCAAACACGTTGCCGATAAAATTGTGTTCAACGCACGATTCAGGACGGCAAATGCGATTGGCTCCGATGCCACCGAGTGCTTCACGCCAAGCTGGACAGACAACTTTTTCCCATTCGTCACGAGGTGTAATGGAAAAACGAGAGCCCGGAGGGGTGTTGGAGTATTCTCCAATTTTCTTTTCCTGACGAAGTCGCGCGATGGTTTCGGCGAGTGGATCGTTTGGAAAAACCTGGGTGCCGTTGGTGTAATCCACGCCAGTGGAGAAATCGGCCAGACACCAGCAACCCGGAAGTTCCAAAGCGCTTTTGTCAACCTCGCCCTGTTCAATCCTGGCATAAAATTCGTTTTCCGGCCTTATATATCTCCCTGTTTTCGCCTGAAAATTGCGATCAATTTTAATCTTGGGCAGAAACACCGGCCGAAAATTAATTTTGGCCCAACGCTCCAGATTTACTCTGGTAAACTCGGGCGGTAATGGGTCGACTGTTATTGATTGATCCAAACTTAATTGGGTAAAAAGTATACACTCCATTTTTTGCTTAAGCGCCAGAGTATATTTCAATTCATCTAAAACAATTAAATTTTCTTGAGAAAAAACTCCCAAAGACAAAAAGTCAATCATTGTTTGCATTTCCTTCAGAACCTTTGCTGGTTCCTGTCGAAAACGATTTTTCCAATCGCCAAGCCCTAGCCATACTTGGCGCAGGATTTCGTTTGTTTTTCCCTCTTTTGCTTCCCACCGTTCCGGTGTGGGTCCCGCTTGCGTCGCCGGCGACAGGATTTTTCCCGCCATATGGCAACCTCCTTAAATAAGGATGTGAATGTTTTCCACCTGTTTTTTAGGCGGAAATCACCGGTTTGGTGATGATTCCATTCTATATTATCTTAGAAATTTTGTCAAGCGCAAAGTTTTCTTATTCCCTAATCCTTAATCCCTATTCCTTATTTTTATTTTGTAGTTGCTTTTTTTACGTTCTTCTGCTAAACTAAACTTATAAAAATTAATAACCGGCCTTAAAATATCTCAAAAATTGACCGGTTAAGAAAGAAAACTATGTCTACTCTTTTAACAATTATCCTCGCGGTGGTGGTGGTTTTGGTGCTCTGGATTATTGCCGTCTATAACGGCCTGGTGCGCCTTAACAACAAAACCAAAGAGGCCTGGTCTGACATTGACGTCCAGCTCAAACGCCGCCATGACCTCATCCCCAATTTGGTGGAAACAGTCAAGGGCTACGCGACCCACGAAAGCGGTGTTTTTGAAAAAGTTGCGGAAATGCGCTCCATCGCCATGGGCGCCAAAGGCCCAGCCGAACTGGCCGTGGCCGAAAACAATTTGGCCGGCGCTTTGAAATCGCTTTTTGCCGTGGCGGAAAATTATCCGGATTTGAAAGCCAACCAGAATTTTATGCAACTGCAAAGTGATTTGACTGACACCGAAAACAAAATTGAAGCCTCCCGCCGCTATTACAACGGCAATGTGCGCGACTTCAACACCAAGATTGAACTCTTCCCCAACAATGTCATTGCCGGTATGCTGAAATTCAACAAGTATGATTTCTTTGAAGTAGCAGGCGCCGAAGAAAAAGAAGCGGTGCAGGTTAAGTTTTAACTTTTTGTAGTGTCATCCTGAACGAAGTGAAGGATCTCGTTATCAGATGCGCCTACCCGCCTTGCCTGGCGAGGCAGGTCGGCGAATTTACCTCCTCTTATTCTCCTCCTTCTTAAGGAGGAGATAACTGTTCAGCGGCCGAAATCCCCTTTTCGGGATTTCGGCCGCTGTTAAAATTTATCACCCGTGCTCCCATAGTTCAATGGATAGAACACCAGCCTTCTAAGCTGGATATGTAGGTCCGATTCCTACTGGGAGTAAGGGTGATAAATTTTAATCGGCTCACAGAGCCGGCTCTTTGGAAATTGGAAATTGGGATTTGGAAATTATTAATAATATGGGTCTACTTTTTGCCATCATTGCCATGTTTTGTTGGGGCACCGGCGATTTTTTAATCCAAAAAGATGCGCGCCGTTTTGGCGTTTGGATGACCATGTTTTTCATCACTGCTTTTGGCACGGTTATTCTTTTGCCCTTTGTCTGGCAGGAAATCCCGACTGTTTTTGAAAACTCCGGCGATCTTTGGCTTTTAATAGCCACGGCTGTGGCCATTCTCGCGGCGGGACTCATGGAATTTCAAGCGCTAAAAGTTGGTAAGATTTCAGTCATTGAACCGATTTTCACTTTGGAAGTTTTTTCCACCTTACTCTTAGCTTTCTTTATAATTCAAGAAAAACCTTCTTGGCCGGAATTTATCGCCATTATTTTTTTGGTTAGTGGCGTGGCGCTGGTTTCCTTAAAGAAAATACCCGGACAAAAGAAAAATTGGCGTGAAAAAATTTCTAATTTTCTGCTGCGCCCGCGCCATAAATTGCTGGAAATTGGCGTAATTCTGGCTATTTTTGCCGCTGTTATTATGGGCGCGGTAAATTTTCTTTTCGGACTCGCCGCACGCCAAACCACTCCGCTTTTAACCATGTGGTTTACCAATCTTTGTTTAAGTTTCATATGTTATGTTTATATTCTTTCGCAAATTGGCCACAAAGAAATCGCCACGGATTGGAAAAATCAAAAAAGATTAATTTTAGCCACGGTTTTTTTTGACAACCTCGCCTGGATTGCCTATGCCTTCAGTGCCACTCACCTGCCCATTGCCATTGCCACGGCTTTCTCTGAAGGCTATATCGTCCTTGCTGCTATCTTAGGTCTAATTTTCAACCGCGAAAAACTTCAACATCATCAATTTTTTGGTATAATTTTAGCCATCATCGCTGCCATTGCCCTGGCGTTGGTCAGTCCGGAAATATAAAATAGAAATATTAAAGCATCAAAACATGAAAACATTAAAACAAGAAACTCCAAAACCCCTAACCGTCATCTCCGCCGGCGGATTTCTTTTTGATTTTGAAAAAAATAAAGTTTTACTGCTGCGCGCCAATCACCAGCACGGCAACATCGTGGCGCCTAAAGGCAAAATTGAACCGGGCGAAACCAAAGAACAGGCGGCTTTTCACGAAGTCATGGAAGAAACAAATTATGATGAAATTGAACTGGTGGCGCCGGTGGGCGAAAATTATTTTCACTATCGCAACAAAGTTGAAAATTATCCTATTCCGGTTGGTACGGAAGTAGACAAAATCGTTTATTATTTTCTTTTCCGCCTCAAAGGCCAGCATCAAGTCAACAAAAGAGAGGCGCATGAAGATTTTGAAAATCTCTGGCTGGATTTTGACGAAGCCATCAATTTAATCACCCACAAAAACGACAAAAAACTTTTAGAAAAAGCGATTGAGATTTATAAAACTCTATAGCTTGTCCGCAGACAAGAATAATAAGTTTATCCGCCATAGCTCCCAACGAGCCAAAGGCAAGATTGAAGGAGCGACGGCGGATAAACTGAAATAAAAAAACGGTCGGATGTTGATTCCAACCGTTTTAATATTTCCTTATCCATTAGGATAATCTTTTTGTAACTTTATACTTTCCTTAATTCCCGTACAAACAACCCAGGTGACCATTCCAAAAAAAACAATGGCATACGAATTTTCACCAGAAAGATTGGGGGTTGAAAAAATATCAACAACCCAACAAAAAATGGTTATACAAATTATGAAAGCTCTAAGACTGTCTAGAAATTTCATCTTTTCCTCCTTAATTTTTTTGCCTGTTTATTTGTGAAGTAACTATTTTTCTGCTAAAATTTACCTGTAAATACATTTTAGCAAATCCATAATTTTTGTCAAATGGTAAGCCCCCCTCCTTACCAAGGAGGGGGTTGGGGAGGTTTATACATTTCGCCGATAGGCGACTATGTTATTCGCATTATTCGCCGTCATTAGCATTATTAGCAGTATTAAAAAATATGTCTCTTAAACAAACTGACACTAAAATTTATAATTTAATCCAGAAAGAAAAACAAAGGCAAGAAGAAAAACTAGTGATGATTGCTTCGGAAAACTATACTTCCAAAGCCGTGCGCGAAGCGCTTGGCTCTGTTTTGACGCATAAATACAGCGAAGGTGAGCCCGACCGAAGATATTATCAGGGCAATGAATTTGTGGATGAAATTGAAAAATTGACCAATAGCCGCGCGCTAAAAGTTTTTGGCTTATCAGAAAAAAATTGGCACGTCAATTGCAAAGCCAATTCCGCCTCCATTGCCAATCTCACCGTTCTCACTGCCCTGCTTAATCCGGGTGATAAAATTCTGGCCATGGATTTAACTCATGGCGGACATCTCTCCCATGGCTGGAAACTGCCAAGCGGTAAACCAATTGCTTTTTCCGCCAAAATTTTTAATGTCGGTTTTTATGGCGTGGATAAAAAAACTGGAATTTTCAATTATCAAAAAATCGCAGCGCTGGCAAAAAAAATAAAACCAAAATTATTGATCACGGGCGGTACTGCTTACGCCCGCGATATCAATTATAAAAAAATGGCGCAAATCGCCAAAGCCGTCGGCGCCTATTATTTAGCTGACATCGCGCACGAAGCCGGGCTCATTGCGGGCAAGGTTCTAAATTCGCCATTTCCTTATGCTGACGTGGTTACGACTTCTACCCAAAAAACTTTGCGCGGACCCAGAGGCGCGATTATTATCTGTCGCCAAAGTTTAAAAGACAAAATTGACCGCGCGCTTTTTCCAGGATTGATGGGCGGACCTTCTGATAATGTCATTGCCGCCATTGGCGTTTGTTTAAAAGAAGTGGGAACTGCGCAGTTTAAAAAATACGCGCGGCAAACAATCAAAAATGCTAAAGTTTTAGCGACTGAATTAAAAAAATACGGCTTTCATATTGTTTCCGGTGGCACGGATAAACATTTAATTTTAGTTGATCTAAGAAAAACTATTTCTTCCTCCAATAAGGCGGGGCGAGGCAAATTTTCGCCCGAGGACTGTTTGAGCGAAGCGAGTTCCGCAGTAGAAAATTTGTCTCGCCCTGCCGCCCCACTCAACGGTGCTGAAGCTGCCAAACTTTTAGATCGGGCCGGTATTGTCTGTAACAAAAATACCGTACCCTTTGAAACCGGCTCGCCCATGAAACCCTCTGGCATTCGCCTTGGCACGCCAGCTTTGACTACCCGTGGCATGAAAGAAAAAGAGATGAAACAAATCGCCAAATGGATTAAAGAAATTTTAATTGAAAAAAAATCTCCCACAGTTGTCCTGCGGGAGGTGAAAAAGATGACAAAAAAATTTAAAATTAAATAAAAAACCCGATGAGTTTGATCACCGGGATGATGTAAAAATAGAAACACAATTACTAAAATGTTTTTATTCTTTTATTTCTATCCAACCATATTTTTTTGGATTTTTTAAAATCTCAACCTTTACGTCCGTATCTGCATCCACCCATATTTCTATTATATTAGAGTTGATAATACCTTTTCTATTAATCACTCCGAATCGTGTTGAAATGCCTTCAATTTTTTTATAATAAAAACAATCGCACGCAATCATGGCCGGATTAATTTTACTCTTACTTTTAAAAACTCTTCTGGCCACGTTTTGAATACTACAAATATCTAAAACCATATACACCACCAGCTTCTTCATGACTTCTCCTTCTTGTTAGATAAATTGTCAAAAATACAGCGCTAAGTTCCTCTGGTGGAACCGCGCGACATAGACACTCCGGCCCATAAGACCAACAATCCCAGCAATACCAGTGGCACGGCGATTAAAAGAAAAGGTTTCATTGTTCCTCCCCTATTTTTTTGTTTAAAGTTCGCTTTGTTATTAACATAACTCTATCAAACCCACGAAAAATAGTCAAAAAGCTTTTTTAGCGCTCATTCCTCTCTTGTCTAATTTTAAATAACCAACATAATTCCAATTAAAACAGATTGATTTTACGCCCCAAAATTTAAGAGAATCGGCAATCATGGGCAAACCGATTTTATAATTTTTTACGTTTCTTTTGATTGAAAAGGTGTTATCTTTTAGTTTATCGGCGCTTCTTGAAATAAAAAAAATTAGCCAGTCTCTCTTTAAGTCAATAGCCAAAACCAGAAACCATCCTCTTTTGGCATGATCAATAACGTTTTTAAATATCTCGTCAAGAAGGGAAAAGCCGCCAAGATACTGCAAAAAAAGAAATAATGGATATTTAAATTCATCACCATATTTCTCTTTTGAAAAATCCTTATTAACGGAAAAATAAAACATCCTAAATCTTGCTTTTATTTTTTTAAAAAACTCCATTTTTTCCTCCCCTATTTTTTTGTTCAAAGTTCGCTTTGTTATTAACACAACTCTATCAAACCCATGAAAAATAGTCAAACACCAATTTTAGACGGCCGCGCAGAAGCGGAAAGGATCATAAAAACATTAAAGCATGAAAACATAAAAACAAAAAGCAAAATTACACTTGCTATTGTTTTAGTTGGAAACGACGCAGCATCAAAATTATATGTTTCTTTGAAAGAAAAAAAGGCCGCGGAAATCGGCGTGAAATTTCAAAAATTTTTATTGCCAGCCAGCGTGAGCGAGAAAAAAATAATTAATTTGATTCAAAAATTAAACCGCGATAAAAAAGTAACTGGCATCATGCTGCAGCTACCCTTGCCGAAAAGGTTTAATGCTAATAAAATTATTTCATTTATAAGTCCGGCCAAAGATGTAGACGAACTCTCGTACGTCATTCCGAGCGAAGCGATGGAATCTTTAAGATCCCATCAGTCGCTTCGCTCCCTCGGGATGACAAATAATATTATTCCGCCAACCATCCAAAGCATTCTCCATCTAATAAAAATGTCCGAACAAAAACTTTCTGGTAAAAATGCCGTAATTTTATGCAACAGTTCCGAATTCGCCAAACCGCTTAAATTTTTACTAGCTAAAAACTTCCAGCTAAAAAAAATAGATATTATTTTGAAGCCACGGAAGTCAAGTTATCAGATTATCAGATTATTAGATTATCAAATTATCATTACCGCCCTCGGCCAGAAACATTTTTTAAAGCCAGAGATGATAAAAAAAGACGCTATAGTAATCGACGTTGGTATAAGTAGAATCGGCAAAAAAACCTTTGGCGACGTCCACCCCGACTGCTTTCAAAAATCAAAATTCATTTCTCCCGTGCCCGGCGGCGTCGGCCCCTTGACCATCGCTTACTTAATGAAAAATCTTTTCCAACTCGCCAAAACTTCTAAAAAATAATTATTTTAAGCTTATCTTTTTCACATATATCACGATCGTAATATACCTAAAAAAATTTTATTTCTTTCTATATCCACATCAGTCACGGTCGTGATTGATGTGGATATCACTATTTAATAAACTAAAAATCCCTCTGCAAAAAACGAGGGATTTTTTAATTTACTTTATTTTCCAGTTTACATATCCACTCTCGCCACATCCTCTTTCATTGCGAGAATTTTCCTCAATAATTCAATTTTTTTTGCCTTTGGACCGTGTTCAGTAGAGAGATTGTTTAGATATTTTTCTAATTCCATCATCAAACTAGCGTCTGTTTTTACTCTGCCACGCAAATTTTCCAGAGTCTTATCAGAAACGAATTTTACAAACCAATCATAATTCCAGCCATTCTTCTCAATTAATTCTTGATCCTCAAAACCAATTTTCGGCGCCACAAAATTTTCTATCAGATCCGCGTTGGACATTTCCGCCACCCTGTTCTCCCAAAGACCAAAATATTCGTCTTCCGTCATCTTACTCGGCTCTTTTTCCGGCGGATTGCCGCTGCCGGATGAATCTTCTTTTGTCTCTATTTTTCCCGTTGGCATTTCTGCTTTAAACACCTCTCTCATTTTTGGTTTTTTTGCCACCACTTCTGTTTTTTTAGGATTTCTGGCTTCCGCGCCAAACTGTTTAGCCGCCATCTTATCGGCCTTTTCGGCATGATTTAAAAGACCAATCCCTCCTCCCACTGCCGCCGCTAGCGCCGCCCATCTTCCTATTTTGGATTTCTTTTTTGTTGATTTTTCCTTTTTATTTTCTTTCTTAGGTAAAGCTTCAAAACGATTGAAAAAACTCATAAAATCTCCTTTTATTTGGATTAATATCCAAAATTTATTTATAACATAATTATAGCATGTTTTATCCGATTTTGTCAAACTTAACACCAGGCCACCGGCACCTCGTAATTTTCCCAGCCGGCATTAAATTTTACTGCGCCGTTTTTCAAGCCATGCTCATAAATTTCTTTGGTCAGACGCACGTCTTCCAGGCAATATTTTTTCAGCTCCTCCAATCGTCCTTCCTGCCACATTTTAATAGCTTCCATGCCAGAACTTAATTTGCCTATCCCCAATGTGCCTTTGGCCACCGCTTGCAGCCCGACTTTATACCCTAAAACGTTTTCCAATTCTACCATTAAATCAATTTGTTTTTTATTTAATAAATTTGTTTTCATGTATTGCTGCAGTACCGGCAGATCAAAACCAATCGTATTAAAACCGATGATATATTCTGACTGTAAAATTAAATTTTCCAGCTGGTCCATTTCACTCTCGGTAAAAGTGTAAAATTTATCTTCCGGATAAAAGTAGGCTACGACCACGGAAACTTTCAGCAAACTTAAATCCGAACGCGAGCCCACGTCTTGGAAAGAATTTTGAGTTTCGATGTCGAGCACAAGCTTCATTGGTAATCAGTAATCAGTAATCAGTAATCAGGGTTTGCCGAAATTTCCTTTGGAAATTTCGGCCCTGATTTCCAATTTCTGATTTCTAGTTTCTAATTTTACTTAAATATTTCCCCAAACAATTTCTTCCATTCCTCGTCTCCGTTTTCATCACTTTCATTCCGATATTTATACCAAAACTCGTCTGGCTTTAAAATTTTCACGCCTTCATATTCTTCCAATTCCACCAGATGGGCGTCGGAGGAAATAATATATTCAGCGCCGACCGAAAGCGCGATGTCCAAAAACTTGTCATCTTCCGGATCAAACTTTACCGCTTTAACCCGGTGCGTGACTGGCGCCACATGCACCGCGGAAATAAAATCATTCAATTCTTGTTTATCTTTAACACTGGCCACTTCGCGGTCAATCACCAACTTATATTCATTAATGATTTTCGGCGAAGCAAAAAATTCCACCTTGTCCGTCGTGGCCAATTCCAAAATCTGCCAGGCAATGCTATTCTTGTCATTCAATGCGTTAATCAAAACATTTGTATCTATTACTGCTTTCATAAATAATATAATAAATTCCAAATTACAAGCACCGATTTCCAAACAAATCTCAAATATCAGTGATCAAATTTCAAACGCTACGGTTTTAGATTTGGAATTTGGTGCTTAGAATTTGTTTGTTATTTGGAATTTGTGATTTGGTGCTTACCACAAGATACACCCCTTCAAATTCACTTCCTTCCCACTTCTCTCCGCCACTATAAATATCTCATCTAATAAAAAAATTAAACTTCCAGAAAATTCTCGCCCATTAAGATAAATGGCTTCCTCGCCCACATAATCCGGGCACACCTTAATTTTAGCATTATCTTCCTGATTTGATAAAATCTGGCGCAAAACTGTCCTGTTTTTGGCCAAATAAATTAAATTCCCGCGCCGCGCCAACGATACCAAAATATTATCAGCAACTAAAAATTCAATTTCCGCCTCTGTTTGCCAATTAACCCTGGCCGGATCAGCTATTAAAATTTTTATCTCGCTCTTATCTGGTAATTTAATATTTTCCGCGCTAGGCTGTTCAAAAGCCACAACAGCTGACAGAATATTTTTTATTCTCTGGTATACCTCGGCCACCTTATTATCATTTTTCACTTTCAAAACCAAGCCATCCGGCCAGTTGGCTAAAACCGCTTTATTATTCTGTTTTAAATTATTAGCATCAAACCAAAACACCGCCGGCCAATCAAAAAATTTGTCAAAGTCTTCCCACTTAAAGCCATATTTTTCACTCCACATCTTTTTTTGTTCCGCCACTTTTTCCGCTCCCAGCTGCGCTGTCATTTTGTTTTCCAAAACTTTCAGCATTTCTTTAAAACTAGCTATTTCCATTGCCATAACAAAATTTTTCAGGGGCATTTTTTTTATTAAATCATAATCACTGGCTGAGAGCGCGCGCAGATTATTCTCAAAGCCATCAGTAAAATTGGCATTCAAAAAAATTGTCTGTCCGTCGCTTTTTAAACTTAAAATTAAAGGCGAATCAATGCTTAAAGAAAACTGACGCAATAAATTTATTTCCGCGTCGTAAGCTCTCCCCCTTGCTAAGGGAGGGGTTGGGAGGGGGTCAGTCGCTACGGCCAAAAAATCTTCGGCCAAATAGGTATTAAAAAACTTCTGCCGGCTAAATTTGCTTTTAATCATTCTTTTGGCCGTAGAATCCATGGTTTGTTTAAAATTATCAACCACCACCGTGTCTGCGCTGAAAACAAAAATATTTTTGCTGATTGGCGCGGAAAAAACGCCTTTTGGCAAAAAAGCATCAGGACTGCCATTTTTTGTTTTTATCAGCCAGACTTTTTGCCAACTATCATCGTCTTTTTTAATTATCGCCAGACCAATTTTTTCAATTCTATCGCTGGCGATTGTTTGATTAATTCCGCCCCACAGCCCGATTTTTTCCATCAATTTCTGTAATTGAATTTTACCGCGAAAATTTGCCGCGGAATAATTTAAAAGCGAAACATCATTCGGCGCCAGTTCCAAATAGCCAACCGTTTGCGGCGGCAGATAATCCGCCAAATCCTTTTGGTTGGCGATTTTATAAGCAATAAAAAAGCCAGCCGCGACTAAGGCGACTGACCCGATTATTATGGCAAAAACTGTAAAAATCTTCTTATTCATCAATCTCACACATGTCATCCCCGCGCAGGCGGGGATCTTTTTATTCGTCATCCCGAGCGGCCTCTATGGTCGCTATGAGCGATGGGATCTTTACAATTATAAGATTCCCGCTTTCGCGGGAATGACATAATAAATAGTAGTTTGTTTCCTCCTATATTTTGGCAAACTTTGGGAAAGAAGTCAAAAAAAATAAAAAACCCGTAAATCTCTTTCGAAATTTACGGGTAAATGAACAAATGATTAAAAACAAAGGCTTACCGGAAGATGCGGCGGTGGAAGACTGTCTTTTTTGAAAGTGAATGGCTGTGGAGCCGTCACTATGCTACGCAAAACTTCTCCCCACCATTCCTCGTCACCCTTCTTTACATCTTCTTCATAAAAGGAAAACCATTTTTTTCCTTTCGTTCTATAAACTTTTGGCTCAAAATAATCGCCATACCCCTCGGAGACATCCACAAATCTTTGTGGGTACTTTGCCACCAAAGGAACCTGCACAATGCCAGACATCTGCAAAAAGAGATCATGCCGGTGGCCTTCCGTACAAATAATTGCTTCAATTCCTCTAGAAAGAGCGTGATCCACCACGATGAGTCCCAAAGCAAACTGCCGACGAATTTCCAAATAAGGGATTGAAAAATATCCCTCATTTTCTGCCCACTCGCGATAACAATCACTGGCCACTTTTAGAAATTCATTAGAAACCTTGCCATTTTCCAGGCGATAGAATTCCTCCTCAAACGAGCCGTGTTTACCAAGCGGTCCATTTTTGGTAAATTGCATGACACCGCTAAAACCCTGGAGGTAAGTCCAATATCTCCTGATAATGTCGAGACATTTTCCATACGCTACTAAAATTTCACCATCAGGCTGTTCAAAAAACATCATGTCACTAATAACAAATGACAAACCTGAATTATTGTCGATGAACGACAATGCTTCTTTGGCCGTGGAGCAAGTTACTAACTCCAAGCCAGAAATCTCTTTGGCGGTTTTTTGAGCCACCACCAAATTTTTCTGACAGTCGTCCACGTACAGAACTTTCATTTTTACTTCCTCCTTAAATTTTTATTTTTTAACTTAATTTGGCCCTTCCCCTTAGCTATTTGGGAGTTTATTTAGTTATGATTATTATAGCACTACACAAAAATTTTGTCAAACCCAAACAAAAAATCGCCTAGCGGCGAATACATAAGCAACCAGCGACCTCACCCCGACCCTCTCCTTATAAAGGAGGAGGGGGGCGTAAACTCGCGTAAAAAATCGCGTAAACTCGCGATTACTTGGCTTCTCCCCAGCTCTCCCCAACCTCCACCTCCGCCACGATTGGCGCTTTCAAAACATAAACCGATTCCATTTCTTTTTTAATCATTTTCACTGCTGCCTCCGTCACATCCTCGCGCACTTCAAAAATAAGCTCATCGTGTACTTGAAGAAGCATCTTTACTTCGCCATCCGGAAAATCTTTTTTAATTCTTTCATCAATTTTAACCATAGCTAGTTTAATCAAATCCGCCGCCGTGCCCTGCACCGGATGATTGATGGCCATGCGCTCGGCCGCCGCGCGCAGTTGCGGATGATTGGCCTTAATTTCCGGCAAATAGCGGCGCCGGCCAAAAAGCGTTTCCACAAAACCGTTTTCGCGCGCCAATTCAATTGTATTTTCAATATATGTTTTCACGCCATCAAAAACTTCAAAATATTTATCAATAAAATTTGCCGCTTCTTCATAACTTAAACCAGTGCCAGCTGCCAGTCCGCGCGGGCCAAGTCCATAAATCACTCCGAAATTAACAACTTTGGCGGCGCGACGCTGGTCGGCAGTTACTTTGTTTTCCTCCACATCAAAAATTTCCGCGGCAGTTTGAGTGTGAATATCTTCTTTTTGGCGAAAAGCTTTTAACATTTTTTTGTCGTCAGCGAGTGATGCTACGATGCGCAATTCAATTTGAGAATAATCAGCCGCCACAATTTTGTTGCCCTTGTCCGCGATAAAAGCGCGCCGAACTTCGCGACCCAGGTCCCCGCGAATCGGAATGTTTTGCAAATTTGGTTCAGAGGAAGACAATCGGCCGGTCGCGGTGACGGTTTGATTGAAAGAAGTGTGCACGCGATTATTTTTATCAGCCAGAGAAGGCAGCGGGTCCAGATAAGTATTTTTCAGTTTGGAAAACTCGCGAAATTCCATAATTAAATCAATAATTTCATGCCGGCCGCGCAATTTTTCCAGCTCCTCGGCCGAAGTGGAAAGTCCGGTTTTGGTTTTGCCAATGCCAGTGGTGGAAATTTTCATTTTTTCAAACAAAATTTCTTTCAATTGCTTGGGTGAAGCCACATTAAATTCAGTGCCCGCCAATTTATAAATCCTTGATTCTAACTTCTTAATTCTTGCTTCTAACTCTTGGCTCATTTTATTTAAAAATTTAACATCAATTTTGATGCCGGTTTTTTCCATTTCCGCCAAAACCGTGACCAGTGGCATTTCAATTTTTTGAAGCACTCCTTCAATCAAAGCCTCATCCAGTTTTTCCGATAATTTCTGGCACAGGCGCCAGGTGATGTCAGCATCTTCGCCAGAATAATTAGCCACCGCCACCACCGGCACTTCAGAGAGAGTAATTTGTGTCTTTTTGTCTACCCCAATTAAATCCGTAATCGGCTGCATTTTATAGCCAAGTTCCACAAAAGCCAAGGCTTCCAAATTGTGCTGGCGCGTGCCCGGATTTAAAAGGTAAGAAGCGATCATGGTGTCAAAAAAGAGCCCCTGCATTTTAATGCCGAAGTTTTCCAAAACTTCATAATCAAACTTCATATTATGCCCGATTTTTTTAATCTTTTTATCTTCTAAAACATCTTTCAGTTCTGTTGTTAGTTGTTTGTTGTTTGTTGTTTGTTGAACCGGCAAATAATATGCTTCGCCGGCTTCCCACGAAAAACTGATGCCGATTAATTTATTTTCAAATGGATTCAAGCCGTCGGTTTCCGTATCAAGGGCAAACATTTCCTGCTTTTTTAATTCGCTTAAAAATTTATTATATTTTTCCTCACTATCAATAAGTTGGTAGCCTTTTTTTAACTTTATATCTTCAGTTGTCGTTTGTCGTCCGTCGTCTGTTGTTTGTTGTTGGTTGTTAGTTGTTTGTTGAAACAGCGTTCCTTGTTTCTGATACATCAACTCGCTCGCCTGGGGAATTTTTCCAATCAATGAAGAAAAATTCCACTCCTGAAAAAGTTCCACCACCCGCGCCGTATCAAAAGGCATGACTTTACAATCCTCTAATTCAAAATCAATATCCACATCGCATTTTATCTGTGATAATCTCTGCGACATCAGTGCTTCTTTTTTGTGTTCTATTAATTTTTTTATCACTCCGTCCTTGATTTCTGTTTTCTGGTTTCTGTTTTCTGGTTTCTGTTTCCCAACTTCCAACTCTCGGCTCTCATCTTCTACATATTTGTATATTTCTTCCAATGATCCGAATTTATTAATAAGCTCCATCGCCGTCTTTTCCCCAATCCCTTTCACTCCTGGAATATTATCGGACGGATCGCCACGCAAGGCCTTATAGTCCACCATTTTCTCCGGACCAAAGCCATATCGTTCTTTGACTGCTTTGGTATCATAAATGGCGGTATCGGTGAGTCCTCTTTTTAAAGTGTAAACTTCGGTGCCGGCATTAATTAATTGCAAAGTATCCAAATCACCGCTGGCAATAATTGTTTTCACTTGGCCCGCGTGTTTTTTACTAAGGTGAGTGGCGATGGTGCCAATTAAATCATCGGCCTCAAATCCTTTTTTCGCGTAAATTTTTATATTAAAAGCTTCTAAAAGTTCTTTAACCAAATCCATTTGGTCATAAAGTTCTTGTGGCTGTTCCTTGCGGTGCGCCTTGTATTCGGCAAATTCCGCTCGGCGAAAAGTGTCTTTGGAAACATCAAAACAACAGGCCACGTAATCGGGCTTTAAATCTTTCAGGGCTTTCAAAAAAATGGTGGCAAAACCATAGACGGCATTGACCACCACGCCGTCCTTATTGGTCAGTGGCGGCAAGGCGTGAAAAGCCCGGTGAATCAGGGAATTGGCGTCAATAATGATAAACTTTTTCATGAGTTTATCTTAGCATTTTTTAAGCTAAAATAAAAACAGGGTAAGTCATGACTTACCCTGCTGACGTCTTTCTTTTATCAATACTGAAATTAAAAAGATAAAATTTAAAAAGTTAAATAATTTAAATTAGATTTGCTGCGCGAGGAAGGCCGAGGCTGACCCATAGGCTGTTGCAACACGCATATTTCCTTCCCCATCCAATCTAATTTTCTTGTCAAGGAAAGAAAAAAACAAAACGCGACCGAAACGAGTTTTGAAACCAGGATAATTGTATTCGTCACCGGGACAGTCAATCCAAAGATCATCATAATCTTTAAGACGTTCCGGATGAGTCAGAAGCATACAACTTACAGCAAATGCGCCCAAAGCGTATTCGCCCGGCGTACTCATAATTACTTCCAGTGCCCGCCGACTGGAACGGCCACGATGTCGGATGCCGAACTGCGCCGCGATAATTAAAATATCTGGATTATCCTGTGCTTTTGAAAGATTTCTCCAGAAACTAATTGAATGAGCAGATTGATGCAAACAATTCTCATTAAATCCAATTCGCTTAAGCTCGTCGTCAATCTGATCAAGGATTTTTTGAAGCGCCGCGCTGTAGGTTGTGCCGAAAATCTGCGGATTTTTGACCCAGTTGGGAATCGCGAACCAGCCCTCGGCGTATTCAGGTAATTTGACTGCGCCATTCTCGATTTGTTTTTGCAAATCAGGGTTAGGGTAGCCAAGGCCGGAAAACAACTCACACAGAAGATTGATCTGGTCGGTCAAACCCATTGGTTTTTTATAACCAGAAAGATATCCGTAATCGGATTCTTTCTCTTCCCCCGCATACCGCTTACTTAAAACAAGCCCGCGTGTTTCTGCCACCACCAATTCCGCGATGGCGGTACGCAACTCGTCGCCGCGACTCAACAAGTTTTGCCAGCCAATCCTGTCCGCCTTAACTTTGGCAAGTGCCAGGTTGGCACCATGTCTGGCAGCATCCGCTACCAGCCGCTCAAACTGATTTTTTTGACCAGGCGTAACCTGGACAGATGTGATCGATGTTCTTTTCATCGTCATCATCCTCCTTTAATAAAGATGTGAAATTTTTCCGCCTATTTTAAAGCGGAAATCACCAGTTTGGTGATTTTCCTATTTTAGCATGTCTAAAATTTTTTGTCAAGCATAAAATTAAGCTAAAATAAAAACAGGGTAAGTCATGACTTACCCTGCTGATTTTACTTCTCTTTCATGTCTTTTCTAACAAATTGTGTCGGCCGCCAGGGATAACATGTGAAGACCGAACCGAAACTTATGGCTTTGGCGCCGTAAGAACGCACGCGCCCAATATCTTCATAATCCCAGATACTCGGCCCAATGACTGGAATGTCAGTCAGATTGGAAAGATAGCGCAGAAAATTCCAGTTAACTTCTTGCGCGATTTTGCCCGACACTCCGCCACCGCCAAGATGGGCAAAAGGACTTTGCTGTCTCGGAAAAACCATGTGCCAGGGCACGCTATTAATGTCAAAAACATCAATCAGCCCTTTGGCTTGCCGGCAAATTTCTGGCACCAGCTTCCTTTGGCCTGCCGACAACTTACAAAAAACCGGGAGGTTGTGGTCGTAACTTTTCATGGCCTCGTAAGATTTAAGAATCATGTCTGCTTTCCAGTCGGAAAAACCCGGGGCGCTGGGGCAAGAAAAATTCAATTCCACTCCCACTAATCTTCTTTTAAAATCAACCAGCATTTCTGAAAACCAACGCAACCTGGTTGGTTTCTGGCTATAAAGAGAAAGCACCAAATGGCGCTGGCTCTCTTTTTCTTCTGGCAGTTTATAACCAACGTTATCCAACCACCATTCAAATCCGGGATTTTTTAAACCCACGGCGTTGACCATTCCGCCTTTCACAAAATCAATCTGGGTGTAGCCATGACCTTCATTTGGTAAAAAAGTTATGGTTTTCAAAATTTTCGTAAAAAGCGACAGGTCTAAAAAATTACGGCCGCAACGCGCCAGTAATTTCTCTTGTGGCCAGCCCTTGCCATCATAGCCCAAAGAGCCGCTCGCCGCCACATACTCCATTCTGTGGCCATTGGAAAGCACAATCATGGTTTCCTCCTTTACCCTAAACTTATTAACGGGTTATTTATTTTGTAAAATTTCCATTCTTTTTATTCTAGCATATCTAAAAAAATAAAGCAAGACCCCGACATTCGCGGGGTCTTATTTATTATTTACAACACTTACAGCAGCAGCATCCTTTCTTATGTTTCTTTTTCTTTTTTTGCTGTCTGTCATAGGCGCGTTTGGCGCTGTTTGGCATAAAATATCTCTAAATTCCAAACCAAATCGTTTGGTCCGAAATAATTAATTGTTAATTTTTACTAATTTTCTTTTTTTATTCATTTCTCTCACTAAAATTATTCCACCGCAGAGAACCGCGGTATAAAACAAATCGCCCATTAAAGTATTTCTGAAAAACGGCAAACCCATTTCCAAACATAACATCAGGCCAGCCCAAGTTTTCGGGTACCAGGCGCTAAAAACCCAAACCGCCAAATTAGTAGAAAAAAAGAAAAAAATGGAAGCGCCTAAACTGGTCGTGACCACATTCAAAAAATTCGCGTGTCTTTTCAGCCACCAGCTGAAAATTCCAATCAGACCAAAAGAAACATAAACCACGGCCATTAGTTTCCAGTCATAAAAACCAATAAATAAATCTGAAATTAACATCGCCGTGATTGGCAAAATAATTGACCATTTTTTATTGAGGCATAAACTGGCCGCAATCGCGATCCCTGCCACCGGCGCGAAATTAGGCGCGTGCGGAATCAGCCGCGCCAGCGCTCCCAAACCCAATAAACTTAAAATGATAAGGATTTTATTTTTGTTCATATGATTGTATGTGTTTGTCATCCTGACGACCCCGAGGCCTCGGGGGAGGAAGGATCTCGTAGTTATGTCATCCCGTGCCGAGACACGAGATCCAGGAACGATTTTTCTGGATTCCGGGTCAAGCCCGGAATGACAGGTGGACACGAGATTCCTCGGCCGATGTGATATCGGCCTCGGAATGACAAGGTGTTTAAAAAGCTGATTTGGCAAACTTCCACTCCACCCGGTCGTTATTTTGCAAAACATATTTATCCGCACCGACCATGGGC
>JAQTPI010000011.1 GCA_028748975.1 Patescibacteria group bacterium | reverse complement strand
ATGCCCTTCGTCACCGAGGAGCTTTGGGTACTCATGGGTCATAAAAAACTTTTAATGATTGAAAAATGGCCGGAGTAGTCACTATCCCCTCCTTTCGAAGGAGGGGTCTTCGACAGCAGTCGAAGGAGGTGGTTGTTTATTTCTTGCTAAAAAATACAAATAAATTATTATAAATATAGACCCTTCACAACCAACCGCCCGCCTCTGCTAGTCAGAGTCGAGACAAGGAGGAACGCCATGGAATACGTATTGCCGTATCTGCCGCCCGGTGCCACCGAGCTGAAAAAAGTTCTGCAAAAGTACGCTCTTTTTGGCATCATTGTCGCCACGATAATTTTCTTTGCTTTGATCGGCGTCTACTGGGGCGCGGATTATCTTTCCGCGCACCAAGTGGGTCCGCCGCCCGCGCACGTGATCAAAATTGTCAAGTACAGTGAGCTTGGCCCGCCGCCTTCCATCACGCCGCAGGAAGTCGCCCCTTCAGTTTCGGTCTCCGGCCCCGTGGCCAAGCCCAGCATCGGCCTTCCCGTGCCTGTGCCTGACGCCGCGGTCAACCCCGAGCAATCGTTTGCTTCGCAAACCGAATTAAGTTCAACTGGTCCGGTCACTGACGGAGCGGCGATTGGAACCGGCGCCACAATTGATGTGGACGTGGAAGTGGAAGAACCGCCGCCGGCTTTTGTGCCGTTTGAAAAAGAACCGGTCTGCGTGAAAAAAGTGGAACCGCTCTATCCCGAAATCGCCCAAAAAGCCGGCCTCACCGGCAAAGTCATTGCCTACCTTTGGGTTGACAAACAGGGCAAAGTTCGGGAAGTAAAAATTATGAAAAGCGATTCGGAAATTTTCAACCAGGCCGTAATTGACGCTGCCAAGCAGTACGTCTTTACACCAGCCATGATGAAAAACGGCCCGGTTTCCGTCTGGATTTCCGTGCCCTTTTCTTTCGAACTAAAGTAGTAGATCACCTGCTCCACCCACCCCCGCCTCACCTAGACGGGGGATTTTTTTCTTGACAATAAAACTTAACTGCGTTATACTAATTCTGTCCCCAATATCAATTAACTTTC
Organism: Patescibacteria group bacterium; assembly: GCA_028748975.1. Classification (GTDB taxonomy): domain Bacteria; phylum Patescibacteriota; class Patescibacteriia; order UBA2196; family UBA2196; genus JAQTPI01. The sequence continues at coordinate 29,018 of JAQTPI010000011.1, read as the reverse complement.
CGCGTAAATCCGCGTTCTCATCCGCGTTAATCAGCGTTAAAAATTTACTTCAGCGGATTTACAAATTCTAAATCACCAGATTTTAGAAATAAGGAAAACAATCTTAAAATCTTATGCCTCATAAACACGCCGCGGTCAAATGGCTCCGCAAAACCAAAAAAAGAACTGTTAAAAACAACTCCCTCAAGGCCAATTTGGAATTTCTCGCGCGCCAGCTGGAAAAAGCGATTTTGGCTAAAGATAAAACCAAAACCGATGAATTGGCCAGAAAACTGGTGCAAGCCCTGGACAAAGCCGCGGAAAAACGGGTCTTACACCAAAACAACGCCGCCCGCAAGAAATCCCGGATGATGAAGAAAGTTAATGGTTTAAAATAATTATTAGCTACGAATTTACGAATCGTACGAATATACGAATAATAATAAAACCACCTCAATTAAAAATCGGGGTGGTTTTTGTTTAGTCGTTGTTATCAACTGCCGCTTCAAAAAAGGTTCCAGACAAAATCGAGCTAAGTCGGAGCGGTTCTCCGCCCGGGGCGGAGAAAAACCCGCTTCTGTCTGACGAAGTTCCGCCGAAGTCCATCAGAACGAGGCGGAACAAGGAGTTAACGGGTTTAGCGAGGACGCAGCCGATTTTGTGGAAGCTTTTTTGCTGGCGGCGCTTTTTGGCGCCACCTTTTACTAAAAAAGGTGGCAAAAGAATTACAGCTCCATCACAAACATATCCAAGAGCGCCTCTTTGGAGACGCGGCTGGATTTCATTTTCACATCAATCTCCAATAATTTCCTATAAATTTTTTTTAATTCATCCAAAGAATATTTTTTTACCAGGGGCAGGGTTTTTTGCACCGCGTAATGATGAATGCCCAAACTCCGGCCCATGGCATATTTATCCAAAGCATTGCCCGCCTCCACCATGCTTTTAATCTGGAGCATAATCCGAAACTGGCGGATAATCATAGAAAGTAAACGAATTTCACTGTCATCGCCCGCCATTTGATTTTTCAAAAGCGCCAAAGCCGCGGGCTTGTCTTTTTCCACAATAGCATCGGTCAGTTCAAAAATTTTATCGCCGGCTCGGCCCATGACCAAAGCGTTAATTTCCTCTCCTGAAATTTCTTTATCCCCGGCGTAAGCCGCCAATTTTTGCAGTTCCTGCGCCGCGAGCCAGGTGTCATTTAAAACCGCGGTGGAAATTTTTTGAATATTATTACGGCTGATTTTTAAACCTAATTCAGCGATTTTTTTTGTCATCCAGGCCTCCATCTCGCTGCCTTTTAGAGTTTCAAATTCATACACTTCATTAGTATTTTTTTCCAGATACTTAAAAAGCGCAGTACGTTTGTCCGCTTCTTCTTCCACAAAAATCAAAAATTCGTTTTGGGGGAAATTTAAATTCTGTAAAAATTTTAAAAATTCTTCCTTGTAGTGGAAACTCTTGCCTAAAACTCCTTCCACCACCAAAAATTTCTTGGTGGCAAAAAGGGTGTTGGCGCCAAAACGGCTGGTAATTTCGCCCAATTCCAATTCATTCGCCAGCGCCCGCTCCACCTCAAAGCCGGCGCCGTGTTTGGCGATAATTTCTTTCAGTTTTTCCCTTAAACGATAGGTATCTGGTCCGTAGAGGAAATATATCATATCTTTATGCAAATTATTGGCGAATTACCTGCAAATTGTGCGAATAGGCGCAAGATGATCTGTTCGCAAAATTCGCACAAAATTTGTAATAATTCGCACCTATACTCTATCACAAAACCCCGCTGTTTGACAAAACTAAAAGGGCGGCCCGACATTATGTCGGGCCGCTCCTTAATTCATAATTCATTATTCATAATTCTAAAACCTCGGCCGTCTCGGTCCGCGGTCTCGGCCACCGCCACCCATCGGGCGTCGGCCACCAAAACCACCGCCTCCGTTGCCAAAACCGCGATGCGGGTCCGGGCCTTCCGAGCGCTTAATTTTGGAAGTATCAAAATCCGTGCCAAGCATGGTCAAATTAATTCGGCCCATGCTGTCAATTTCTTTGACAATCACCGGCACCACGTCGCCGACATTCAAAGCGTCAGTCACTTGGCCCACTCTAAACGGCGCGATTTCCGAAATGTGCACCAGGCCTTCCTGCTTCGGCAGCACTTCCACAAAAGCGCCAAAATCCATGAGGCGCGTCACCTTGCCCATGAAATGTTCGCCGGCCACCACTTCGCGCGTCAAATTTTTAATCCATTCAATCGCCTTGTTGGCGCTTTCGCCATTCGGCGCGGTCACAAACACCAAACCGGAATCTTCAATATCAATATCCACGCCCGTGGCGTCAATAATTTCATTAATCATCTTGCCCCCAGGCCCGATGACGTCGCGAATCTTATCCGGATTAATTTGCAAAGTATAAATTCTCGGAGCATAGGGCGATAAATCAGCGCGTGGCGCTTCAATCGCGCTCTTCATCACTTCCAAAACTTGCTGCCGCGCTTTTTTAGCTCGCTTCAAGGTTTCGCGGCAAATCTCCAAAGAAATTCCGCCGAGTTTAATGTCCAATTGCGCGGCGGTAATGCCTGCTTCGGTGCCCGCCACCTTGAAATCCATATCGCCGGAATGGTCTTCCGTGCCCTGAATGTCAGTGATGATTTCATATTTATTTTTATTCTCCGGATCGCTCATCAACCCCATGGCAATGCCCGCCACTGCTTTTTTAATCGGCACGCCGGCATCCATCAATGACAATGATGATCCGCAAATACTGGCTTGGGAAGATGAACCGTTGGAAGATAAAACTTCCGACACCACGCGAATGGTATAAGGAAATTGCTCTTTGTCCGGCAAAACCGGCAAGAGCGCTTTTTCCGCAAGCGCTCCATGGCCGATTTCGCGGCGGCCCGGGCCTCTCATGGGTTTAACTTCGCCCACGGAAAAAGCCGGAAAATTGTAATGATGCATGTAGCGCTTTTTACCGGATTCTTCCATGGTGTCCAAAGTTTGCTCGTCCGAAGGCGAACCCAAAGTAACCACCGACAGTACCTGTGTTTCCCCACGCTGGAAAAGTCCGGAGCCGTGAGTGCGCGGCAAAACTCCGACTTCGGCCGAAAGCGAACGAATTTCATCAAGTTTCCGGCCGTCGACGCGGATATTTTTTTCCAAAACCAAACGGCGCGCGTAAATGTCCAAAAATAAATCTAGCATTTTCACGCCCGCGGTGCGTTCATCTTTATTAATTTCATTATCGGCTTTTAAGGCCTCGTCAATATCAGTGCGCAATTCATCAATTTTTTCATGATAGGTCTCTTTATTTCTGGCGCTGAAAACTCCCTCAACTTTTTCCGCCACGATTTTTTCTACTTTCGCTTTCACTTTTTCGCGGCTAGCGCGCTCTTCCTCGGTTTCGTCAGCAATTAATTTAATTTTTTCCAAACCCACCTCTTTTTTCATTTCTTCCATGGTACCGATAATTTTTTTCAAATGTTTCATGCCAAATTCCAAGGCGTCGGCAAAAATGTCTTCGGCTACTTCTTTGGCGCCGGATTCAATCATCACCACTTCTTCCTTGGTGCCAGCGACGACCACGTCCAAATCGGATTTTTGGCGGGCTTCATAGCTCGGATTCAAAACCCATTCATTATTAATGCGGCCAACTCGCACCGCGGCCAAAGGTCCATTCCAGGGAATGTCGGAAATATAAAGAACGGCGGCGGCGGCATTCAAGCCCAAAACGTCCGGATCGTTTTCACCGTCAAAAGACAAGACCGACAGCACAATTTGCACGTCGTTTTTTATTTCTTCCGGAAATAACGGCCGGATTGACCGGTCAGCCATGCGGCCGGAAAGAATGGCTTCGTCCGTGGCGCGGCCTTCGCGCTTAATGAAGCGCGAACCTTTGATTTTTCCCGCGGCATAAAGTTTTTCGTCAAAATCAACCAGGAGCGGAAAATAATCAATTTCTTCGCGCGGCTTTAAGGCAATACAAGCAGTCGCCAAAACCAAGGTGTCGCCATATTGGACGGTGCAAGCGGCATTGGCTTGGCCGGCAAATTTGCCGACTTCAAACTTCATTTCTTTACCGCCAATCTCGGCGGTAAAATTTTTAATTTTTTTCTCCATAAAAATCTTTCGGCTCTGCTCGTCAAGCTGCAGACCTGAATTAAGTCTGTGTGTTTGACGACCAGAGAATTAAGTATAAATTTTTAATTTTTAATAAAATGATTTAATGCCCGAAGATCGGCTCAATTTGCCTTTGGCAAATTGAGCCGACGATTTAGAAATTAAAAATTGAAAATTAGAAATTATTATATCTCCGCTTCCTTCACTTCTTCCGCTCCATCTTCCACCAAAATCGCCCCGCGATTTTCCTCTTCTTCCATTTTCTTTAACTTAAGTTTCTTAAGCAAATTTTCGTAGCTCTCCGCGTTGTCCTTGGATAAAAATTTGAGCAACCGGCGGCGCAAACTCACCTTGCGCAGAAGTCCGCGGCGGGAAGAAAAATCCTTTTTATGAATTTTCAAGTGCTCGGCCAATTCTTTAATTTCTTCAGTCAGAATGGCGATCTGCACTTCAGCTGAACCCGTGTCGGAGTCGTGGGTTTTAAACTTCTTAATAATGGCGTCTTTTTTGGCTTTGTCCAACATATTTTCCTTTGACACGGTGATCCAAGAAGTTGGCGGTTTGTCATTCCGAGGCCGATAGCACATCGGCCGAGGAATCTCGTACGAGATCCTTCGCCCCGCATTTGCGGGGCTCAGGATGACATGTTGCCCCAAATCCTAGAAAACCGTCATTAATTTATCTCATAAATAAGCTTATCATAGATACGTAAAAAAGGCAAGAGGAAATAAAAAGGACGAGCTTTTTTCAAGTCCGTCCTTGTTTTTTACTTTCGCGCTTTACGCTTTAGCAGCACAGTGAACGCAAAGAGTGGTCCCTGGTATGGCCTCCAGTCTTTCGTCTGGAATCGGATGGCCACAAATCCTACACTGGCCATATTCCAGTAGATAAATACTTTCTATAAAATTTCCCAGAGTTTCCTCTAATTGCCTCCTGGATTGATCTAAAAAAACAACCAGGGCCACATTCTGGTCTCTTTGTGTGTTAAATGAGACTTGGTCCATCAGAGTCATGGGCTGTTCGTCGCCCATATCCATCAATGCCTCTCGCTTACTCTTGAGTAAGCGGTCCACTTGCCTCATTTTCTCAGCAATGGCAAAAATGGGGCGGCGTATTGCTGGTACAGTGTTCATGTTTCCTCCTCATATTGTTTTTGGTTATTGTTTAAGCTTCTTTTTAAGCACAATCATTGTAGCAAAATTAAAAAAGGATGTCAAATGGTGTTAGAGATTAGAGAAAAGTGATTAGAGAAAAGTGAAAATTAACTATTCACTATTCTCTATTCTCTGTTCTCTGTTCTCTATTCCCAATGTACATTCGTTTCAAATTCTTTTATTTCATTCCTGATCGTCGGATGTTTTTCCAACTTCGGGTCAAATGCGAAAAGTTTTTCAATTTCCGCTTTGACCGCTTTAATCACCGGCCAGTCGGTCAGTTTGGCAATTTTTAAGGAATCAAAAAATCCCGATTGCTTGATGCCGTAAACTTCGCCCGGCCCCCGAAATTCCAAATCCTTTTCCGCGAGTTCAAAGCCATTTTGGCAGCTAATCATGGCCTGCATTCTTTTCACGGTTGTTTCGCTGTCTGATTCCGTAAATAAAAAACAATACGACTGATGTTCCGCCCGGCCCACCCGGCCACGCAACTGATGCAGCTGGGCCAGACCAAATCTTTCGGCCGATTCAATCCACATCACCGTGGCATTGGGCACATCAATCCCCACTTCAATAACCGAAGTGGAAACCAAAATCTTAATTTTGTTGTCCGCAAACTCGCGCATAATTTTTTCTTTTTCCGCTGATTTTAATCTTCCGTGCAGTAGCCCGACTTGAACATCTTTAAAAATTTCTTTGTCTAATTTTTCAAATTCATCTTTGACCGCCTTGAAACCCAGTTTATCCGAGGGGTCAATTAAAGGGCAGATCACAAACGCCTGCCGGCCTTTGCCAATTTCACTCCTAATAAATTCGTAGGCGCTGCCCCGCTCCTGCGGCAAAATTGCTTTAGTGATAATGGGCAGACGATTTTTGGGCATTTCATCAATCACTGACAAATCCAGATCGCCGTATAAAGTCAAAGCCAGTGAACGCGGAATGGGCGTGGCTGACATGGAAAGAAAGTGCGGATAAAATCCCTTTAATTTCAAATTATCCGTGGCTTTTTCTTTCAATTCTTTGCGCTGGCCAATACCAAAGCGGTGCTGTTCATCCACAATCACCAAATTTAAATTATGAAATTGGACTTTATCCTGAATTAAAGCATGCGTGCCAATCACCAAATCTATTTCACCGTTTTTTATTGTTTTCAATAAATTATTTTTCTTCCGCGTTAAACTCCCCTCCTTTTCAAGGAGGGGTGCCGATCCGCCAGCTAGCGGAGAGGCGGGGTGGTTATTGTCTGATTTCTGGTTTCTGGTTTCTGGTTTCCACACACGCGCCGCGCTCCCGGTCATCAAAGCAATGCTAAAATCATATTTCTCAAAAATTTTGCAAAAAGAATTAAACTGTTGTTCTGCCAAAATTTCTGTCGGCGCCATGTAGGCCACCTGAAATTTATTAAGGAGCGCATTCAACAGCGCCACGCCCGCGGCAATGGTTTTTCCCGAGCCCACATCGCCTTCCAAGAGCCGGTTCATCGGCCGAGTCTTTCCCAGGTCTTTAATAATTTCCCAGGCAGATTTTTTTTGCGCCGCGGTTAAAATAAATGGTAAATTATTCACAAATTCTTGCGTGGCCTCTTTGTGAAATTCAATTTTTTGCGCCCGCTCCAAAAGTAATTCTTGTTTCATTAGGCGCACTCGTGCTTGCAGTAAAAATATCTCATCAAATTTCAGGCGAAACCTGGCACCATCCAGAATTTTTTCGTTTTCCGGAAAATGAATCTGGCGCACGGCGAAGGCCAAATTTTTCAAATTGGCGGATTTTTTAATTTCTTCCGGCAGCCAGTCTTTAATTTGAGGGCAAAACGGCAAAATTCTTTTCATGACAAACCTAATCTGGCGCTGGCTTAAATTTTCCGTGGCCGAATAGACCGGCACCAAGCGCGCCGTGTGCGCCGTGAAATTATCGTATTTATTAACCTTTTCAAAAGTCGGATTATGAAATTCCAATCCGCTCTCGGTGGCGAGGGCTTTGCCTGACAGAAAAACCGCGTCGCCCGGATTTAAAATTTTGGCAATGTATCTTTGATTAAACCAAACGACTTTGACCGTGCCGCTTTCGTCGCTGATTAATCCCTCGGTAATCATCATTCTTCTTTTCCAGCTACGCCGGCTTTCCAACATTTCAATTTTGCCTTTGATGGTCAGCATGGTGCCTGGCGTGACTTCGCTGATTTTCAATAAATTGGAATAATCATCGTAGCGGAAAGGGTAATAAAAAAGCAGGTCGGAGATGGTTTCCAACCCGAGCTTCTTAAACTTCGGCGCTAACTCCGATGCAATTTTATTGACTTCTTTAATTTTAGTCAAAAGAGTCATAATCAATAATTAAATCTTAGCAGATTTTGGAAAAAAATAAAACCGCCTCTGGTTAAAGGCGGTTCAAATTGAAAAATGAAAATACTGAATATGTGGCTAATTTATAACCGAATAAAGCGCCCATAACAAAGAATCTAATAGTTTTACGTCTGATATTAATTCATGATCTTTCCCAAATTTTTCTTTGACTTCTTTTCTCGCTTTTTCCAGCATAATCCTTATTTTTGGCTCCTTAAACAAACAGCTAAATTTTGTTTTTACTTCTTCATGTTTTTTAATCGGGCCATTCGCGTTTGATAATTTTAAAATCTTACTGATATTATTATCAATAATCGGGCTGTTGTTATCTATGGTGTGAATTAATTTTGTGGCAAAAACCAATTGAATAGAATTATAACCTCCAAAAGTTTTTATTTGATATAATCTATCTATTATTTCTTCTAAATCTGTAGTTTTACTTTTTAGTAATTCAAAGTATGTCTTAAAATGTTCGGATGTCAAACCAGCATTATTCATGCCGTAATACCTTCTATATTTTTTCTCAAATTCATCATCAATTTCTTCGTTTTTAAATTTTTTAGTAATAGAAATATAAACCCCAAAATTATTCACCCTTTCCAATAATTTAAAAATTTCTTGAAGATTACCCTCAAGTTCTTTTGCTGTGATTTGAATCAAATCTTTAAAATTATCACAAATATTATTCATTACTTCCTCCAATTTTAAATTGTGAATTTATATGATGTTAAAATTTTAGCAAGTTAAAAGATATCTGTCAAACCACCGGACTATCTATCTTTTTAACTCTTCTCTCGCCACTTCCCGGTCATCCCATTTTATTTTCTTTCCATTTTTGACGCAGATGGCCTGTTCCGCGCCCTTGCCCGTGATTAAAATTAAATCGCCTTTTTCAGCCAATTCCAACGCTTTTCTAATCGCCTCACGTCGGTCTAAAATTTTCATTATTTCTATTTCCTTATTTCCATATTTCCTTATTTCTTCTACCCCATTTGCTACTTGCTCAATTATTTCTTGTGGCTCTTCATCATATGGATCTTCATTGGTAACAATTACAATATCAGCATTTTCGGCAGCCAGTTTACCCAGAATGGGACGGCGCGCTTTGTCTCTGCCGCCGCCGGCCGAGCTCAAAACATGAATTATTTTTTGATGCGGCACGTCTTTGATTGTTTCATATAATTTTTCCATTGCTTTTGGTTCAAAAGCATAATCCACGATTATTTTTATACCCCGCTCGTTTTCAATAAATTCCAATCGGCCCGGCAGGGGTTTTAAATTTTTTACAGCTGCCACAATTTTATTTTCCGCCACGCCCAAAACTTCAGCCACTTCCACCGCGGCATTGATATTATATGTGTTGTATTCGCCAAGCAAGGCAGTTTCCAGTTTCTTCTCGCCATTAAAAGTATTTTTTTTATCCGCCTTAAAACCTAAAAAATATTCCGCGTTCTCGTCGTCACCGTTAACAATTATGGTCTTTCCAATTATTTCCTTATTTCCAGCGCCGAGCGATAGCGAGGCGCGATATTTCGTTATTTCTTTTAAACTTTTTTTGTGACACTGATTCAAATATTTAAACAGCTTCCCTTTCGCCAATTTATAATTCTCAAACCCCCCATGCGCCTCCAAATGTTCCGGATACAAATTAGTCAAAACTAAAATATCGTAATTGATGCCGAGGTGACGGAATTGCGTCACGCCCTGCGAAGAGGTTTCAATTATAACGACATTACAGCCGACGCGCTGTATTTGCCAAAGCATTTTTTGCATCTGAAACCGGCCCAATGTGGTCATCTTTTTGTCATTAAGCCACTCTTTCTTATCAATTTTAAAAAGCGTGGTCGTAATCATGCCGACTTTAAAGCCAACGGATTCTAAAATTTGAGCGGTAAAGTAGCAAGTGGAAGATTTGCCAGCGGTGCCGGTAACGCCAACGACAATCATTTTGTTTGAAGGAAAACCAAAAACCGCGGCGCTTAATTTGGCCAGTGTCCAATGATACGCCGGCTGAAAAAACCGAAAAATTGGCTTCGGAATTATTTTTTTGATGAGTGATAAGATTTGGTCTAGCATATTTTATCTTGTCATTCCGAGCGAAGTGTCCCGAGCACGGGACACGAAGTCGAGAGATCCCTTCGCCTTTCTTAAATGGAATGTCTAAGGGATTCCTCCACTCCGCTCGCTATCGCTCGCTTCGGTCGGAATGACAAAACGGATATTTGACAAAAATTTTCGCTCATGCTACACTCATTATATCAAAAATGGTTCTCTTCCAAAGTACTGCCAAAACAAGGATAGGAGGAAAAACATGAAAAAAATAACAAGTAATGATGTGACAAAAATAGTTCTCTTTACTTTTGTCATCTGGGTCGGTGTTGGTATAATAAGTTTAATTTTAGGAAGCAAAATTCATAACTGGGGACGGAGTCTCTTCGTCTTTTTAGGCCTTTTAATAATTTCTGTGATCACACATTTCTCAATTGCCCCAAAAGAAAAAGGGGGCGAATTCACTAAATTATTGAAAAACATCAACGATCTTTTGGGTACGAACAGTTCATAAGTAAAAAATATTTCTCTCTCGGCTGCCACCCACTTGGCAGCCGATTTTTTTATTTTATGTCGCCTATCGGCGATCTACCTCCCCACTCCCCTCCTTATAAAGGAGGGGGTAATCGCATGCCACCAACAATGAAACCATGAAATAATAAAATAATTTTTTTATTTCCTTATATCTTTATATCCTTATTTCCTGTTTCTATTTTATTAGATTATTAAATTATCAGATTATTATTTTCCCTCCTCCACAATCTTCCCTGTCTCTTTCTCCATCTGCCGCATGGCGATGAAACCCAAAGGAAAATAGAGCCAGTAGGAAAAGAAGCGATACAAAAGCATCACCGCCAAGGCCAATTCCAATTCAATCTTTAAAGAATTGAAAATCAAAACCATGGCGCCTTCAAACGCGCCGATGCCGCCGGGCAAAAAGGAGACTAGGGCGAAAAGCCGGCCCAAGGCGAACGCCACCACCCCGAGGCCAATCGGCGTCAAAGTGCCAAAAGCCAAAAAGATAAAAAAGATGGTGACGCCTTCGGAACAAAAGCGTATCAATTGAATTAGAGTTGGCACAATAATCTCTTTTTTATTTTTTTTCAGCCAGTCAAAATCGGCGTAAAAATCAGTCAATAATTCTTTAATGCGATCTTCTTCCCGCACGCCATTTTCCGCCATATCAATTTTTTCCGCAAGCCACTGTACTCTTTTTCTGGCGCGCTGTTTATTGCCTAAGAAAAAATAAGTTATGCCGCCAACCAGAAGCAAAACCAAAACAAAACCGCCCGCCGCGATTTTTTGGGTATAACCAATGTGTCCAAGTTTTAAAAATAAATAAAGAAAACAAAGGCAAACCAAAATGGCAAAAGCCAAATAGAAACAAATAAATTCCATGACGACTGACATAATGGCCGAGCCCTCGCTTACCCCGCGCCGGCGCATGTTACGAATGAAAGCGATGTTGCCGGCAAAACCGAGCGAGGGAATGGTGTAGTTTAAAAAAGTCATGGCCACGGCCGCCCGCGCCATCTGGGAAAAAGTAAAGGCGCGAATTTCCAAAATGTGAAAAATTTTCTGGTAGACCGAAGTTTGCAAAAGCAGGGTGACAACTTGAGAGCCAAGAGCCAAAACCAGCCAATACCACTTGGCCGCGGTGAATAATCTCCCAATTTCTTTCAATTCGGAAAGTTTCAAAAACACCACCACTACCGCCACCATAAAAAGCATGGGGAAAAAAAGTTTTTTGAAAGGAATTTTAATTTTACCGTTAGTGAAAGGCGTGGTAAGGGACATAAATAAAATTTTTAATTTTTAATTTTGTAATTTTTAAACAATTCTCTAATTTTCAATTTTTAAATATTAAAACATTAAGATTTATTTAAAAATTAAAAATTATTCTACTCCAAATCAAATTTTTCCGTCCCATTCTTGAAAAAATTTATCCAAATATTCTTCCATAAACCGATGACGACCTTCGGCAAGTTTTTTTGCAGTCTTGGTATTCATTCTGTTTTTAAGAAGCAAAAGTTTTTCGTAAAAATGTTTTATAGTCGGACTTCCGCTCTTAAAATAGTCTTCTTTTGTTTGGTGCATGATTGGTTTCTGAGCTGGATCATGGATTGGCCGGTTTTCATGCCCGCCGTAAGAAAAAGTACGGGCTATACCGATAGCACCAATGGCATCAAGTCGGTCAGAATCTTGAACAATCTCACCTTCAAGTGTTTTCATCTCAGTTTTTACACCAGCACCCTTAAAAGACATGTCGGCAATGATATCGCAAACACAATCAATAATCTTGGCAGGTACAGAATACTTTTCAAGAATTCTCCGAGCTATTTGGGGTCCAATTGTGTCGTCCCCATCATAAAATTTCCAATCAGCAATATCGTGAAGTAATGCGGCAAGTTCTACTATAATCATATCAGCATCTTCAATTTTGCCGATATGTTTTGCCATATTCCAAACACGAACAATGTGCCACCAGTCGTGTCCCGATTCCTCGCCTTCCAACTTTTGCTTTACTTCATTAGCAACTTTTTTAATGATTTTTTGTTGTTCGTTATTCATGGTGTTAAAATTTTCTGCCCCCAAGAGGAATTGAGGCGTTAAACAAAAAGTAAACTGCTTTACTTTTTGTAGCCGAAACGGGTTGAGCGATGTCCGCCGTCTTGGCGGACCGCGAAACCCTCGAATCTACATTAAAAAATCCGGAATCTCGCGTCCCCCGCCTGCCATCGCCATTGCCTCTAGCAGGAATCGAACCCGCATCTTAAGCTCCGGAAGCTTATGTTCTATCCGTTGAACTATAGAGGCGCTGGCTATGGCGGGCAGGTATCCATTGAACGATGGGGACGGACACTACCTCCTAAATGGCAAAATTTTAGCCAAACGATACAGATTATACCAAAAATTATCCAAAATTAAATCTTTTACGCCAGGATATTCTTTAATTAAGCCATTTTTAGGACTGATAAAACCAAGTTTAAAACGGGTAATTCCAGCCCACCTATCCTTGGCATAATCCTCTATCTTGGCGTCAATTTTAACTTTAGCCACGCCCCAAAAATCATACCAATGGCAACCACTAATTTTAGCCCATTTAATTGCCGCCCATTGCAGGGCATAAGCAGGCATTTTGTCTCGATATTTATTCCCGCTGCCACCGTGCAAATATATGACCGCGTCGCCAAATTTAATCAGTAAAATTCCAGCAAGTGGCGTGCTCTCAAATTCAGCTAATAATAATTTGGCCGTTACTTCTTTTTCTTGGCCACCAAAAACAGTCAGTAATTTTTTATAATATCTCTTATCAAAAATCTTAACTCCATCTCGCTTGGCTGTCTGTTGCATTAATTTATAAAATATTTCCATACCCCGTCTCCCATCCCCCGGCTCCCAACTTCTAATCGTCACCTCCCTCTTCTCTGCCAGTCGGATATTATATCTTGTTTTTTCATGCATGCCGGCCAAAATTTCTTCTTCTGATTTGCTTAAATCCAAAAGCGCTGTATGGTTTGGCTCTACCACTCTTTTCAAAATTTGCACCTGCTTTGCTCCGGTAATTTCTATTTCTTCCGATGGTTGAAATCTGATAAAAACAATTTTTTCTTTTTCCGCTATTTTTTTAATTTCACTTATTAATAAGTTTAATATTTCTGTTGTTTGTTGTTTGTTGTTTGTTGTTTGTTGTCGCCAGATCGGCCCCCGCTGGCAATTTAAATAAAATTTACCGCCGGGCAAAGCTCTTTTTATAAATAAAGCAACAGCGACTAATCCGCGTTCATCCGCGTCGCTATCCGCGTTAATCCGCGTGTTATTATCATAAACAGCGAATAATTTTATTTCTTCGCCCAAACATTCTTTTCTGAATTTACTCCATTTCCACGATTGCAAAAAAGAAGATGGTGAAGAGTTCTCCGCCACGAATTTATCCCAAATTGGAGCAAAATTTTCATCAACAATTTGTTTGATTAACATAGATTAAGTTTAACATTTTAGAGAGAAAAAAGCAATAAAAAAAGCCAATCATTTTTTCGATTGGCTGGCGTGAAATGGGCGCGTGCTCTTACTTGAGACGGACGAGAGCGATGATTCCTTTTATTCCCCCCAAAAATCTCCAAAGAAAAAAATTACCATAAACAATATTGTCAACCTCAAGAAGCTCGCCTTTGGTAATCTTTCCTTTCCGGAAAAGATTCCAAAGTTTCGCCTCAAAATTACTCGGTATGATTTTCTCTTCCATCTTTTTCTCCTTCCTCTTTGGGCCAGACACCGTCTTGTTTCAAGCATTCAAATAAAGATTTACTTAAATGAACAAAATACAATTCGCCGCAATGGCATCTATAAAAAACAGTGCCAACCGCATCAGGGTTTCTTGTCTCTCCAATAAGTTCTGGTGTAAAACCCACTATTTTTCTTTTCCAATTAAAAGTGGGGTCGCAACCGCATTTTCCACAACGATGACTAAATGAATTATATTCCGCTTCGTTATAATCGTGTTCGCCCCAAGAAAACAATTCGGTCATTATTATTTCCCTTCTCTTTGGCTTAAAGACCTGTTGTTTTCAATGGTCTCAAATTGATCTTTAGTAATATGGCGCCAACTCAAAAAATCGCATTTATGACATTTAATTACAACCGCTCCCACGTGGTTTTTGCTTTTTATATATTTCTGGCTGGCGGTGAAACCAACTACGTGTTCTACCCAATCAAATTTTAAAATGTCGGTACCACATTCCTTACAAGTATTGCCATCCAAATGTTTTATACCTTCATGACACTGGATGCCCCAAGAATGTACTAAATCGTCCATTTTTTCTCCTTTTTTATTTTATTGGGAACGTTCAAAATTATTTTAGCAAATTTAATAATTTAAGTCAATGTTTATTTTTCCAAAAGTTCGTCGATCCAAGCTAATAATTTCTCGTGTAAAATTTCTAATCTTAATAAAGATTTTCCATCCTCTTCCGAACCGCGCAATTTTTCAGCTATATAAGTAATCCAATTATTAATAACTTCTGCCAAATCCTCTAATTCATTAATATTCTCCTCCTCAATTGCTTTTTTATATTTGTCGCTTAATTCTTTAAAATGTCCGCTATCAACTGGGTATTTTTTGTCAAGATAGGCAAATAATTCTTTTTTCAAATCAAACCCAGCCTCAATTTCCTGCCTCTGTTTTTGTTGTTCAATTTCAAACCACTTTAAATTTGTTTTTTCCTTTTCCATATTTCATTTTTTCTTCCCCAGCCCCTTCAGGGCCAATTTGATTATTTCATTTTCATCTTCAATTTCTGGGGACACGGCGCGGAGAGCCAGGCGCACTTCTTCGGCGCTGTAGCCCAGGCCTTGCAGGGCTTCAAAAGCGCCATTGCTGCCATAGGATAAATCTATTTTTTCGCCGCCAATCGGCATGGATTCAATTTTATTTTTCAATTCCACCACCACGCGCTCGGCGATTTTTTGGCCGATGCCGGAAACCTTGCGCAAAAGCGACGGATCGCCGCGCAAAATGGCTTTTTGAATTTCCGAAAGCTTGGCCACGGCCAAAACCGCCATGGCCGATTTGGGGCCGATGCCGGAAACGGAAATTAAAAGTTCAAAAAAACCTTTTTCTTCAGCCGAATTGAAGCCATAAAGCTCCATTAAATCTTCGCGCACGTGCAGATGGCAAAAAAATTCTCTGGCTTCGCCCACTTTCAGTTTCTCCAAAGTCAGCTGGTTTAAAAAAATTTCATAGCCAACACCATTGACCAAGAGCGTGGCCGATTTTTCGGATTTTTGCTTAATAATACCGCCTAAAAATGAGATCATATATTTAAGTTTATTATAGCTTTTTACTGTCCAAAAGGCAATTTGGTTGGTATAATAAAACTATTACCCTTATTACTTTATTACTCTATTACTTATTACCCGATTATGTCCTTAAAAACCAAAATCCTCTTAATTATCATCATTCTCGCGGCCATTTTCCTGCGGTTTTATAATTTGAAATATATTGAGTTTAATTTTGATCAAGCCGCCAATCCGCTCTTGGCCGAACAGATAATAAAACACGGCCCCTTGCCCCAAAATTGCCTCCTCTCCTCCGTCGGCGTCTGCAATCCTTTTTTCTTTCCCTATCTCTTGGTGCCACCGCTGTTGATTTCGCCTGACCCGCTTTTTCTCACCGGTTTCATCGCCCTCATCAATGTTTTTGCTGTTTTATTGCTTTTCTTCTTTGTTAAAAAATTTTTTAATGAAACCGCGGCTTTAATTTCCGCGGCGCTCCTGGCTGTTAATCCTTGGGCCATCATTTTTTCCCGCACCATCTGGCAGCAAAACGTCTTAATTTTTTTCACCATTTTGTTTTTTGGGTTCCTTTTCAACTTCGCTTTTGACAACAAAAAAACGCACCTAATTTGGGCTTTTTTATTTTTAGGCATCGTTTCCCAATTGCACCAATTAGGTATCATCTTAGGTTTAATTCTTTTGGTCTGTCTGATTATTTTTCGCAAAAATGTCATTTTTAAAAACTTATTAATCGGTTTTTTGCTTTGTTTACTTCTCTATCTGCCTTTCATTGCCTTTGAAATCAAAAATGACTGGTTCAGTTTTGAAAATATAATTCCGTATAGCCAATCTCCCGCCCAACTTCACACCACCGCCCTAATCTATCCTTTTCAAATGATTGGTACTGGCGGCCTCAATTACACTTTTGGCACTAATTACCAAAATTTTCTAAATACCACGCTTAATTGGCCGATTGTAAATGCCTTTTTCATAATTATTTTCGTCGTCGGACTTGTTTTTTTGGCCTGGCAGCGCCAGCCCAAATATCTAATTCTTTTGGCTTGGTTTTTTCTCCTGCCTCTGGCCTTAATTCTTTCCAAAACGCCGATCTATCCGCATTATTTTATTATTGGCATACCGGTAGGATTTATTATAATCGGTATTTTATTTTCAAAATTGATAACTAATAACTGGAAATACTTTTTTCTTGCTTTTCTTGTTTTTCTTGTCTTATATCAAGCTATAATTTCTTTTTCTTATCTAAAGTTCCCGACCAATCGGCAATGTGTTTTGGGCAATCATTCCCAGCCATACATTTATAAACTGGAAAATATTAAAAAAATATTAGCCACGGATGAAAAAGATTTTGCCAAAATTCACCAGCAAAGCTGCGCTTGCCCAATTTGTGTGCCACTCACGACGCAATATATTTTGGAAAAAGTGATAAAAAAATAATCTACAAATTTACGAATCCCGAGTACTCGGGGCGAATATACGAATAGTCGCGGAATAATTATGATTTATTTGTACATTCGTTTTATTCGTACGTTCGTAGCTATTTATGAAATCAAAAACAACAATTATTATTCTTATCGCAATATCAATTGCTTTTTTAATTATCAAAATTCCGCAAATCGGTTTTCGCTATGGTGATGAAAATATTTATTTTTATGAAGCCCGGCTGATTACGCAGGGCCAATTGCCTTACCAAAATTTCTTTTTCGCCTCCCCGCCCATGGAACTTTTATTTTTAGCCGGCCTTGTCGCTGTTTTTGGCTTTAGTATCTGGGCGTTGAAATTATTTTTATTAGCCCTAATTCTCGGCACAGCCTGGCTAATTTTTCTGTGGTTAAAAAACATTACCAATGAAAAAGCCGGACTCTTCGCCGCCATATTTTATCTTTTTTCTTTCCTAAATCTCGCCACGAGCGACTATTATTCCGGCGTACAATTAACGGTTTTCTTTTTTATTCTCTCGCTCTATCTAGTTTCCATTAAAAAACCGGTTTGGGCCGGTGTGGCGACGGCGCTTTCTTTTTTTACCAGATTTTATGCCGCGCCCCTGATTTTAGCTTTAATAATTTATCTTCTAATTAAAGAACGAAAACAATTTTGGAAATTTATCTTTTCCGCTGGCGCGGTCTTTATCTTGATTAATGCCGCGCTCATTCTTGGTTTTGGACAAAATTATCTGCAAAATGTTTTTAGCTATAACATCCATAAATTTGAACAGCTGGAAAAACTGCGCGTCTTTAGATTTTTTGTACAGTGGGACATCGCGCTATTAACACTCGCTACTTTGGGCGCGGCCCTGGTCCGACCATTTAATTTAATGATTCTTTTGGGCGCGGCCGCCGCCGGACTCTTCATCGGTTTTTATCCCGACATTTATTATTTATATTATAATTTACTACTGTCATTTTTAGCGCTGAGCGCGGGAATGTTGTTCGCAAGATTATTTTCTTTCTGTCATTCCGACCGAAAGCCCGAGCCACAAGCGAGGGCTGAAGTGGAGGAATCCCTTATACTTTCCATAGGAGAAAGGCGGAGGGATCCCTCGACTTCGTCCCGTTACTACGGGACTTC
Source organism: Patescibacteria group bacterium (assembly GCA_028748975.1). Classification (GTDB taxonomy): domain Bacteria; phylum Patescibacteriota; class Patescibacteriia; order UBA2196; family UBA2196; genus JAQTPI01. The sequence goes on along the minus strand of JAQTPI010000011.1, from coordinate 11,018 downwards.
GCTCGGGATGACAATAAAAATCGTCATTATCGTCCTATTTGCCATCTCCGGCTATAACATCTATTATTATTTAAAAGACCACGCTGGCGCCGCGCGCATTGATTATTTATCAGAATTAAATAAATTTGTGATTGAAAACTCCACCCCGCAGGATAAAATTTATGGTTCGTTTGAAATCACACCACTCGTGGCCGGGGCCACCGGCCGTCAAATCGTAGAAAATTTCATTGATACCAACAACAAAACATTCTCTACGGGAATTTACAAATTACCGGAACGGGAAAAAATTCTGGCAAATGAAAAAGTAAAATTTATTATTACCAAAGTTTTAGTCAACGAACAGGGTTATCTTATTGAACTCGGCGATTATATTTCTTTAAATTTCTTGCAAACCAACTGCCAAGTCGTCAAACAATTTCCAATTTATAAAGATTATTATTCCAATCTGACGCTGGTGTGGCAGTGTTTTTAAAACCGCGAATTAATTGCGAATTACGGGCAAATTTTGCGAATAATAGGCGCAGTTGTCCCCTCCTTTCGAAGGAGGGGTGGCCGATAGCAATCGGCCGGGGTGGTTGTAGTGAATTTCTTACAACCCCTCCGCGCCTCCCCTTCGAAAGGGGGGGATAACCAGGCCAAATAAAAAATCCCGAAAGCCGTCTTGCTTTCGGGAGATAAAAACTACTTGTTTGTTTTTCGAAATGAAAATGGAAAAATCCATAAACCTTTCTTTTGGTATGGTGTATGCTCTTTTGCTGTAATTTTATCGCCAGCAACCGAGGTAAAAATACATGGTGTGCACTCGGTCAATAATATTCTTATGGCATTGTCAATTTCCTTTTTTGTGAGACGCAAATTATTAAAAATCTGTGCGTCAAACTTTGCCCTTACAATAGAAAATTTGTGCTTTTTTCTCATTGCCCTTCCTCCTTTTGGTTTGTTGGTTAAAAAGATCCGTTTTTAGCTTAATTTCATCCTATACTAACCCAAAAAATATGTCAAATCACATCCTAAAAATCGCCCACCGCGGCGGCGCGGGCTACGCGCCGGAAAACACTTTCGCCGCCTTTGATAACGCGCTCAAATTAAAAGTTGATATGTTAGAATGCGACACGCGCCTTTGTAAAACAGGCGAATTTGTTTTGATGCACGACAAGGACGTAGAGCGCACCACTAATGGCGAGGGCAGGGTAGCACGCCTGACACTAGCGCAACTAAAAAAACTGGACGCCGGGGGCGGACAGGAAATTCCCACTTTGGCCGAACTTTTTGAACGCTATAAAAACACGGTGCCAATCTTGGTTGATATAAAATCACCCAAAGCGGCCAAACAACTCCTGCGTCTCATTAAATTTCATAATGTCCACGACCAAATTCATCTCACCTCCAACTATCATGGTTTTTTAACCGCCATTCGCTGGCTGGATAAAAAAATTGATCTGCAAATTTCTTTTGATATCTATAATTATCTCAAATATCTTTTCGTCCATAACACCTTTGTGATTTCTGCCAAACTTTTTGACGCTTCCACCATTAATGTCTATCATAAATTCGCTACCAAAAATTTAATCACCCGCGCCCACGATTTTGGCCTCAAAGTCAATGCCTTCCCGCCCACGAGCGCCACTGACATTGAAAGATTAAAACAAGACGGCATTGACGGCATCATCAGTAATTTTCCAGATAAGATATAGGGTATTAAAGCATTTTAGCATTTTAGCATTTTAGCATTTTAACATAGTCCAAAGAAAGTGGCATAAAAAAGACAAAAAATTAACTTTAATTTTTTTCTGTGCTATAATAAACCCATCAACCATAATACCATCCCATGCCTAACATTACCCCTGATTTTCAAACCAATCCCCTGGTCGAAAAACCAAAATTTCATCTGCCGGTCTGGTTGGCCCTTATGATTATTTTGACGCTTGCAATTAGCGCCGGCGCTTTAATTTATCTCTTTGCCACCTCTCCCGCTGTCCAGTTTTCTGCCGAAAATGAGGTTAAAAAATCAGCCTGGCCCGCCGTGGTCAACTCCTATGTTGGCGAAATAACAAAAATTGAAAAAGATAATATTTCTTTGACAGCCAGCGCCGAAAAAAATTATCTAGAGCAAGACACCACCCTGTTAGTCCAAATTACTCCGGCCACCAAATTGACTATTTTGAGTCTTCCGAAAAAAATTTCCGACCCCACCCAACCCCTCGCGCTAACTCAAAAAGAAATTAAGTTTACCGACCTAAAAATTGGCCAAACCGTAGTTGTCTTCTCTGTCAAAAGCATCAAAAACCAAAACACCATCGTTGCCGATTCCGTGGAAGTACAGAATATAAAATAAGATAAACTCTAAATCAAACCGCTCCGAGATAATGTCGGAGCGGTTTTATAATTTTGAATTTTGTTTTTTAGTATATCTGCCAATTTTTTCTTTCCACCTCAATCTTTCTGGTTTGTTCTTTGTAGATGCCGGTGGCAGTGACTAAAATGCTTAAGGGAATATCAGCATGGCCGCTGTCAATGGAATTAATTTCAATATCTTCGGTGGCGGCGCTTTTATTGGTAATTTTTAAGACCGCCCCTTGGCTGGGAATATCCACATTATTCAAGTGTGTGGGTGTGGTCATTGTTCCGGCAATCACATTGAAAATCGTAGTGGAAGCATTGTCGTCGTCAATGCCATCAATTCTTATTCCGTTGGGCAGATAATCTTCCAGGCCCAAAAAATCAAGTTCTAATTGAAAAGAATCTCCCGCCGGCAGTTTAACTTTGGTTTTAGGCTGATTAGGGGTGGTCTCATCCACGCACAAACCACTAAGCGGCGTGTCTGGGCCGGGTGAGGCTGGATAGAGTACGTCACAATTCATCCCGCCTGCTTCGGCGTCAGTTAAAATACTAATGGTTCTCTGCCAGCTAGCTCCGACTATATCAGTCAAAACGCCGCTACCGCCGTCCAAACCAGAAATAGTGCGTCCACGCTCAATTGAGTACAGGGTCTCTTCCACGCCCCTTTCTGCCGCAAAATAGGCCACTTCAGAGAGGCCGATGTCCTTAGAGCTGCGGTTAGACCGGCCCACAATGTCCGCTACCGCCAAGGCCAAAATCACCACGGAGGAAAGGATCATAATGGCAACAAGAATCGTCACGCCTTTTTGATTTTTTTCATTATTTTTTTTCATTATTTTTATGTTTTATTTTTTATTTTTACTCCACCACTCCTCCTGACCGCTGCGGCACCGTTTCTTCCACAGTAAAACTGGCTGTTTGCGCGCCTTTGCTGGAAGCGAAAGTAATGACAATTGTCACCCGCGGCTGTGATACCGGCGGCAAATTAATATCAAAAGGATAACTAAGTGGCTGAATTATAAAAATCAAATCTCTAATTTCCACTAATTGCGATGGAATGGCCACCGCTTCTCCATAATCATCTTCTCCTGACGCTTTGGAACTCACCGTTAATGAATCCGTGGAAGTGGCAAAAAGATAATTTGTGCCCGCCGCGTCAACCAATGCCAGTTCTTTTTCTCCATCATCATTAATTACATCATTATAGATATTTTCTGTTTTCAAAGCAATATCATATTTATCCGCGTAATATTGGTAATTAACGCGCGAAGTGCGAATTTTTTTTGCCAAAACACCCATAATTAACTGGGCTTCTTGCTGAATTCTGGTATAAGCCGTAGTTTTTTGGGAAGCTTTTAAAATCGCCGCGTAAACCGTCAAACTCGCCAACGCCACAATAATAAAAATACTCATGGCCACCAAAACCTCCATTAAGGTAAAACCCTTATATTGTTTGTGAATTTTAATTTTTCTGTCTCTATTATTCATTTTGTTTTTGTCTATTTATTATCCGAATGAGTACGAATTTATTTCCGAATTTATCCGAATGACGCTTGCGACTATTCGGGAACATTCGGACAATATTCGTAAGAATTCGGGAAGTATTACTGCCATTCCGTCAAATAATCTTCCAGTGTATATTCGTGATTTCGTCCGTGCTCGCTCCAAAAAGCCTTAGACAAAACCCGCATATTAACGCCATCAGGCGTCAATAAAACTGCCCTTCTAAATATTGTTGGTGTGGTATTGATATCCTCATAAGTATAAACTCCGGTTTCTGGATCGCGAAAAAGCCGACAATCAGTGCAGTCGGCAATTGAGTCACAACCGCCAACAACCTCTTTCAGGACAAATTGTTCTCCCGCCACCCCCACCACATAACAGCCTTCTGGCACCGAAAAAAAATCAAGAACGCCGTCGGGCAAAACCAATGCCGCTTGGTCCATGTTATAATGAGAAAAATCCCTGATGCCGCGCACTAGTTCCAGTCCCTCGCGCGCCAAATTCACCGCCACAATGTTTTGTTCTGAAGCCTGGGACAGTACCACCGAAGAAGTCGTCATGGTCAAAACCGCCAAAATACCAACCACCAAAATCGCCAAAGCAAACATCGTCTCCATGAGGGTAATGCCCTTCTGGTTAAAAATATTTTTATTATGATATGGTTTTATATCCCTTAATAACATCTTATTAAATGTAAAATGTAAAATTTATATATTATTGGTGTCGCGAGAGCGACACTCCATAGTTTTGATTTTTGATATTTGATTTTTGATTTTTACTGGATATTAATTTGTCCCGATTCACTATTCACGGTTATTGTTCTTGATCTGCCCGAAAACGAACTGGTCAAAGTAATTGTGGCATTGCCGCTGCCGGCTTCAGCGCCATTAAGATAAACTTTACCTGTGGGCACCTCAAAAATTATATCCAATATGTTGCTGCTCTGGGGATTAATGGCTGCTACATAGACTCCACTACCCAAAGTAATCTGACCAATGCCATATTCTTCTCCTGTGCTATATCTTTTATCGCCACTGGTAAAGTCATCTTTAAAAAATGTATATTGACAACCCGGCGCACTAACGCATTGCAAAAAATGTACGCCAAAATTATAGCGCGTGGCACCGACCGTCTGGCCGGTCAAGGCCCAAACCTGCGCCTGGCGCAAAATGGAAAAAAGTTTATCCGCCTCTGATTCCAAAATCTGGCTGCGGTCAAAACTTTTAAAATTTGGTACTGTCAAAACCAGCATCATCACCATGATGCCGATGACGACCATTAACTCCAAAACGGTAAAGCCATTTCTTTTATTTTTATTTTTAAAACCAAACATGTAAATAATAAATTATAAATATAGTGAGTAAATTACAAATTATAAGCACCAAATAACAAACGGTTGGCGCGAAGCGCCAATTGTTTGGGATTTAGAATTTGGAGCTTGGAATTTGTTTGTTATTTGGAATTTGGTGCTTGGTGCTTAATTTTATATCCGCTTAGAATATATTCAAATACCAATTAACAATCTTCTCCCCCCAAAACATTACTATTAGTGTGGTTGGCACCAAAAATACTCCGAAAGGAATTTCTGATTTCATCGTCTTCTTTTTAAAAATAAGTAGGGGTAAGGCAACCAGCGCCCCAACAATATAGCTTAAAAATAAGGCGGTCAGAATGTGCGGCCAGGGCAAAACTATGCCCATCAAAATTCCCAGCCGGATATCTCCCCCGCCAACCCATTTGCCTTTGGACAAAAAATACTGCAATGCGAACCAGCTACCTCCTATTATAGCAGAAATCGCGACAAAAGATAAATTTTTCAGGCCCAAACCCATTGGCATCTCCCCGCCTAGCCAGAAAAAAATCTGGAAAATTAAAACTACCACGATCGCCGGTAAAGAAATTTTATCGGGGATAAGGGAATGTTTTAAATCAAATAAAAAGATGGTAATTAAAAACGAAAGAGTAATAAAGTAATAAAGTAACAGAATAATAAAGTAATAAGAGGAAGAACTAGATAAGAAAACAAAATAAGACGCCAGCACAAATAAAGCGCCGGTGGCCAGCTCAATTAACGGGTATTGCCAGGAAATTTTTTCTCGGCAAAAATGGCATTGGCCGCGCAAAAAAATAAAACTTATCAAGGGAATATTGTCCTGCCAACGTAATTGATGTTTACACTTGGGACAAATTGACCGCGCTTTAGCGATTGGCATCTCTTCATACAGACGATAAACCAAGGCGTTAATGAACGAGCCAATACACAGGCCGAAAATAAAAATGAAAATATAAATTAAAATCATATTATTTTTTCTGAGCGAAAATTAATAATTGATCAAATAAATTAATTGGTATTGTTAATTCAGCCAGACCCAAAAGCCTTATAAAATTTAATAACGGTTTAGCGGCTATCTGGCGAGAATCTAAAAAGTGGCTGATTAAATAAAAAAAAGAAAAACGTCGGCCAACATGGCAGGATTTTTTATATATAAATCCTGTTTGCGCTAGCAGCGACACTAAATTTTTAATTGAAAAATAGAAAAGATGTTGTGGTAAAAAGGCGTGCCACTTTTTCCCCTGTAATTTAGAAAAAAAGCTGGAAAAATCCGGGGTGGAAAAAACTAAAAGACCATCATCTTTGAGTTTTTTGTTTATTAAGAATAAAACTTTTTTTGGCTCCCGCAAATGCTCCAAAACATCAAAAAGGGTGATAATATCAAAATATTTATCGGAAAACTCTAAAAGAACATTTTCGGCCATACCAACCCTTAAATCGCCTTTAATTTTTTTGGCGGCCACAGACAAGGCGTGGCCAGAAGCTTCAATACCAAATATCTCATAGCCGGCTTCCTCAGCTGCTTCCAAAAAAATTCCAGAATAACAACCGATATCCAAAAGTTTTCCTTGCGGTTTTATTTCTTTTATCTTTCTTACTAAAATACCTGCTGTTTTTTTCCTATTATCCCGTTCCTTTTCGTAGGCTTCATCAAAATTTTCTGCTCCATAGCATGAGATTGCTTGCTCCGCTATTTTTGTATTACCAACCCAAGCTAATTGGCACTTTCGACACTGATAAATATCGCCATGAACGCCAAAACGGCTATCGGTAATATTGTAAGATTCCCCTAATTCTTTCAAATTAGAAGGATATTTCAAAATTATGTTTTGGTTGTCACAAACCGGACAATTCATATTTTTTTAAAAGTAAATTTTTTATTGCCCCAAAAATTCCAAAGTAAACTGCCGGCAATCGCCGCGATCTTACCAATCAAATAATGAGTCTTCAAAAATTCCACAAAGATATACATTAAAAGCAAATTAATAAATAAACTCAAAATATGAATGGAAGTAAATTTTAAATACTTTTTCCAAAATTTTGTCGCTCGTTCGTGTTCAAAAACCCAAAAGTAGGAAATTAAAAAATGAACAAAAGAACCAACCAAAAAAGATGGCACGGCCGCGGCTAAATACCAAACCCGAAACCACTCCACCAGCGCATAAAGCACGATCACGTCCACCAGTGTGGCAATTCCGCCAGAAATGGAAAATCTAATAAATTTTATACTTAAAATTTTTTTAATCATAAAAAGTAGGCGCTTAGCAAGAGCTGACTTACAAACCCTACGTAGTTGTCATGAAAAAAACGGGAAAAAAGCCAATAAACCAAAATCAAAATCGCGTAACTGCCAATCATCCGTGCCAAAGAATTGTCTTGAATTTGTTTTTTAATGAATAAATAAAATAAAAGCAAAGTAATCGGAATCTGAATCACCCACAGCGGCAAATAATCAGTTAGACTTTTTACCAAACCCAGTTTATAAAATAAAACCGACAGCCCGTATCCATTAATGGGATAACTGGTAATCAAAGTCCCGGCCGGATAGGCAATGGTGTCTTGGTAAAAAGCGAGTGGATTCCATAATATAAAAGGTAACATGATCAATAAAAATATAATTGGCAATAAATAAGTTCGTTTTGATAGCTGTAAAATTACTTTTAACGCGGATTGGTGCGGAAGACTATGCGGAATTACGCGGAAATATAGGTAGGTGTAGTAGAATGGTACCAAAAACCAGGCTGAGTGCTTGGCGGTGCAGGCCAAGGCCAACATTAAAGACGACAATAAAATTTTATCTTTTTTCAGAAAATAAAACGTAAAAATCAGCCAGCTTAAGACAAAAACATCATCGCGGCCGGAAACCAAAAAGTTTAAAAACAAAGGATTAAAAGCATAAAAAGCGGTTAAAGCGAATTTATGACGCCGGTCGTTCGGCAAGGCGAACAAAGCGAACAAGCTCAAAATAAACAATATCAAGTAGGTCATTCGCTCATCATAAAAACCAACCGCGGCTTTGGCTAAAAAATGAACTGGCACCGAAGCCAAAATATGAAATGGTAGTTTGATGACATGATAAAGCGCTGGATTGAGAAAAACCTGGCCCTGCGTTGTCATAATGTAGGCTGATTTAGCCAATTCCGTTTTAAAATAATTTTCCGCGTAAGGATTTTTTCCCTGCAGTAAAAATTCCACTGCCGGCTCCATCTGCTGAATGTTATCATGCACCGGCAAATTTGGGTCCTTGGCGCGCCAAGCAATATGCGCTACCATGGTCACCGCCAAAACAAAACCAATAATTGTAAACAGTAGAAACTTTTTCCAACGATAAAATTTTTCCGCCGCCTGTTCGTCAGCGCTGAAAATTTTCTGGTCCAGCCAAAAATACGCCAAACATAGGCCAAAAAATACCACAAAATTCAAAATCGCCGCCTGATCCCAGTTCATGAGAAATAGGAAGCCGAAGATGAAGATGATAATAAAGTCTAAGGAAAAAATTCTTTTCATAAATATTATTTTTAAATTTCTAATAGTGCTGTTGTGACTGCCGCCTTAAAAAAGTTTTGGTATGGTATTGTGATTTGTTAGTGCGAGCTTAACGGAGCGTTAGTTAGAAAATCGAGACGAGTGGAAGTGGTTTGGCGCCGTAGCGCCAAAAATTTCCGCATGTTTGAAGCCGAAAGAATAATCAGCAGATTATTCTCTTCGGCTGAGTTCGGAAATTAACGACCACGAGTCTGATTTTCTCTAACGCGGAGCTCGCTCGCCAGTTTCTTTCAGCCCCTTTCTTTGTCCAAAGAAAGTGGCATAATTTATATAAACTTTTCGTACTTTCTTCCCATCCTAAACATCAAATACTCTCCCATGTTCTTTAAGATAGAAAAACCATATTTTACGCTCGCCCCAAATCCAATCATGGAAGCTTCCTTAAAATAACTGGTGCTAATCGGCACTTCCCAAATTTTTAATTTTTTAATTTTCAACTGAATGATAATTTCCGTGTCAAAGACAAAACTGTTTGAATTAGCGCTGAAATTTATACTTTCCAGCGCGGCTCGAGAATAAGCTCGAAATCCGGAATGATATTCGGTCAGATGCAGGCCCAAAAACAAATTTTCCAATTTGGTTAAAAAAATATTTGCCAGATATTTCCAAAAAGGCATTCCCCCTTCCCTGGCCCCGCCTGGCCGCATCATCCGCGAGCCAAAAACCGCCTCCGCGTCGCCTCTGATAATCGGCAAAAGCAACTCCGGCACCAAACGCGGGTCATATTGATGGTCGGGATGAATCATAATGACAATGTCAGCTCCGCGCTTTAATGCTTCGCTATAGCAGGTTTTCTGATTAGCGCCATAACCCAAATTTTTTTCGTGTTCAAAAACAATTAAACCCAATCTTTTGGCTAATTCGACCGTGCCATCACCACTGGCGTCATCCACCAAAATTATTTCGTCAAGCCAGCCCTCGGGAATATCTTTCAATGTTTTTTCCAGAGTTTTAGACGCATTATAGGCTGGTAAAACAGCGATAATTTTTCTATTGGGATATTTAATTGGCATAATTTATTTTTTATTGTTTTTCAATTTCTCTCCATTCCACAACGCCCGGTGCTCAATAAACGCCTGGTAATTAAAAGAAAACGGACTAGTATCATAATCAATCGCTTTTAATAAATTTTCTCCCGATAAATCTTTTTCCCCGTTTTCCAAATAATAACTAGTTTGTGCAAAATAATAATCGGAAAGCAAATCGCTATAAAACAAATTATAGCGCAGGTTTGGATCTTCCAAATTTCTGATATTCATTGGCGGCAACGGCGCAGTTGGCGCCTTTTTGGCGGCTGCCAAATTTTCATACACTCGATAAGCAAAACCGTTGGAACGAGTGGTTAATTTTTTGGTGATCGTCCCACTTAAAGAAAAAAGCACATAAAGTGGCTGGCGGCCGTTATTTTGGGTATATTGCCAAACGCGTTCCGCCACTAATAAGCGTATTTCTTTCTCTTTTAAACCCATAATCTCCTCTTTAGAAATTCCCAATGGTAAATAATAATTTCCCCTAATTCCGGAAAAATTAACCAATTTAACATCGGGCCTCAGACCCCGAACCGTTTGCTGATAAGTTAAAGAAAAAATTATGTTATCCAGCGCCGGTTCATCGTCATAAAGCGAAACCATGGCATTTTTTTCTAGACTTAACAAAAACCCCCTAGACCAATCGGCCAATAATTCAAAGTCACTAAGATTATTGTCTTGATAATTATTAAAAATAAACGCCGTGGGTAAAATTAAAAGAAAAACAATCAACAACAGTTTCAAACCGATGTTTACTAAATGATTCATTTTCTGGCCGGCTTTAAAAGCCGTGGCCAAAAGAAATTTTAAGCCCCAAGCCAACCAAATCGCTGCTATTAATAAAGCTGGTAAATAATAGACCCGAAAGAAAAAATCATTCATTTCGTTGTAATCAGCTGTACGCAATAAAATAATCAGTGGTCCGTTGCTTAAAAAAATACCCAGCAGTAGCCAAAATATTTTTTTTGACCGAAAATAATTGGCGATAAAGCCTAAAAAAATAATCAATAAACCAACCAAAGTAAACTGGTCGATTATTTCGCCAAAAAAACTATTCACTAATGGCCATTTTTTGGCGTTAAAAAAACTTTGCCAAGTCAAATGCAAATCATTATATTGTTGGCGTAAAACATGGCCCTTAAAACTTTCCCAGCTCTGCGGATTACCCCAATTAAACGCCGGGTTTTGCGAGGCGCGGATGGGCAAATATAAATATAACGAAATCCCCACAATCAATAAAAAAGCCGCTGCAAAAATAAATTTATAAT
>JAQTPI010000010.1 GCA_028748975.1 Patescibacteria group bacterium | reverse complement strand
AAAAGAAGTGACGGCCGGTGATTTTAGCAAAATGGCCGGCGTGGAAATTTTAAATCCGGATTTAAAAATTGTCACTTTAACCGACAAGGCCGCCAGTTTTGAACTGGAAGCTTATGCGGAATTTGGCCGCGGTTATGATCCGGTGGAAACCAGAGAGAAAAAAGATTATGAAGTGGGCGTGATGGCCATTGACGCGCTTTATAGTCCGGTTAAACGCGTTGGCTATGAAATTGAAAACATGCGCGTGGGCGAAATGACCAACTGGGACAGAGTCACTTTAAATATTGAAACCGACGGTACCTCCGACTGCGAAGAGGTTTTTGCCAAAGCCGTCAGCATTTTAGTGGACCAGTTTTCCGCTTTAATGCCGGAAGTTAAGGAAGCGCCAATTAAAGTAAAAAAATCAAAAAAAGAAAAAGAGGAAATTAAAGAAGAAGTGGTAAGTGAAGAACAGCCCATTGAAATTAAAGTGGCTGATGTCAGCGAAGAAGCCAATGATAAACCCAAGAAACGCGGCCGCCCGAAAAAAACAGATTAATTCCAAAATTAAAAATTAGAAATTGAAAATTAAAAATTAACTTTATGCGCCATAGACATTCCAAAAAAACCCTAGACCGCAAAAGCGGCCCACGCACTGCCTTGTTGAAAAACCTGGCGCAGAGTTTGATTTTATATGAAAAGATTAAGACCACCGAAGCCAAAGCCAAAACCATTCGGCCTTTGGTGGAAAGAATCATTACCGGCGGAAAAGTTGATTCCTTGGCCAATCGCCGCAATTTAATGAAATATCTCCCAACCAAAAACGCCGTTAAGAAAGTTTTTGAAGTTCTCGGCCCGCGCTATCAGGAAAGAAAGGGTGGTTATTTAAGAATTGTAAAATTAAACCAGCGCCCGGGCGACGGCGCCAAAATGGCGCAAATTGAGTTCGTATAATTTAGTTCATAAAAATCAACCAAAAACACACCAAACAAAGGAGGACAAGCACGATGCGAGTAGGAACGTGGCTACAACACGAAATGAGATTCGCCAAACTGAAACAAGGTTCACGTTTTGATGTTAATTGTGATCGCGATTTCATTGCGGTTAAAAGAGCGGTAGACAAGGAATTGGAAGTCGTTGAATTGACAAAAGAAAACTGTCTAAGAATCGCAACCGGTCGAGCGTGCATAAAAACTCGTCTGCACATCAACGATGCGTTTCCTCTAAATCTGCGTTGACAGAACACCGGTGGGGGTGGTAATATTTTTCAAATATCACCCCCATCAATTTTACTAACCAAGTTTTATATAAAATTTATTTTTTTATTTAATCATCATATGTCAGTTAAAACCCACACAATTGATGCCACAGGAAAATCACTCGGCCGACTGGCGAGTGAGATTTCACGTCTTTTAATTGGCAAACATAAAGTCACCTACGCCATGCACCTTGATGACGGCGACGCCGTGACTGTTGAAAACGTTGAAAAAATAAAGATTACTGGCAAAAAATTACAGCAAAAAACATACAAACATCACACACGGTATTTGGGCCACTTGAAAACTGTCAGAATGGACGCCTTATTTGCCAAAGACCCTAAACAGGTTTTAATCAAAGCTGTTTACAGCATGTTGCCGGAAACCAAGCATCGCCGCGCTTTAATGGCCCGACTTAGATTTGAATAATTTTATGAAAAAAATAATTGAAAAAGAAGAAGCCAAAGAAATAAAAAAGTTTTTTCAAGGACTGGGACGACGCAAATCCGCGATCGCCCGAGTTAGAATTTACGCTGATGGCAAGGGTTTAATCACTGTTAATGGCAAAGAACTGGAAAAACATTTTCCCTATTTTGAATATCAAGAACAAATCATGGCGCCTTTGGAACAAATCGGTTTGGCCAAAAAAGTTGATGTTTCCGTGATGGTCAAAGGTGGGGGATCGCGCGGTCAAGCCGAAGCTATTGAACTTGGCATCGCGCGCGCTTTGGTAGAGAAAGATGAAGCCAATAAACCAGCTTTGCGCACCGCCGGGCACCTGTCTCGCGACCCGCGTGTCAAAGAAAGAAAGAAGCCGGGCTTGAAACGCGCCCGCCGCGCTCCGCAATGGACGAAGCGGTAAAAAAATATTTATTAAAACACGTCCGAGTAGGCGTGTTTTTTATATTTTGAGTTTGGTAATACACTTGACATAAAAAATTAGGTATGCTATAATATCTTATTAGGCCAAATAGGCTTAATATTATTCATTCAAACCCCGAAAAATATCAGGAGGAACAAAATGAACAGATCGCAAAAAATAGCGATTGCCCTGATATTTTTTTCTTTTATCGGGGTTTATCGCCAATCGTTTTTACAAACTTTTAAGAGCCGCGCCACGATTATTCCCAGAGAAAAAGGACAGCAATTATTTTTAGAAGCACAAGCAATTGGTAAATTGGCAGAAAAGAAGATTGCCGACGGCACTTATACAGTTTTGGAGTGCCAAAGGCATCTTTATCGTTTGAGTCGTATTGACGACAGCCTGGGAGTTTGTCAGATAACAACTTTTTCCCTGGCTCATTCCGTTGCCAATTCAATTTATAACGTTTATGCTAAACCAAAATTGAATCCCCAGCCTTCAACATCAGAAAATGAATTACGGGCGTTTAAATTCCGGTCAGAATGGGACCGGGTACAGCAACAGGTTTTAACAGAAAACAATGTCAGAAAGGTTGATTGGTCAGGAGGATTCAGGCTTTTAAAAAGTTTATATTTAAAGTTTTTGCTTTTTGCTTTTTTAATTCTTCTGGTTAAACGTTGGCCCGTTCGTCGTTTTAATTTTAGAAGTTTCGGAGATTTTGTCAGCTTACTTGTCGCGACATTTTTTTGGCCCATTGGCATTTTTGTCTACCAGCCCAAGAGTTATTTTCAGCAAAAACTGGACTCCCAAGTCCGTCATTGGAAAACTCGCGTTGGCGATCGTGGCTGGCGGCTGGCTTTGGCCTATCTCACTGCTTTCTTTGTCACTGTTTTATCTTTAATCAAAGTGGATGCTGCCAAAGCGGTTCAAAGTAAAATACCGAAAATAGTTTGTGTTGCCAATGTTCCAGAAATAAAACTTCCAGTAACCGAGGTCGCGGCTTTGTCAAAGACACCAGAACCGGATCTAGGGCAAAAAGATGATTTGCTGGAAAAAATTATTACCGCTATTAAAAAAGTGCTGTTCGGCAATTTTGTGATCTTGGAAATCAAAACATTTCCTTTAGCACCAGTCAGAAAACTTCTCTGGCTGGTCATTCGGCCCATTCGGGCTGTGCCGCGGCGGATTTGCCAAAAAATTAATTCGGTGCGTGCTCCTGCGGCGGTTGTTCTTGTCCACTTTACACAACCAAGAACAACCAAACAAGGAGTAGAAAATGAAAACGAAAATCACCACTGTTTTGATTTTTTTGGCCGTTTCCTGTTTTGGCGAGATCAAATTTTCTGGCTTCGGCCAAGTGCGGTATGACTCCACTTGTGGAGGGTTTTTCATCCAAAAGGCCCGTGTTTTTGCACAAACACAGGGAGTAAATGGACCGGTTGGATCCAATGTCCACTACGAACTCATGGTGGACTTTGTTGGGCCGATTAGTTCGTTTCAGTTGGTTTTTGGAAGTGTCAATGTTAAATTTAACAAAGACTGGCTCCCAGAAATCATTGTCGGCCGAACATTGGATGGAATTTCCTACCAGTTTCCTGGGCCCGCCAAAATACCCGTCATCAACTACCCGGCCGCGTATTTTAATACCGGCTGTGGAACTGGTATCTATGTGCGAGAAGTCTATGGCAAGTGTTGGGTCATGCTCGGCGCCATCAACGGCACCGCCGGTTATAAGGACGACAACAAGTTCTTGGATTTTACCGGCCGCGTAGCTTACAAACTGCCGTTCGGATTTGCCGCGAGTGGCGTTTACCAGTCCGGCGATCAGCCCGTCGGCTACCGCAAAATTTATGGTGGCGACTTGGCGTGGAAATGGCGCGGTGTTTGGGTCAACGGCGGCCAAAACGTTTACAGTTTCAATGGCAGCCAAACCGCGCGCTGGTTTTGGTCCACAGTTAATGTGACCAAGGTCATTCAACTGGTCGGTCTGGTTGAGTCGTTTGAAAAAAACGGCAAGACCACCACTGGTTGGACCGCTGGCGCCAATTTCAATCTCACTCCCAAGACCGTCATTCGGCTGGATTATTTTCATTCAGCCAAGGACGAGAATCTGAAGGGGTGGGGCGTTCTTTTCCAACAGGAGTTCTAACCTCCTTAGCGGCTCAATTTCATCAACACGAAATTGAGCCGTTTTTATTTTTTCCAAAAGTGCTAGAATTAAATTATGCACCAATCCTTGTTATACAAAAAATTAGATAACAAAATGGTGGCCTGCGGGGTGTGCAGCCACTTTTGTAAAATCGCGCCGGGCCGGCGCGGAATTTGCGGTGTGCGCGAAAATCAAGATGGTAAATTAGTAGTTTTGAATTATGGCCGAATTATCGCCAACCATATTGACCCGATTGAGAAAAAACCGCTCTATCATTTTTTGCCTGGCACGGAAACTTATTCCATCGCCGCTATGGGGTGTAATTTTCAGTGCTTGAATTGTCAGAACGCGGAAATTAGCCAGTTAACAGTCAACAGCCAACAATTAACAATAACAGAAGAAATGTGGGGAGATAAATTTACTCCGGAACAAATAGTAAAATTAGCAATAGAATCTAATTGCCCCTCAATTTCCTATACCTACACCGAACCAACGGTTTTTGTGGAATTCGCCTTGGAATGTATGAAACTAGCACGTGAGAAAGATCTAAAAAATATCTGGGTGAGTAATGGTTATATGTCATCAGAGACATTAGATTTAGTGTTGCCATATCTGAACGCCATTAATGTTGATTTAAAAAGTTTTTCCGGGGAATTCTATCAACGGGTGTGTGGTGCAAAACTTCAGCCGGTGCTAGATAATTTAGTAGCCTTGAAAAAAGCCGGCATACATTTAGAAGTAACCACTTTAATTATTTCAGATCAAAATGATTCGGTTGAAGAACTAAAAAATCTAGCGGAATTTATTGTCAAAAAATTAGGCGCTGAAACCCCTTGGCACGTCTCGCGTTTTTTTCCATATTACAAAATGTCCGACGTTCCCCCAACTTCAAAAGAAAAAATTAATGAAGCAGTAAAAATTGGAAAAAATATTGGTTTAAAATTTGTTTATGGCGGAAATTTATGATAAGATAAAATAATGGTCAAACCAAAAACCTTAACCCAAAACACCGCCTACTACACGCTGGCACTGGTTGTTCAAAAAGTGCTGGCTTTTGTTTATTTTACCTTCTTGGCCAGGGGACTCGGCGTGGAAGATCAGGGCAAATATTCCTTTGCCTTTTCTTTCACCACCATTTTTTCCGTTTTTGTGGACGTGGGGCTTTCTTCTGTTTTGACGCGCGAAATTGCCAAAGACAAAGAACAAACCAAAAAAATTCTGGCCAACGTGCTTGGTGTGAAATTAATTTTAAGCGTCTTTGCCTACTTGTTAATCGTGGCCTTGATCAATTTAATGAACTATCCGCCGCTGACCAAACAGCTTGTTTATCTCACCGGCTTCATCATGCTTTTGGATAATTTTTCCGGCACTTTTTGGGGCGTGCTGCGCGGCAATCAGAATTTAAAATATGAAAGCATCGGCGGTATAATTTTTCAATTTCTGGTGGTCGGCCTTGGCTTAACTCTTTTAGCTTTCAATGTCAGCGTCACCTTGCAGGTGCTCGCGGTCATGGCTGGCAGCGCTTTTCTTTGTATTTTTTCTTATGCTGAAATGCGGCGGCGCCTGCGCCTCAAACCTCATTTGGAATTGGATAAACCGCTCATCAAAAAATTAATTATCATTTCCATTCCCTTTGCTCTGACCGGAATTTTGGCGCGTCTGAACACCCAGGTGGACACGATTTTTCTTTCCAAAATCGGCTGTGCCGCGCCGAGTATTTGCGAGGCCAATGTTGGTATTTATTCTGTGGCGACTAAAATAATTTTGGCAATCCATTTTATACCTTTGGCTTTTGTCGCCGCGCTTTTTCCCGCTCTCTCGGAATATTTTGCCACTGATAAAAAACGCCTGACTGATACTTTTGAAAAAGCCATGAAATATCTGATGATTATGGGCATGCCGATTGCTTTTGGAATTTTGTCGCTGGCGCCCGCTTTTGTGCCGAAACTTTTTGGTCTGGAATACAAAAATTCCGTGCTGCCCTTGCAAGTGCTCGCGGCTTCCTTACCGTTTTTATTTCTAACTTTTCCCATTGGTTCGCTGCTGAACGCCTGCTCCAAACAGATTCAAAATACGCGCCAGGTGGCCGTGGCAGCCGCGGTCAACGCGCTTTTGAACATTTACCTCATTCCCAAACTAACCTACACCGGCGGCGCCATTTCGTCTTTGGTCAGCACCTTGGTTATGCTCGCTTTGGGAATTTTCGCCGCGCGCAAAATCACTGATTATAATAAAAAATATCTTTGGTTAAGTTTTGGCCAGTGTTTGGTTTCCGGCGCAGTCATGGGTGGAATTCTTTGGTTTTTGCTTTTTAAAGTCAGTTTTTTAATTCTAATTCCCCTCGGTGTGATAATTTATATTTTTCTGCTCTTTCTCACCGGTGGAATTAAAAAAAGAGAGATTGAAGAAATGATGATGTCCCTAAAACTCCGCCGCCGCGCCGTGCCCGAAGGCCCGGTTGATGGTGGCTTGACATAAAATTTTTGATATGCTATAATTCTCTTATGATATTATTGTTCTTTTCATTAATCAGCCTAAATAAGGCTAAAACCGGCTCAAAACGAGCCAAAAACACAGGAGGAGAAAATGAAGTGGACAAGAAAGGAAACCGCATCCATTTTCCTTTGCACCTTTACCTTTTTGGCGATTTGGCTGCCAATAGAATTTTATAAACACAATCACGTTGAAAAAAGCAAAGTGATTCCGGTCACCAACGAAATTAAGCGCGCAATTCATGTCAAAGCAGCCTCCCCAGATAATAAAATCATTATTGACAGGAGAATTGGTATATTTGTTATTGGTAATACTGTAGTTGATATGAATAGTGCGCCAGTTACCGCCTGGTCAGCCGCGCAATTTGAGTCAATGGTGTCGCCAAATGAACCGGTTTATTCTTCGTTGTCTCCTGGTAATGAAGAAGGTTTTAGCTCAAATTATAGTTATACCATGGTTACAAAATATTACATGTCTTTTCTTAAAAATAAGTCCGTACCCGTGGTTTATAGCCGCAAGTTCAGCTACAAAGAAGGGAACTATCAATTTGAAGTAAAAACCTTTAGTAATCAGGAAATTCTTTTCTATTACAACGATCGTGATATTACTATATTGACCAGTCTTTTTCTTGGCGCATTTACATTTATCGTCGGCTGCATAATTTGCTATAAGGTTGGTAAAACCCGCAGTTCCAATTAGAACATTGCATCAAAAACCCGATTCGCTTTCCGCGGATCGGGTGTTTTTTTATTTTATATTTTCCCTTTTTCTTGCTTTTCTTGTTTTTCTTGTGTCTTTACGGCAGCAACACCGCCGTAGCAATGGCCGTGGTCCACAGCCCGTCTTTGTTGCCTTCGGCTGATTGGCAGACATTCATGGTTTTAAAAATATGCCCGCTGGCTTTGTAGGTTTGCTCCCGCTCTTCCCAGGCCTTGTCCGAATCAAACTCCACGCCGAGCGTGGTGGCCAGCATGGTGGCGGCCAAATCCTCGGCATAATCGCCGGCTTTTTTTCCGGTTTCGCCAAAAGAATGATGCTCGGACAAATAACCATATTGATTTTCTTTATCCGTAGGCACAGCCACACCAATGGCCGCGGACACCAAACGATTGGGTTCGCATGTTTCGGTTCTGGCCATAACACAAAAAGTAATTTGTCCGGCATTTAATAATTTGATGCCTTCTTCGCGCGGCACAATTTTACAGCTGGGTGGCAAGATGCTGGAAACATAGACCAAATTGCACTTTTCAATGCCGGCGTCGCGCAGCGCCGCCTCAAAGGACGCCAGGCGGTCTTTGTGCACGCCAAGGCCCTTGGTAAAGAACATTTTTGTTGCGATCATTTTTTTTGAATTGTCATCCTGAGGACCCCGAGTCCTCGGGGGACGAAGGATCTCGTCAGATAACATTATTAATTTTTATTTGCTTTTTGGGTTGATTTTAGGTAAGATTTAGATGAAGTTATCATTCCAAACGCAGTGAATAATTTTTGAGATTCCTCGCTTCGCTCGGAATGACAACCTCTAAAAAAACTCTCTTAATAACTTTGGACTTTCCGCCCTTAACCGGCGGCGTGGCTGAATATTATCTTAATCGGGTGAAAAAGATGGACTCCGACGAAATAGTAATACTCGCGCCGGTTGTCATTCCCGCGAAAGCGGGAATCCAGGAACTGTTTTCTGGATCCCGGGTCATGGCCCGGGATGACATAAAAATTTACCGTCGCAAATTTTTACTGGCCTGGATTTATCCCCACTGGCTGCCCATTATAAAACATATTTATTATATCGCGAAAAAAGAAAATATAACAGAACTTTGGGCCGGTCAGGTGTTGCCAGTCGGTACGGCGGTTTGGCTAGTTAGTAAAATTTTGCGCTTGCCGTATAAAATCACCTGCCACGGCAACGATTTACTGCGCGCCAAAACACATCCGCGTAAATTTAAGCTCGCTAAAAGAATTTTAAAAGACGCCAGAACCGTGGAAGCCAATACTGTTTTTACCAAAAATATATTAATAGATGATTTTAAGGTGCCAGCGGAAAAAATAGAAATAATTTATCCGGAAAATACTTTGCGCCGCGAAATGGTAGATGAAAAAAAAGTGGGGGAGTTGCGCCAGAAATATAATTTATCAAATAAAAAAGTTTTGCTCACCGTCGCGCGCCTGGTGGAATCAAAGGGGATTGATACGATTTTAAAAATTATGCCGCGTCTTTGGCAAGAAATATCCAATCTGGTTTATGTAATCGTTGGTGATGGTTCGCAATTTCCCGAATTATTACGAATGTCATCCGAATTATTACGAATACCTCCCCCAAACCCCCTCCTTATAAAGGAGGGGAGCTTTCCGGTCATCCTCCCCTTTATAAGGGGAGGTGGTCCGATGGAGCATCGGACCGGAGGGGTAATCTTTGTTGGTTCTGTTCCACACGAAGAATTAATAAATTATTATGCTCTAGCCAATGCTTTCATTCTCACTCCGCATAAAACCGGGGTTGATACTGAAAGTTTCGGCACTGTCTATTTGGAAGCCGCTGAATTTGGTTTGCCCATTATTGCCGGCGACGTCGGCGGCGCCAGGGAAGCGTTGGTAAATTATAGTAAGGCAATTTTTGTTGATAGCGAAAACGAGGAAGAAATAGCGAAAGAAATAAAAAGGGTAATAAGTAGCTAGTCTGCCTGCCTGCCGGCAGGTAATAAGTAATAAAGATCGTCTTTTGTTATTCGTAGATTCGTATGATTCGTACATTCGTAGGATAAATAAAAAACCGACGTCTGCTTATGCTTTTACGTCGGTCAAACCTGTTGATAACGAAGAACAAAATCAAGTGGTGTTGTTTTGGCACCATCATATCCAATTTCTGTGCCATCGGGTAAGCATCGAATATATTCAACGCCATTTTTAAGCGATAAAATTTTAACTAAAAAACCTCTAGCTGCTTTTACCTGCCAAATTTGGCCTTCGGTTAAAGTAAACATTTTCCTTAAAGAATCTACTCCAATGGTGATTGATTTATTCATTTCTCCTCCTATTTATGAAACTATCGATTATAATTCCATTTTACCGTAATTTTAAAAATTTGTCAAACTGTTTAGCAAGTTTAACTAAACAGACAGTTTTTGATTTGTGGGGCAGGGAAGTGGAAGTGATTGTGGTGGACGACGGTAGCGGTGGTAATGAAAACGTTTTTCAATCATCAATTATTAATATTCAATATTTTAAAACCGTCCATTCTGGCGCGCCAGCTGCCAGAAATTTTGGTTTCCAAAAATCCAGCGGGGAATATGTTTTTTTCTGCGATGCCGATGTGGTTTTTTTAAAAACCGATGCTTTGGAAAAAATGATAAAAATTTTGGAGGAAAATCCAAACAAAGCCTTTTGTTATTCTTCTTTCAAGTTCGGCTGGAAAAAATTTCCCGGTGTGAAATTTGACGCAGAGAAATTGAAACAAAATAATTATATTTCCACCATGTCGCTTGTGCGCCGTGCGTGGCTGGAAAAAATTTCAACTGACAAACCCTGGGATGAAAGCTTAAAAAAATTTCAGGATTGGGATCTTTGGCTTTCAATCGTAGAAAATGGGGGAGAGGGAATTTTAATTTCCGATTATCTCTGGCAAGCCCATAGCCACGGCACCATGAGCGCCTGGCTGCCCAGTATTTTTTATAAAATTTTTAGAAGTAGCAATAAGGTAAAAAAATATGAAGAAGAAAAAACGATTGTCATGAAAAAACATAAATTATTATAAAAGAAAACGCCTCCCCCTAGGGAGGTGTTTTGATTTATTTGACACTTTTTTATAAAGAGCTATACTTAAGGTATACCTACCCCCCAGGTGTAGATAACTTAATAATTAAATCAAAAAATTTATGACTGACAATAAAAAAGCAGTGCTGATTGGCTTGAAAAAAGCTCAAAGTCATTTAAATAAAGTAATTGCCATGGTGGAGGACGGCCACTATTGCATTGACGTTATGCAGCAAAATTTGGCCGTCATTGGTCTTTTGCGTTCGGCACACCAGACGCTCATGGAAAATCATCTTCACAGCTGTTTTCTTTCTGCCATGAAAACCAACAACCAAGCCAAGAAAAGCAAAATGGTGGAGGAAATTCTTTCCGTGACCAAATTATATAACAAGTAATCTGTTTATGTCATTCCCGCGAAAGCGGGAATCTTAACTGGAAATATTATCAAGATCCCCGCCTGCGCGGGGATGACATCTATATATCATATGTCTAAAATAACATATTTTGTCTCCGGCATGCATTGCCATTCTTGCGAATTGATTTTGGAAACAAACATCAAAGAACTCGCTGGCGTGACTGCGGTTCGCGCGGCGCTCAAAAAAAATTTGGTGGAAATTGAATATGAGCAAGAAAAACCAAGCCTTAAATTGTTAAACCAAACATTTATCAAGGGTGGTTATGTTTTCAGCAACGAACCGCTAGTTGCGCCAAAAAATAACTGGCGCGCTTGGGTCGCACCCATGATTATCGCCGCAGTCGTAATTTTGATTTTCTTAGGACTTAACAGGGTTGGTGTAATTTCCGCTTCGGGACTGGTAAAAAATAGTCCGCTCGGCGCTTTCTTTCTTTTTGGAGTCTTAGCCGGACTGTCGAGTTGCGCTGCGCTCGTGGGCGGTCTTTTGCTTTCGCTTTCCAAACAATGGAGTGAAAGTTATTCCAGCGCCACTCCAGTTTTAAAAAAGACGCAGCCATATTTTCTTTTCAACTTCGGCCGTCTCCTTTCCTTTTTTCTCTTTGGTTTGCTTTTGGGAGAAGTGGGGCAAAAGATACAATTTTCCGTTTTTGCTTCTTCGGTTTTAGTCGTAATTGTTTCAATTTTTATGGTCATGATGGGCTTGCAAATGCTTGGGGTTAGAAAGTTAAATCACTTTCGTTTGTCTTTACCTAAAAAATTTACTCAAAAAATCACAACCGCGCGCAGTGGTAATTCATCAGCTTTAGTTATTGGTTTTTTAACCATTCTTCTGCCCTGCGGTTTTACCTTGGTAGCTGAAAGTTTGACTATTATTGCCGGCAGTCCGTTACGCGGTGGACTGATGCTTTTGCTTTTCGCTTTGGGCACGGCTCTGCCGCTTTTAATCATTGGAATTTTCAGCGCGGAAATGATTAACAGTAAATGGGGCAATAGTTTTTTGAAAATCGCCGGAATTTTGGTGCTCTTTTTCGCCTCGTACAATTTGAATTTTCAATTTAATTTGAAAAGTTATTTAACTTCGTCTGGCCAGCCCAAAATCAACGCCGTGGTGGCCGCGCCGGCCGGAACGCAAATTTTAAAAACTGTCTACACCAATAAAAATGACATTCAGCCGAGCGTTTTTGAAGTTAAAGTTGGCAAACCCGCGCGCTTAATGGTGGAAGTTGTTGATTCCGGTTATGGTTGTATGTCCACAATTATGGTTCCCGGTTTATACAATAAACCTATTTTATTAAAAAAAGGCCAGACAATTATTATGGACTTCACGCCGCCAAAAACCGGCGAGTTTCAGATTACCTGCGCCATGGGTGTGCCCAGGGGGATAATTAAAGTGGTTAATTAATATATAAAATTATATGACTAAACAAATCTTTTCAATTCAAGGCATGGACTGCGCTTCTTGCGCGGCCAATATTGAAAACACTTTAAAAAAAGAAGTTGGCGTCAAATCCGCTAATGTAAATTTTGCTTCGGAAAAACTTTATTTAGAATTTGACCCCATGGAAATAAGTGTCGCCAAAATTCAAAAAATAATTGAAAAATTGGGATATAAAGCAATTGCCGAAACCGCCGAAGCCGAAGAAGAAATGCGCGACCATCATCAAGAGATAAAAAATCAAGAAGTTGGCAGACTAAAAAAACGCTTCCTTTCCGCTTTGATATTTAGTTTGCCTATTATTTATATGGTCATGGGCGAAATGATTGGTTTGCCCCTGCCGACAATTTTTGAAAATTATGGAACCACCATTCAATTTGTCTTAGCGACGGCCGTTATTATTTCTTGTTTTAACATCTGGGTATCTGGTTTTAAAAAATTGTTACGCCTGTCTCCCAATATGGATACCCTAATCTTTATCGGCACTGCCGTGGCCTATTTTTACAGTTTAATCATTTCCGTTCTGATGTTTTTAGGAGCAAGGATTGAAGCCCATCTTTATTATGAAAGCGCAGCTCTAATTTTGGTTTTTATTTCTTTGGGTAAATTTTTGGAAGCCATTACCAAAGGCAAAACCAGCGAAGCGATAAAAAAATTAATCGGCCTCCAGCCCAAAGAGGCCACGGTTATCAAAAATAATGAAGAAATTAAAATTCCTATTGAGCGGGTTTTGGTTGGGGATCTTATTTTAATAAAGCCTGGTGAAAAAATTCCCGTGGACGGGGTTGTTATTGACGGTTATTCCGGCGTTGATGAGAAAGCCCTTACCGGTGAAAGCATCCCGGTGGAAAAGAAAAAAGGCGATGAATTAATCGGCGCGACCATTAACAAAACCGGCGTCTTGAAATTTAAAGCCACTCGCGTCGGCAAAGATACGATGTTGGCCCAGATTATTAAAGTTGTGGAAGAAGCCATGGGTTCCAAAGCACCCATCCAGTTATTGGCCGACAAGGTCTCTTTCTATTTCGTTCCGTCTGTGCTTGGCATTGCCGTTTTATCTTTTATTATTTGGCTTTTACTGGGCCAACCATTGGCTTTTGCTTTAACAGTTTTTGTGGCTGTTTTGATTATTGCCTGTCCTTGCGCTTTGGGATTGGCCACTCCCACCGCGGTCATGATGGGGACCGGACTCGCGGCCAAAAACGGTATTTTAATTAAAAGCGGCCAGGCTTTGGAAATTGCCCGCGATTTAGACATGATTGTTTTTGATAAAACCGGAACGTTAACCAAGGGTGAACCAAGTGTGACGGATATTATTTCAATAAAAAACGAAATTAATGAAAATAATATTTTACAAATCGCCGCATCAGTGGAAAAAAATTCAGAGCATCCCCTGGCTCAAGCGCTTGTTAATAAAACCAAAGAGGAAAAAATTAATTTTTTGGAAGTAATAAATTTTCAAGCCCTGCCCGGATTTGGTGTTTCGGCTGATTTAGAAAATAAAAAAATACTTTTTGGAACCAGAAAACTGATGATTGATAATCAAATTAACCCGAACTTGATTGAAAAAAATTTGATTGCCCTGGAAGACCAGGGTAAAACAGCTATGATTTTAGCGCAAGATAAAAAAATTATTGGTATTATCGCGGTCGCTGATACTCTTAAAGAATACTCAAAAGAAGCGGTTGAGATGCTTCATAAAATGGGCAAGAAAGTTGCTATCATTACGGGCGATAATAAAAGAGTTGGGCAAGCCATTGCCAAGCTTGTTGGTATCGACCGGGTTTTGGCCGAAGTTTTGCCGCAGGAAAAATCAGCCGAAATCAAAAAATTACAGAGTGAAGGAAATGTTGTCGCCATGGTCGGCGACGGCATCAATGATGCTCCGGCTTTGGCCCAAGCCGATTTGGGTATTGCTTTGGGTTCTGGCACTGACGTGGCCATGGAAACCGGGGAAATAGTTTTAATTAAAGATGATTTAAGGGACGTCATCACGGCTATTGATTTGAGCAAATATACTTTAAACAAAATCAAACAAAATCTTTTCTGGGCCTTCTTTTATAATATTATCGGCATTCCGGTGGCTGCTGGTATTTTATATCCTTTCACCGGCTGGCTTTTAAATCCGGCGCTCGCCGCTCTCGCCATGGCTTTTTCATCGGTTAGCGTTATTTCCAACGCACTATTAATGAAAAGATATTCACCAAAATTTCAATATTAAATAAGTCAGTAGAGAATAAATCGTTTTTTCTCATCTTAAATCCCGTCTTTAGTCGATGGGATTTTTGATTTGATAAAAATTGAATTTTAAGGTAAAATATTAAATAAATAAGCCGCTATCGTCTAGTGGTTAGGACACGTGGTTCTCAGCCACGGAACCGGGGTTCGACTCCCCGTAGCGGTAAAAATACTTAACATTTTGTTGGGTGTTTTTTTATTTTATTATTTTTTCATGCTATAATTAATTTAAAGATCTCCCCATGCGTAATCTCCCATTCTTTCAATCCGTCTCCACCCTGGTCGGCACCATCATCGGCGCCGGCATTTTGGGTTTGCCTTATGTTTTTGCCAAAGCCGGTTTTTGGACCGGACTTTTGGTTTTGGTGGCGGTCACTTTGGCCATGATTTTTATTAAACTTATGATTGGCGAAGTAACACTGCGCACCGGCGAGCGCCATCAACTGGCCGGCTACATTGGCCAGTATCTTGGGCCAAAATGGAAAATTCTCTCGCTTCTAATTTCCATCACCATCTACGGCGCGCTTTTGGCCTACTTCATCGGCGTGGGCGAGGCTCTCTCGGCAATTTTTGGCGGCTACTATTTGGTTTATAGTATTTTTTTCTATATTCTCGCCGCTTTTTTCATTTACAAGGGTGTTTCTCTCATCAAAAATGCGGAATTTTTTCTTTCGGTCGTGGTGCTTGCCATTTTTTTTATCATCGTGGCTTTTTCTCATGGCCACATGAATTTGAATAATGTTTCCGGTTTCAGTTTCTCCAATCTCCTTGTTCCTTTTGGCGTCATTCTTTTTGCCTGTTCTGGCACCTTGGCCATTCCGGAAATGCGCCAAATTTTAAAACACCGCGAATATCTTTTAAAACGCGCGATTTTAACCGGCGTGCTTTTTTCTTCCACCATTTACGCTCTCTTTGCTTTAGTGGTCGTGGCCGTTACTGGTCAGTTTACCACCGAAATTGCCACCATTGGCTTGGGTCGTGAAGTTGGCCCTCTGCTTTTAATAGTTGGTAATCTTTTTGCCATCTTCACCATGTCCACCAGTTTTCTTTCCTGCGGCTTGGCCTTGCGCGACATGTTCCGTTATGATTTTAAGCTGGCGCGCCACTGGCCCTGGCTTTTAGTTATTGTTGGCCCCATAATTTTATATGCTTTGGGCTGGCACGATTTCATTCAAATCATTGGTTTTGCCGGCGCCCTTGGTTTTGGTTTGGAGGGTTTTGAATATATTTTTACTTATTGGAAAGCCCGCAAGCACGGAAATCGTCACCCCGAATTTGCCATCAATAAAAATCTGGCCTTTGTTATGTCGATTTATTTGGTCATAACTTTTGTCTGCGGCTTGGGCTGGGTGGTATTTGACATTATAAAATAGAAGAGCTAGGATAGTTAATATAGGATAGTTAATATAAATTTTTTTCATAAAATAAAAAACAAGGAGGACATCATAGCAGAAGCGAGAGATGATTCCGATCTCAAAATTGTTGTGCCACCAAATTTTGAATAACTGCTTCGGGTAGAATTACCAAGACTTAGAAAACTGATAGAAAAATTGGAAGAAGGCCAAAAGGTAACACAGAAACTTTTAGATTCGGAAATTACCTTTTAAACCAAACATAAAGGAGAAAAACATGGAAAGCGAAACATTGTCTGTGTTTAATCGTTCTATTGGAGCAGTCGCGGTAGAGATGGATATTAAGTTGGAAGCATGGAAACGAAAAAATCAAAACGTAGAAATATTGCACATGGCTGATGCCTTGGCTGGCAATGGTAATAATTATTTTGCCATGACCCGCCGAATAGATTTTAGGGTTCTGCCCAAATCAAAATTCCAAAAACAAGAGCTAGACGCCGGTTCTCATCATGGAAAAAGAATCTAGTTATTTTATGGGGTTTTTTAACAATACCGAATAAGGCCGCCGCGCGGCCTTTTTTATTTGCCAAATTAATTAAAAAATGCTAAGATAAAAATATAATTATATTGATTTTTAAGCACAAATATGGCCTATCGCAAATACCACACCATCATTCTGCCGGCGCGCTTAAGCGTCCAAAAAAGGTCCTATGATTGCGGCCCTGTTTCGCTTAAGATTATTTTGGAGACTCTCGGTCAAAAAACTGATGAAAAAAAATTAATGAAACTTTGTCAGGCAGAACCAAAATACGGTTCACAACAAATAAATCTTTCGCGAGCGTTGAAAAAACTGAACATCAAACACGAGGTTTTTGAAAACGCCAATTTAAAATTATTGGAGCAAAAAATTAGACATTTTAACCTTTGTTTGGTTGAATATCAAACTCGCGGTAAAAGCGGCAAAGATTATCGTGAATTATTAGTTGCTCATTTTTCAGTTATTTTTGGTTTTGACGAGACGCATTATTATCTGGCCGATCCGGATAAATATAAGGGTGGACAAAAAGGTTTTCGCACCATTCGTAAAGATATCTTTTTAAAAAATTGGATTGGTATAAAAAATAAGCAAGGTGATGTCCTCCGGCGCGGAATGATTGCCGTTCCTCTGGTTAGTAAGCCTTTAATTAAAGAGGTGAAGCGCGTTTAAAAATTTATTTTTAATATCCATGCTTAAAATATTTCAATTTATCCAAAAGATTTATTGGCGGTCAAAAAAAAATAGAGGCCGTGTTTTAATAGTCAGTTGTGAGCACGCCGGCAATAAAATTCCCAAAGAATACAGAAATTATTTTAAGTTATATAAAAAAATATTAGAAACTCATAATGCTTTGGATATTGGCGCTAAAAAATTAGCTAAAAAAATCGCGCGAGCTTTTGGTGCTCCGCTTTTTTTAAATCTAATTTCTCGCCTTTTAATTGACGTTGACTGCTCGCTCCACAACAAACCCTATCTTTTTTTCGCGCCAAGCGACGCCGGCAGCGAAGAAAAAACAAATCAATTTAAAGAAGCTTTTAAAGATTTCCCCGAAATAGAAAAAGAGCAAATTATTAAAAAGATCTATGAAAAACACCGCCAAAAGCTGGAAAAACAGATAGCCGATGAAATAAAAAATAGTCGCGGAGTTTTTCATTTGATGGTTCATTCTTTCACCCCCAATTTTAAAGGTGAAGAAAGAAACGCCGATATCGGCCTGCTCTATAATCCAGCTCTGTCCGATGAAGCGGAGCTTTGCCAAAAATGGCAAAAAATTTTAATCGAGCTTGACTCCAATTTGAAAGTGCGCCTGAATTACCCCTATACCGGTTCCGAAGATGGTTTAACCTCCAATTTGCGCCGCCAGTTCGGTGAAAAATATTTGGGTGTGGAAATTGAAGTCAACCAAAAATGGCCAACGGGAGACAAAAGAAAGTGGAAGAGGTTGCAGAAGATTATAGTAAAATCGTTGAAGATATTATTGAAATAAAATTTTTATGCGCGTTATATATTCTGGTGGCGGCACTATGGGCTCGGTCAGTCCGCTCATAGCCATCCACCAAAACTTAAAACCGAAATTCGAAATTCGGGATTCGAAATTCGAAGCACTTTGGATTGGAACTAAGAATGGAGTAGAAAAAGAAATAGTTGAAAAAGAAGGCATAAAATTTCAAGCCATCAGCGCGGGCAAACTGCGCCGATATTTTGATTTGAGAAATATTGTTGATATTTTCAAAATTAAACTTGGTTTTTTCCAAGCGCTCTCCATAATAAAAAAATTCAAACCCGATGTAATTGTGGCTGCCGGCAGTTTTGTAGCCGTACCCGTGGTCATTGCTGGCTGGGTTTTGCGCGTGCCAAGCATTATTCATCAGCAAGATGTGCGACCCGGCCTGGCCAATAAAATCATGGCCAGATTTGCCAAGCGCATTACCGTGGCTTTGGATATTTCAATTAAAGATTTTCCGAAAAGTAAAGTCGTGTTAGTCGGCAATCCCGTTCGTACCGTCATCCCGAGGTCCGATAACATCGGACCGATGGGATCTTTGCCGACAGTTTTAGTAATCGGCGGTGGCACCGGCGCCTTGGCATTGAATAATTTAATCTGGGAATCTTTATCAGAACTAACCAAATTTTGTAATATAATTCATATCACTGGTAAAAATAAAAATCAGGTTATTGAATTATCAGATTATCAGATTATTAAAGAACGGTATCAGCAAGTAGAATTTTTGGATGAAGACATATTTTCTACTATGGCACTGGCTGACTTGGTAATAACCCGTGCCGGCATGTCTGCCTTGACCGAACTGGCCTATTTGAAAAAGCCGTGCATAATTGTGCCCATTCCGAATTCGCACCAGGAAGAAAACGCTAAATATTTTGCCGCGCAAGGTGCTGGAGTTTATCTTAAACAAAACGAATTAAATTCTGATAAATTAGTAAATAAAGTAAAAAATTTATTAGAGAACAGAGATAAGAGATATGAATTAGGAGATAAGATGAACAAAATTTTCTGCGACTATAGTGGCAAAATTATTGTAAATATTATCCAAGAGATAATACAGGACAGGGCGCTTGGCAGTAATTAGAAGACGTGCTAAACTTATCTTACCTATGGAAAATCGTTAAAAATCAAAAATTAAGGAGGAAAAAGTGAAGAAAGTGGTTTGTTTGCTGACTTTTGCACTGGTTTTCTGTTTTTGCGCGAAAGAACAAAAACTCGACCTCTATGGCCCGGCATACGCAGAAAGATGGTTCCAGAAAACCGAAAAAATTGACAGCACCATAGCCGCAGTTCATACTTGGAATTTCGCTGCTTTGGAACACAGGCGTAAATATTCAATTGATTCTTTTATTTCCAACGATTCGTTTTGGCTTAAATCAATAGAAACACAATTAGTCATGAAGTCCAAATACATCACGGAGATTTTTGAAAATTTGCGCGATTCCATTATGGTTACCAAATCAACCTTTGTCGGAAGAGAGGACAGGTTTTATTATCTGACAAAGGGTGGAAAAAAAATTGAAATGGGTATCTTTTTAGATCCCGATGAATCGTATCTTGTAAAATTTATGATTATTGAAGACGGACAAGAACACTGGTATGGAAAACCAAGGTCAAACGTCGATGATTGGGTAGTTTTTCACAAACAATAAAAAACAGACAACAGGGGTTGAAACAAACGTTTCAGCCCTTTTTATTTTTCCATAAAAATGGTAAAGTAAAACAAGAAAGACAGTTACCTCTTCTTGAAAAAGGGAGCAGCTACTGTCTCCTTATTACTTATTACCCGTTTATGTCCCAGCTCATCATCCACGGCCGAAAAAAGTTAAGTGGCGAAATTGAAGTCCGGGGCGCCAAAAACGAAGCCACGAAATTAGTGGCGGCCGCCATTTTAACCGACGAAGACGTGGTCATCAAAAATGCCCCGCGGATTTTGGATTTGGAAAAAATGATGGATATAATAAAAAGCATGGGCGGCCGGGCCGAGTGGACCGCTGAACACGAAGTCACCTTAAATTGTCATAATTTGAATCCGGAAACAATTGATCAGAAATTAGTAAAGAAACTGCGTGCCTCCGTGGTACTAATGGGCCCCATGCTCGCGCGCTTTAAAAAAATAGATTTCCCCACGCCCGGTGGCTGCATCATTGGCAATCGTCCTTTGGACACGCATTTTGAGGCCTTTAAAAAAATGGGCGTGGCCATGGAGGAAGACAGCGCTAATAATATTTATCATTTACATACCGATGGTTTAATTGGCACAAAAATTGTCTTGCAGGAATTTTCCGTCACTGCCACAGAAAATATTTTAATGGCCAGCTGTCTCGCGCGCGGTAAAACTATAATTAAAATTGCCGCTACCGAACCGCACGTGGAAGATTTGACTAAATGTTTAAATAAAATGGGCGCCAAGATTTCCGGCGCTGGCACGCACACCTTGGAAATTGAAGGCGTGGAAAAACTAAATGGCATTGTCCATGAAGTAATTCCTGATCCGGTGGAAGCCGGTACATTTGCCATTTTGGCCGCCGCCACCAGAAGCGAAATTAAAATTAAAAATATTAATCCCGATCACCTGGATTTGGTTTTGGAAAAATTTAAAGAATTTGGCGTGAATTTTGAAGTGGGTAACAATTTTTTACAGATAAAAAAAGGCGGACAGTTGCGCGCGGTTAAAAAATTGGAAACCAACATCTATCCTGGCATTCCGACTGATCTGCAACAACCCTTTGCTGTGCTCGCCACCCAGGCCAGCGGCCCGACTTTAATTTTTGAAAAAATGTTTGACGGCCGCTTTAATTATGTTTCTGAATTGCAAAAAATGGGCGCCAATATTCAATGTTTAGATTCCAGTCGGATTTTGGTCACCGGACCCACGCCTTTAATTGGCACCGAAGTTAAAAGTTTTGATTTGCGCGCCGGCGCCACTTTGCTCATCGCCGGTCTTTTGGCCGACGGCGAAACCACTATTGACGAAGCCGAACTAATTGACCGCGGGTATGAAGACATTGTGGGGAGGTTGCAAAAACTGGGGGCGGAGATTGAACGGATAGATATCTAGTGGTGTCATCCTGAGCGAAGCGAAGGATCTCGTGGTCCTACACGTAGGGTAATAAGTAACTAGTAATAAGTAATATGGGTGTCGCTTCAATAATTCTCCTTGTGATCGTTCGTATATTCGTAAGATTCGTAATTTGTAGTAGCCAGCAGGCAAATAAAAAAGCGTCCCCAGCCGTATGCCGGAGACGCTTTCAAATAATATTGTTGTTTGTGGTGCTATTTTGTAAATTGAAGGAAACGGGCATAACCGTCAACAATCCTGGACATAAAAAATACGTCGTCTGATAACCAACATTTTACAACTTTTTCATTATTGATCACGATTTTTTCTCGTTTGATACTGACGGCTTCCCACGGGTCGCCCATCAGGACAGTCCGAACACTGTTATCAAACGGGACTTCGTCAATGGGTGTGCTCTTAGCACAATTGCCCCCCATTCTTGTGATAACTCTTCCTAAAGCTTCTTTATTTGGAGCCTCAAACCACATCCATGTTCTCGAATCATTTGTCACTTTTTTTCTTGAAATCTCGGGCAGACTTTTTCTGTAGGAATTAAAGCACAATTTCTCCGTGGTTTTCTTGGGCCATGGCCATCTGAACACCATTTTACACCTCCTGTTTGTTTTCGGCTCAATTTGAGCCCGTTTTGACCCATTGGGGTCGGTTTGTGAAAGGGACAGTACTAGTAAAATAATCATAGCATGTCATAAAAAATATGTCAAACCCGCTAAAAATTCAGCAAAACATTTCTCTAAAAGATTTTACTACCTTCAAGATCGGCGGGGAGGCGAAGTTTTTTATAGAAGTTGAAAATGAAGATGAATTAAAAAAAGCATGCGCTTGGGCCAAAGAAAATTCTTTGCCCATTTTTATTTTAGGCAGCGGAAGTAATCTTTTAATCAGCGATGGTGGGTTTGATGGGTTGGTGGTAAGAATGAAAAATGAAAAATTAAAAATGAATAATGATACCATTTCTGCCGGCGCTGGCGTAAACTTAAATAGTTTGATAGATTATTGCCTAAAAAATAATTTAGTCGGTCTGGAAGGCCTCTCTGGCATCTACGGCACCCTTGGCGGGGCCGTGCGCGGCAATGCCGGCGCCTTTGGCGCCTCAATTTCCGATTTTGTGGAAAGCGTCCGCGTTTTTGATTTAAGTGATTTTACTTTCAAAAATTTTTCCAAAGATGAATGCCAATTTGGCTATCGTGAAAGTATTTTTAAAAAGAATAGAAATTTAGTCATCTGGTCAGTGGAACTAAAATTAATTTCCGGCGATACAACTGAGGCAAAAAATAAAAGTAAAAAAATTATTGAAAAGAGAAATCAAACCCAACCAAGCGAGCCCAGTGCCGGTTGTATTTTCAAGAATATAAAAAATGCTGAATTTGATAATTTTCTAAAAAATAATCCTGACATAAATTTGTCGGAAAAATTTTTGGAAAACAAAGCCGTTCCAGCCGCCTGGTTAATAGAATCTTGTAATCTTAAGGGCAGGGAAGTCGGCGGTGCAAAAATTTCCGATGTTCATGCTAATTTTATCGTTAACACTGGCTTGGCCACCGCCAAAGATATAATTGATTTAATAAATTTAATTAAAATCAGCGTCCGCGCTAAATTTAATTTGGAGTTGGAAGAAGAGGTTGAAAAGATTGGATTTTAGAAAAACAAAAAAGCCCTGACGGTCAGGGCGTGGTACGGTTATTTTTTTTAGTTTGCTTTAATAAAATTTTTTAATCCAGTAATAAATAAAAAATTTAAAAAAACCGCAATTATTAGGGCTCTGATAATATTTTCCATAAATGCTCCCATGCTTACTGTTGGATTTGATGCCGAAAGAATTCCAAGACTGATTGTAAGAAAGACAATAAAAAATTGAACCCGGTACTTTTTTGCGTAATTAGGTGATTTACCGTCCATGGTCTTTTCCTCCTTTTGTTTAGCTTGCGATTGATTTAGCCAATCTTAGTTGTTTGCGGCTAAAATCGACCACTATTTTATTAGTATTTATATCTTAGCGCATTTCTGAAAATATGTCAAATCCGCCACGAGATCCCATCACTCATAGCGGCCATAGAGGTCGCTCGGGATGACATATCAACTTTAATCAAAAAACCGGCCTGGTGGCCGGTTTTTTTATTGGTAAAAATTAACTTACCACTTTTTTTCTTTCGGAGGTCGAGCTTCGCTGACCGCGATTTGGCGACCGTCGATTTCTTTGCCATTGAGGGTATCAATAGCGGCTTGAGCT
Source organism: Patescibacteria group bacterium (assembly GCA_028748975.1). GTDB lineage: Bacteria > Patescibacteriota > Patescibacteriia > UBA2196 > UBA2196 > JAQTPI01. The sequence continues at coordinate 8,422 of JAQTPI010000010.1, read as the reverse complement.
TCTTCTTCGGTGGACATTTCCACGAAGCCGAAACCCTTGGAACGACCGGTTTGTCTGTCAACGATGACAGAGGCGGAAACCACAGTGCCCGCGGCGCTGAAAGCGTCTTTTAAGGCTTCGTCAGTGGTACCCCAGCTTAAACTTCCGACAAATAATTTCTTGTTCATAGGATGTTCTAAAATAATAAATGGATGCAAGGTGACCTTTATGTGTTTTGTCTAAAGATTGCTCTTTTTGACATCCAGTTATCGGTTTAGGACACTTGGTTAAAAACACTTTTTGACACTTACATAAAACCCCTGTTAAATTGGGGAGAAAGCCGCTTTGACGGCTTTTTAAGCCAAATTATTGGCCTAAGGTAAGTATAGCATAGAAAAAAATATTTGGCAAGTGTGTTTTTCGATAACAAAAAAACTGCGATTTTTCGCAGTGTTTTTGGAGCCGTTGATCGGAATTGAACCGATGACCTACTCCTTACCATGGAGTTGCTCTACCAGCTGAGCTACAACGGCAGTGTAATTAGTATAATTTATTTTTAAAATTTTGTAAAGCAATTTTATAAAAAAGCCCCGGCCTGTTGCTGGTCGGGGCTGGTTTTGTTTATGATGGTCCCAGGAAGAAACCGCGCATGTGTTTTTCCAGGTGTATGTGGGTAATGACTTTGGCCAAAAATTCGGCCGGACTCAAAACAATGAAATTTTTGTGCCATTTTTCCCTGCCAATAATGGGCAGGGTGTCCACCACCACTAATCTATCAATAATACCATCTTCCAGCAGAGGATTGAGTTTGTCAAACGTTCCTGCATCAAAATCAGGATGTACGGCAAAGATGGAGACGCTTTTGGCGCCCGCTTTTTTCATATCAATACTGCTCGCCACCACCGTGCTTCCGCTTTGAATCATATCTTCAAAAGAAATAATGTTCTGGCCGGCAATTTCGCCAAAAATAATAAGTTTTTTGACTTCTCTGGTTTCTCCGTCTCGGTCTTTTAAAATATACGCCTGATCATTTATTCTGTTCATTAAAATCGCTGCTTTGTTATTTCTGCCAAGACTTCCGGCGTCCAGAGGAACGATTTTATCAAAACGCATTTTTTGCGCATATTCAATTAACAGGCGCAATAAAAAGATATGGTGAACGGTTTTTAACCGATGGTGGCGGGTATCGAAAATACTTGGGTGCTGTGTGGTGTGTTGATCAAAAATAGTCGCTACATCTATACCCGAAGAAGAAATTGCTTCCGCTGTATTTTCAAAAGCCACCACTTCGCCAAATCTTTTTTGGTGATCAGATTTGCCGTCACGTACAAAAGGAAAGATTCCAAATATTCGTCGAGAGTAGTTTTGGACCGAACCGCATATCCGAGTTAATTCTCCAATAGTGTCATATCTGGCGTGGAGAGAACTTAAGATGCAGACATCAGAACCATTAATATCACCCAAACGGCGTATTTTCAGTTCTCCGTTAGGAAAATTTTCCAATTCAATTTTTACGGGTTTAACCTTCAAAACTTTTGCCACTTCCAACCCCAGTCTTTCGTGGGAGGGTGAAACTACTAATTTTAGTTTGCCAAAATAACTCCTTCTCATTTTTCCTCCCTGCCTCGACTTCGCTTTTGGCGAAGGCGGGCTTTTAGTTGTTCAAAGGTCAGTGTTTTTCACTTTCATTTTATATAATTTTCTGGAATTTGGCAAGTTTGACCAAAACCTTAAGAAAAGCTATAATTTTAGTGAAATCTTAAGATAAAATATGGTCATAGTTTTGACATTTGAATTTTGACATTACATTTATGTTTATAAAGAAAATCGGCATTGACCTTGGCACCACCTACACTTTGGTATTTTTGCCCGGCAAAGGCATCATCATCAACGAACCCTCGGTGGTGGCTTTCAGCACTTCTGATAAAAAAGTTCTGGCCGTGGGTGATGAAGCCAAAGAAATGATTGGCCGCACCCCGGATACAATTGTGGCGGCGCGACCCTTGAAAGACGGCGTCATTGCCGATTACAAAACCACCGAAGCCATGCTCCGTTATTTCATTAATAAAGCGCTTGGCGGCGTGCGTCTTTTTCGTCCCGAAGTCATGGTCGCCGTGCCCGCCGGAATTACTTCCACGGAAAAACGCGCCGTGATTGATGCCACGCTTTCCGCTGGCGCGCGCGCTGCCTACATCATCAAAGAACCAATTGCCGCGGCCATCGGCGCCAACATCCCCATTGGTTCCGCTTCCGGCCATATGATTGTGGACATGGGCGGCGGCACTTCGGAAATGGCCGTAATTTCTCTTGGCGGCATTGTCGCCAACACTTCCGTGCGCATCGGCGGCAACAAAATGGATTTGGCCATTCAGGAACACATTCGCCGCCAATACAATTTGGCTATTGGCGAACAGACCGCGGAAATGATAAAAATTGAAGTCGGTTCGGCCCTGTATTTGGACGCGCCGCTAAAAATTGATGTTAAGGGCCGCGATATGATTTCTGGTCTGCCGCGTTTAATTACCATTTCTTCCAACGATATTACTGAAGCCATTCAGGATGAATTGGAAGGCATTGTCGGCGCGGTTAAAGACGTGCTTTTCAAAACCCCGCCCGAACTTTCCGCCGATGTCATGGACAAAGGTATGGTCCTCTCCGGCGGCACCTCGCTTCTGCGCAACATGGATAAACTTCTGGCGCAAGCCACTGGCATTCCGGCCTACAATGCTGAAGACGCTTTGCTCTGCGTGGCCAAAGGCACCGGCATCGCCTTGGATAATTTGGACGCGTATAAGCGTTCAATTTTAGCGACAAAATAAAAAAGCGCCCCCAGCCGTGCGCTGGAAACGCTTTTAATCAATGTGCTGTTGTTTGAGATGTTATTTTACAAATTGAAGGAAACGGGCATAGCCGAAAAAAATCTCGGACATAAAAAATACTTCTTTTGTAAGCCAGCAGCGCACAAATTCTCTTTCACCGATTTTTATTCTTTCTCGTTTGATGCTCTTGGCTTCCCACGGGTCGCCCACCCGTATTTTTTGAGTGCTACTATCAAAAATGACTTTATCAATAGGCGTGCTCTTAGCACAGCTACCTTCCACTCTTTTGATGGTTTCTTCTAAAATCTTTTTGTTTGGTGCTTCAAACCACATCCATCTAATTTCGTTGTTTACTGTTTCTTTTCTTGAGATCTCGGGTAGTTCACTTTCGTAAGAATCGAAATACTTCAGCGCCACTTTCTTTTGCTGCTTCACAAATCCACAACCACTCATTACAATAGCTAATGCCAAGATAATGACAGTCAATAAAAAATTTCTCTTTTTCTCCATCTCCTTCTCCTTTGTTGTTTTTGGCTCACTTTGAGCCAGTTTGGCCCGCTTCAGGCCGGTTTGTGGAAAGGACAGTATTAACAAAATAATTGTAGCATGCCTTGAAGATTATGTCAAACGGTGATAATTATCATTCCCGCGAATCCGCCAACTGGCGGAGGGGATCCAGAAAATAAAAAGGCGCCTCTTTTGGAGGCGCCACGCGGCTGTTTTTATAAAAGTTCCACATGAGTACAATAATTTTGAAAAAAGTTGAATGGGTGATTCTCGCAAATTTTACTCATAAAAGAAACATTTTCACGGAAACAAACTTTTAGAAAATATATATTGCAAATTTTTACCACTTTTCTTTCAATACTCATGCCGATAAATGGATCTCCCACCATTACTTTCATATGCTTTTTCCCCAACGGAATTTTTCCCAATAATGTGTTTTCTGCACAGTTGCCACTGTTGTTTACCCGTGTCAGAACTCTTAAAAGCGCAGCCCGGCTCGGGGCTTTAAACGACATGGGCGATTTTATAGCTTCTTTTTCTGGAATTACAGGTAAATTTTTTGGGTAGTACGGGTCATAGTAGTGCATTTGAACCTCCTTGTTTGTTGTCTGGCTCATTTTGAGCCGGTTTATGGCCGCAACTTTTTTATTGCTTCAAGAATTGCACTTCCATTTTTGGTGCTAAGAAATTCAGCGGCGCCAGCCTGAAGAAAGGTTTCCGCTTTTAAATCGTAATCACAACTCATCACAACAATCTTTGTTTTTGGAAAATCTTTTTTTATTTGTTTTAATAAATCCAGCCCGTTCATTTTTCCGCCGCCATAAGATAGATTAAAATCCGTTACCACAATTTTTATTTGGGGATTTGACCGCAAAATTTCCAGGGCTTTTTCACCAGTATTACTGTCAATAATATCAATGCCCGCTTTCCCTAAAAATATTTTAAGAGCGTTTTTTTGGAAAAATTGATCTTCCACCAACAAAACAATCCTCATTTTGTACTCCCGATAGTTTAATTGTCAAAGATATTATCTATTTGAATTATAGCAAATTTAAAAATTATGTCAAACGGTCGTAAAATTCTAATAATCCACGACAGATTTCAATTCAAAGGCGGCGCTGAGCGGCTGGTTTTAATTTTGGCCAATGCCCTCAAGGCAGATTTAATAACCGAATTTTGGACGCCGGAAAGTTTTGGGATACCGAGCCACTACAACCCCTCCGCCATCGACTGCGGTCTGGGCACCTCCCCTTCGAAAGGGGAGGATAGTAACCATTATCCCCTCCTTTCGAAGGAGGGGTCGGCTGATAGTAATCAGTCGGGGGTGGTTGTTGAGAAAAAACTCAAATTATTTATTTTAGACAAAGGCGAATACCCAAAAATCGTCTGGCGTTATTTTCGCGCGCATTTTAATTTCATTTTTAAAACCAGAAAAATCATTCGCCAATACGACACTGTGATTTTTTCCGGCAACAATTGTCTTTCCGCGGCTGTTAATTGCAAAAGAGGCACCCGGAAAATTTTCTATTGCCATTCGCCCGTGCGCCATGTTTTTGATTTATGGAAACTGAATAAAAGCGAACAGAAAAAGGCTTGGAAAAGAATAATCTATTACAACATCGGCGCGCACGGCATTAAATTTATCTATTGGCTGGGTTTGAAAATGATGAACGTAACCATCGCCAATTCGGAAAATATAAAAAACCGCCTTTGGCGTTTCAGCCACCATAAAACTGATTATGTAATTTACCCGCCGATTGATACGGAAAAATTTAAATGGCTGGGCCAAGGAGATTATTATTTTTCCTGGGGCCGGTTGGAAAGATTGAAAAGAATCCCTGATATTGTCTCCGCTTTTCAGAAAATGCCTGATAAAAAATTAGTAGTTGTTTCTGGCGGACCAGATTTGGAAAAAGTCAGGCAAATGGCCGTGGGTCACGCTAATATAAAAATTGTCGGCTGGGTTTCGGACGAGGAATTAAAAAATTATCTGGGCAACTGCCTGGCTACAATCTATATTCCGATTGATGAAGATTTTGGCATGAGTCCAGTGGAAAGCATGGCCGCGGGCAAACCTTGCCTTGGCGTGGCCGAAGGCGGTTTATTAGAAACAATCATCGACGAAAAAACCGGCAAATTTGTGCCGGCCAAATATACCATTGATGATATTGTTTCCGCCGTGAATTATCTCACCCCGGAAAAATGTTTGTCCATGCGCGCGGATTGCGAAGCTCAAGCGCAAAAATTCAGCAAAGAAAAATTTATTGAAAAAATGAAAGAAATTGTGGAAAAAAAAGTTCCCAATGAATCGGGAACTTTATTGTGAATTTAATGATTGTTATTTTTTTGAAAAACCATTACAGCAATGCCAAGTAAAAACATCACGCCGCCAATGTGCATTAGAGGCATAATCATTTTTGAGCCGCTAAATGTTGGTATTCTTCCAATTAAACAAAAGAAAAAGCCAATTAAGAAAAAAATAAAAAAGGGTTTTCTTTTAATGTTTTTTAATATTTGGTTCTTTGGCACTACTACCTCCTTTTTTGTTTAGTTATTGAAAGAAGCTTTGTTTTGTGTTGTTAACTATATTATAACAAGCTAAAAAATTATGTCAAATATTATAAAAATCGGCATCGATGCCTCGCGCTCCGTTGATTCCATCCAAAAAACCGGCGTGGAAAAAGTATCAGACGAATTGCTGCGAGAAATCAGAAATCAGAAATCAGAAATCAGGGACGCGGAAATAATTTATTACACGCCGCAGAAAATATCATGGTTGCCGAAAGAAAGCCAGCGGATTTTGCGTTGGCCGCTGAAATTTTTCTGGACGCAAATCCGGCTGGGCTGGGAACTTTTAATTCATCCGCCAAAAGTATTTTTCTCGCCGGTTTACGTTCTGCCGTTCGTTACCATTTTTACACGTTACACATTACGCGTTACTCGTTACTATAAAACCATTCACGACATTGCCTTTAAAAGACACCCCGAACTATATACTTGGTGGCAGAAATTTAATTTGAATTTGGATTTGTGGCTGGCTCAAAAACTTTGTACTAAAATTTTTGTGCCGACTGAGGCGGTAAAAAACGATTTACTTAAATACACCAAAATATCAGCCGATAAAATAATAGTAATACACCACGGATATCGTCCAGAGTGTCATTCTGAGCGAAGCGAAGAATCTCATAATGAGATCCTTCGCCCCTCGGCAAGTTCGGGGCTCAGGATGACACCTACTAAAAAACAAATTCTCTATATCGGCCGGGTGGAAGAGAAAAAGAATATTATCAACTTAATCAAAGCCTTTGAAATTTTCAACCAAAAACATCCTGATTATAAACTAATTTTAGCTGGAAAAGTAGATCCGAATTTTAATATTCAATATTCAATATTAAATATTAAAAATAAAGTTGAGCCCATCGGCTATATCACCGAAGAGAAAAAATGTGAATTATTGCAACAATCAACCTGCCTCATTCTCGTTTCCAAAGAAGAAGGTTTTGGTTTTCCAATTCTGGAAGGTTTTGATTTTGGTCTGCCGGTTTTGGCCTCTGATATTCCAGTCCTGCGCGAAGTCGGCGGCGACGCTTGCTTATATATTAATCCAGATTCAGTTGAAGAAATTGCTATTGGTTTGGAAAAAATAATCAGTGATGAAAATTTGCGGCAAAATTTAATAGAGCAGGGGAGAGAGCGGCTAAAAGAGTTTCGTTGGGAGCAAGCGGCCGATTCGTACATTCGTACTATTCGTAATTCGTAGGAGGCCGAGAGGCCAAATAAAAAACCACTCCGGCAGGGTATATGCTTACGGAGTGGGATGTTGCACGGCGTCGAATCCGCAGAGGCGGATTGTGCTGATTGGGGTTCAAGTGAACGTGAATTTTTCTCTTCTTTTTCGTCGGCGTCTTACTCACCAAGTAGTTAGTGGAGGCCACTCCCCTGCAAATGGCAATTTATCCACAACCAGCTTGGGTTCATATTTAGTATATCAAAACCAATAATGTTGTCAAATTATAATTTAAGATGCTATAATAATCTCATGAAAAAAATCATTTCTATTTTAGTCGGTATCATCGTCATCGTAGCCGTTTCTGGCGCGATTTTTTTGTTGGAAAAAAATAACTTTAATGGCGAGAAAACTTTTGTCGTGGCCAAAGGCGAGCCATCAAATTTGGTGGCGGCGCATCTCAAAGCACAAGGCATCATCAAAAGTGAATTAATTTTTAAAATTTATATCCGCCTGCGCGGCTGGCAAAACGACATCCAAGCCGGCGAATATATTTTTGAAGCCACAAGTGTCGTTGGTGTGGCGCGAAAACTGGTTCAGGGCAAAGCCGCCAACGAACGCGATTTGCGTTTCATTGAGGGCTGGACCGCTTCCGACATGGCTGATTATTTGGTAAAAGAAAAAATAATTTTTAAACGCGATGACTTTTTAAATGAAACCCGCGATGCTAAAAAATGGCAGGAACAATTTTCATTTCTGAAAGACGCCGGCGCCATCAATTTGGAAGGCTTTCTTTTCCCCGACACTTATCGTGTTTTCAAAACCGCCACGCCCGCGGAAATTGTCACGCGCACTTTGGAAAATTTTAATGACAAATTTACTTCCGCGCTTCTGACGGAAATCAAGGCCAATGGCCGGAATTTTTATGATACTTTGAAAATGGCTTCCATCATTGAAGCCGAAGTCATTGGCGACGAAGACCGAAAAATTGCCGCCGGCATTCTTTGGAAAAGATTGGGCGCCGGCATGGCCTTGCAGGTGGATTCCTCGCTAAAATATGTTATTGGCAAAAAAGGCAGCGCATCTTTGACTTTGGATGAATTGAAAATTGACTCTCCTTACAACACCTACAAATATCGCGGACTTCCTCCCACGCCAATTGGCAACCCAGGCCTCTCCGCCATCCGCGCTTCAGTCTATCCCAAAAATTCTGATTTTTGGTTTTATCTCACAACGAAAGAAGGAGAGACAATTTTTTCCAAAACCCTAGACGACCACAACGCGGCGATTAAAAAATATTTAAAATAGTTTTTTTTTTTTTGAGTTTTGTTAATTGTGTTTTGTGTTTTGAGGTTAATTTGACACCTTTTTCCCCTTTTGCTATACTTAC
>JAQTPI010000009.1 GCA_028748975.1 Patescibacteria group bacterium | reverse complement strand
CCGCCTCGGCAATGGTCATGTTTAAAATATCAGAAATGTTTTTCCCTTTGAATTTAACTTCCAGGGTTTCCTTGGTAAATCTTTTGCCTTTGCAGACATCGCAGACAATTTGCACGCTTGGCAAAATGCGCATTTCACTTTCCAAACTTCCTTTGCCTTCGCATTTCTCGCATCTGCCCCCAGCGGAGCGATGACTGCCTTCGCGCGGCGAGACAGAAGGCACATTAAAACTAAACCGGCTCGCGCCAAAACCGCGCATTCTGGCTTCCGGGGTCGCGGCAAAAATTTCGCGAATTTCATCAAACGCTTTGGTGTAGGTGGCGGGATTGCTGCGCGAAGTCCGGCCGATCGGATTTTGATTAATTTCAATAATTTTATCAATATATTCCGTGCCAGTGATTGTTTTATGTTTTCCCTCAATAGCGCGCGTATGATTAAGCCGATTATTAATGGAACGGAAAATTATGCTTTCCATCAAAGTTGATTTACCCGAACCGGATACGCCGGTCAGACAAACAAAACGGCGGAGCGGAATTTCCACTTTGATGTTTTTCAAATTATTTTCTTCCGCCCCCGTAATTTTAATTTTCGGCGTGGACGAATCAATTTTGCGCCGTTTAATTGGCATGCTAATTTTCTTTTCCCCGCGCAAATATTGTCCGGTGAGAGAGGTTTTGGGGTCGCCGAGAATGGCACAATCACCGCCGGGTGTCATCCCGGGCTTGACCCGGGATCCAGGAATCATTTTTTCTGGATTCCGGCTCTCGGGCCGGAATGACAAACTAGAAACGTTTTTTAAAAGTTCGCTAGTCGGTCCGGAAAACACAATCTCCCCGCCATTCACGCCCGCGCCTGGCCCAAAATCCACCGCCCAGTCGCTCATTAAAATTGTATCTTCATCATGCTCCACCACAATAATCGTATTGCCGGCGTCAGCCAGTTTGCGCAAAGTATTAACCAGTTTTTCATTGTCTTTTTGGTGCAAACCAATCGTTGGTTCATCCAAAACATAAAGCGCGCCCACCAGTTTGGTGCCGACTTGCGATGCCAAACGGATGCGCTGGGCCTCGCCGCCGGAAAGCGTGCCGGCGCGCCGGTCCAAAGTTAGATAATGCAACCCCACATCCAGCATAAAATCCAGGCGGTTTTTAATTTCATTCAAAACTACGCCGGAAATTTCTTTTTCCCGCTCATTCAATTTTTTCTCGGCCATTAATACAAAATCTTTGGCTTCGGCAATGGCCAAACTGGTAAATTCCCAGATATTTTTGCCCACAATTTTCACACTCAAAGCATTTTCATTCAAACGCTTGCCGCGGCATTTGGGGCAAGGGTCTTCGCTAAAAAGTCCGTCAGTGCCAAGTCCGGTGCACTCTTCACAATAACCATAAGGAGAATTAAAAGAAAACAAACGCGGTTCAATTTCTGGAAAACTGTAACCGTCGGTTGGGCAAGAATATTCTGAAGAAAAAATTTGTTCCTCATCACTGGGATAAATTATTGTACAAAGTCCATTAGACAAATCCACTGCCGATTCAATCGCTTCGGTCAGGCGTTTTTCAAATTCTTTCTCGGTGGTTGGTAAATTTTTTGTATTAATAATTGGAAGTTTATCAATCACCACCTCAATCGTGTGTTTAAAATTTTTCTTCAAATCAATTCTGTTGCGCAATGATTTAAATTTCCCGTCGAGGCGCACTTCGGCAAAACCGGAATTATATAAATCATAAAGCATCTGGTAATATTCGCCTTTGCGTCCGCGCACCACCGGAGATAATATAATTAACTCGCCGACCCCCTCCCCTCCGATGTTACATCGGAGGGACTCCCCCTTATCAAGGGGGAGAGCTCGAAGCTCCCCTCCTTTATAAGGAGGGGGTTTGGGGGAGGTAGAATTTGTTCTTTTGCTCTTATGCTCTATATTAAAATGCTTTAATGCTTTTATGACTCCCCCCGCCATTTCATCCACTGTCATTTTGGAAAGTTTTTTATGGCAAACCGGGCAATGCGGTTCGCCGATTCTGGCGTAAAGCACGCGCAGATAATCATAAATTTCCGTAATGGTTGCCACGGTGGAGCGCGGATTGGCGCTATGCGCTTTTTGGTCAATGGCAATGGCGGGCGAAAGTCCGGTAATTTCATCCACGTCCGGTTTTTGCATTCCGCCCAAAAACTGCCGGGCGTAAGCGGAAAGAGATTCAATATATCTGCGCTGGCCTTCGGCAAAAATCGTGTCAAACGCCAAAGAGGACTTGCCCGAGCCGGACAGTCCTGTAAAAACAATCATTTGGTTGCGCGGCAATTCCAGAGAAATATTTTTCAAATTATGTTCCCGCGCGCCTTTGATTATGATTTTGTTTTCCATAGAATTAACATTAAAACATGAAATCATTAAAACATTAAAACATTAAAACAAACCGCGTTGTTATTTTGTTGCTTTAATGCTCTAGTGCTTTAATGCTTTCATGCTTTTATGAACTTCAAAATCCCCCGCGGTTGTTCCACTAGGGGGTCACTGAAATATTTAATTATCTTAAGTGTAGCGCCGAAAAAGAAAAAAGTCAATCTTACTTTGACAACTATTAAAATATTTTCTAAAATTAAATTACCACCACCGGTATAGCGGGGCCGTGTTCCAAAACACAGGAACACTTCAATGGCCTTGTACCAACCGCCGCTATCAAGAGTTTATTCTGGAACTCGCCGGTGGTTTTTTTATTTCCTAATTTTTATATTTGGCAATGATTGTTTTGGCCTTAATTTCACGGATTTTCATAAAAATTGATGTTTACAATAAAATTTTAACATAAATTTAATTAAATGACGAAAAAAAATAAGGGCCCTGACTAGCAAGGCCCCTGTTCTTTTTGATGATTGAGTATGACTATTTCTCCGACAGAAAAGCGTGGATTCTACTCAAATACTCCTCCGCTTTCTCCCAGCCCCAGGCATGGATGAAATTTTCACCCTTCGTCACATCCTCGTTCTGGAACAGAGAAATGATGGATTTTTTGGGCAGTTTGTTGCACGCCTTCAGTGTTGCGGCCATGGCATTCCAGTCAATCTTGATGACGCGCTTGCGCCAGCCGATCTTGATCAACCCGAACCCAGTGCCGACAGTAAACCAGGGAGCGCAGTGATCACACGAGCAGTATTCATTCGACAAAGCGTTCATTTGAGTGATCTTGAAGCCCGCTTTTTCGAAAATCTCACGGAACTGCCGCTCTTCTTCCCGGCGCAGATGGTCACGGTTGCAGGTGCCGTGGTAATATCTCCAGATATTGAAGTACCCCTCGTCGCCTGGCTGAATCACATAGTCGTCGCTGATGCCGTCCTTTTCAGCCAACCAGCCATGCTCATTCTTGACAATTGATTTCTGCCAATCATGCTCCGGCTTGGGATACTTCGGCAAGAGATTAATGTGTTTGCTGTTGCGGATAAGGATATCGGACTGCATCCGGTAGATGGCATCCTTCCAGTGTCTGCTCACGACTTTGACACTATGCAACGTTTCACCGACAAAATCGGTGAGTGGAAATACTTCCGTTGTGTGCCAGACCACGGTATCGTGACAATTCTGAATATTCCACGATGTGCCACAGTGCGCACACTTCAGACCAGGTAATGGTAAATCGCCGCCATTTATTGTGAAAGATAACATAAAACCCTTGCCCGCGTGCTTCCGAATGTACGCGCAAGATTCATCCTGAGTAAGAACATCGGGAATATTGGGCAAAAAATCTTTCGGAATTACTTCGCTTGCCTTCGAACAATTTCCGCAGGTATCAAGCGCGTAGCGACCGAGAATATGGAATTCATTCAATCGCTCCTTTCGTTCATATCCAGCGGTGTGCCGTTCGTTAATAAGACGGTTCAGTCCTTCCAGGGACTTGAGTGATTCGGCAATACCATTTTTGGTATCGTACCACGGTCTATCAACCTCATCATGGACTCGTTTTTCGTTACCGATGGCAAATTGCAACATTGTACTTTTCCTCCTCTATTAATTTGTCTGTTTTTAGCGAAAAACCCTCGCTTTGGGATTACCAGTTGGTAATAGATCATTATAGCAAACTAGAACTTTTTTGTCAAACTCCTTTAGTTAACACTATGAAATAACACTTTGATAAAATAGAGGTAACACCTGTTAACTGTACAAGGTATTTAATTTTGGATTTGGCAATAATTGATTTGGCTTTAATTTTACGGATTTTCATAATATTTTGGCTTATTTTAGCCAAATTTTGACATTTTAATGGTATTTTTCAAAATTATCCACTTGACAAAATTTTTAGAATGATATATAATGGTAATATCATCAAACAGATGATTTCCGTCCCATTAAAAGCGGAAAATGCACATATCTTTTTAAGGAGGATTGTCATGAAGAAGGCATGGTTCGCTTTGTTGTTGCTCGCGGCAGTGGTGGTAATTGGTGGTTGTTCGGCGGCTGAAAAAACCGAACTCAAGCCTCTGTCCACTCGTTCGTTTGGGGGTAAAAACGGGAAACCGGTCTACACAATTGAATCCTACGAGGTTGGTGGAACACAAAAGAACGGAAACATAGTCGCTTTGAAGGTTTTCCGTTGGACTGATGACCAAGGAATCGGAAATTCCTCGCCCATACTCGTCTGGTCGGCAACTTATGACCAAATGAATGTCATCGGCCATGGCAAAGCCGAAGGTGGCGCCATGTACGAAAAATCCACCCCAGACGGAGGAACAATCTATACCCACAAGATGGTATTTTCAAAAAACGTTTCCATCTGGGTAGTCTCCCATATGTCGGCGGGAAGACGAACTCAGAAATTCTGGGTCGCCAAAATCGACGAGTAATTCATCTTCACGGGCGTGGAAGCTAAACACGGTGCGTACAAACACCTTGCTTAGCCCCACGCCCAATTTTTTTTCTATTTATATTGTATAATAACTGCGTCCTGATCGCGGTTTTTTATTTCCCAATTTCCTACCATCCGTCGCCAACAAATTGGATTTGGCAATAATTGTTTTGGCTTTAATTTCACGAATTTGCATAAACTTCAAAAATTGATAAAACTTGACAAAAAATAATTACTGCTATATAATGAAATAAATTTAAAAACCCATTCAAAAACTAAATAGTGGGAGGAAAAATGCATAAAAAACAGCCGGAAAATAAACTAACGATAGATTCCAGGCCGATCGATATTCTCTTGGAAGATAATAGTCGTTTTTTACATGAACTGAGTCAATTTTTTATGATCGCCGACCCCAAACTTAAACCAGAATTAATCATCAGCACCATTGCTTTTGCAGCTGGTACTATCGTGAATAGAAATACGCATTTTCGCTCTTTCCTAATGCAAATGCCGGATGAGCATTCCAAAAACCTCTTAGTAGACCTGCTATTTAAAATGGAAAAATTAGCCGATTCTATTTTTCGCAGACCACGAGAAGAAATGCGATCTTTAATAACACAGAGAGAGGAATTTTGTACCTTAATAGACGAAATAATAATTTCTCATCATTCATTAATCAACCACCTCAAATCATTACAGACCCCGCCTTAAAAAACGGGGTTTATTTTTTACTCTGCATTTCTTATTTCTTTTCTTAACTGATAAATTTCATCTCGGAGTATTGCTGCCAGTTCAAACTCCAATTCCTTGGCCGCGCGACGCATCTGATTTTCTTTGTCTTTAATAATTTCCTCCAGCGGCCGCTTGTCGCCCGTCAAATCGAGCCGCAGCACTTCGCTTCTTTGTTTTAATGTTTTAATGCTTTTATGTTTTAATGACGTTATTCCAAATTCCTCCAAGATATTTTTAATATTTTTCTCAATCGTTTTCGGCGTGATGTTGTGTTTTTTATTGTAAGCAATCTGAATTTTCCTACGGCGGTCGGTTTCAAAAACAGCGCGCTTGATTGATTCCGTAATTTTATCCGCGTAAATTACCACCTGGCCATTAATGTTTCTCGCTGCCCGGCCAATGGTTTGAATCAACGAAGTATCGTTTCTCAAAAACCCTTCTTTGTCCGCATCCAAAATTGCCACCAGGGACACTTCCGGCAAATCCAAGCCCTCACGCAATAAATTCACGCCCACGATCACGTCAATTTTCCCCTGACGCAGTCCCATAATAATTTCAATTCTGTCCAAAGTTTGTACGTCGCTGTGGAGATATTTCACCTTGATTTTTTGTTGCTCTAAATATTCGGTCAAATCTTCAGCCATGCGTTTGGTCAAAGTGGTTACCAAAACTCGCTCGTGTTTTTTAACACGGTCTTTTATTCTTTCAATTAAATCTTCCACTTGAGACAGTTTTTGTAACTTGTAATCCGTAACTTGTAACTCGTAATCAGTAAGCCCTGATTTCTGATTTCTGATTTCTGATTTCTTTTCTTGAGTTTTGTTAATTGAGTTTTGGGTTTTACCAACTATCGGTCTAATCACCACCTCCGGATCAATCAACCCTGTCGGCCGCACAATCTGTTCCACCACTTTTTCACTTTCCCGAATTTCTTCTTCCGCCGGCGTGGCTGACATATAAATTATTTGATTTACTTTTTGGGCAAATTCGGAATTTTTAAGCGGACGATTGTCTTTGGCCGAGGGCAAGCGGAAGCCATGTTCAATTAAAACATCTTTGCGCGACTTGTCGCCTTCATACATGCCCCGGATTTGCGGCAAAGTCACATGCGATTCATCAATGATGGTCAAAAAATCCGGCGCGCAAACCTTGAAATAATCCAAAAGCGTAAACGGCGGTTCGCCAGCTTGTCGGCCTTCAAAATGACGTGAATAATTTTCAATGCCGTTGCAGTAGCCGATATTTTTAATCATTTCCAAATCATAGCGCACGCGCCGTCTCAACCTTTCTTCTTCCAAAAATTTGCCGTGTTTTTTAAAATACGCCAGCCGGTCTTTCAATTCATCTTTGATTGTTTTAAAAGCCATTGCCCGCGCGCTATCACCCGCCACATAATGTTTGGTTGGGAAGAAAAACACATCTTTTGGTTCTGATAAAATTTTCCTGGTTACCGGATCCAGCTGTTCAATCGCTTCAATTTTTTCGCCAATATAAAAGCGATAAATTTTTTCCTCATTGACCGGCGCCACTTCCAAAACTTGCCCGCGCAGACGAAAGTGCCCGCGCCGCAAATCAGAATTGGTGCGTTCAAACTGCATTTCAATCAATTGCTTGGTTAATTCTTCGCGCGCCAATTTTTGCCCGTGCTTCAGATGCAAAACAATTTTTTCATATTCCTTGGGCGAACCCAAACCATAAATGGCCGAAACCGAGGCGACAATGATCACGTCTTTGCGGCTTAAAAGCGCCTGGGTGGAAGCATGGCGCAGGCGGTCAATTTCCTCATTAATCTGCGCTTCTTTTTCAATGTAGGTGTCGGTGTGCGGCAAATACGCTTCTGGCTGATAATAGTCGTAGTAGGAAACAAAATATTCCACGGCATTTTCGGGAAAAAAATCGCGAAATTCCTGGCACAGTTGCGCCGCCAAAGTTTTATTATGCGAAATTACCAAAGTCGGCTTTTGAATTTTTTCAATCACATTAGCCACGGTAAAAGTCTTGCCCGAACCGGTCACGCCAAGGAGTGTTTGCTTTTTTAAGCCACATTCAATGCCAGCGCTTAATTCCTTAATCGCTTTGGGCTGGTCGCCGGCAGGCTTATATTTTGATTTTATTTGGAATTTCATAATTAATACAAATTACCCGCCCGAACGACTGCTGTCGTTCAGTCGGGCGGGCAAATCAAATACAAATATACAAATTTACAAATAACTATATCCTGTCATCCCCGCGAAAGCGGGGATCCTGAGCGCCCCCTCTCCTTATCCCGAGTACTCGGGAGAGAGAGCAGGGTGAGGTTTATACACTTCGCCAATAGGCGAAAAGTCGTATGCTCTTATGCTAAAATGCTTTATGCTAACATGACTTAATTCTACCACTCTATCACAAAATCGGGAAAAGAAAAAGCCCGCTTAATATTATTACTTTATTACTCTATTGCTTTATTACTTTGTTACCTGTGCTACAATAAATCCATGGACGAACTTGCCAAAAACATCCTAAAAACCATCATTTGGTTTGATTTATTTGAATATCCCTTAACCCAAGAGGAAATTTTTAATTGGTATTTGTCCGCCTACGCTCCTCAGCCACCCATTAACGCTCCGGCGGACAGGCTCCTGATTTTTTCAGAGATAGAAAAGTTGCTTAGTAAAAATTTAATTATTCATCAAAATAGTTTCTATTTTCTGCCTGGCAGAGAAAAAATTATTGGGACACGAAAAGAACGCGCCATTGAATCGGAAAGAAAATTAAAACGCGCCAGACGAGCAGCCAAATTTTTAGGAATTTTACCTTTTATCAAAGCCGTGGTTGTTTGTAATGTTTTGGGCTATAAAAATGCCAAAGCCGAAGATGACATTGATTTTTTAATCATTACCGCGCCCAAGAGAATTTGGGCCACCCGCTGGTTTGCCACCGGATTTTTTAAAATCCTGAATTTGCGCCCGAATAAAAAAACTATTAGAGACAAATTTTGTTTTTCATTTTACTTAGCCGAAGACGGTTTGAATTTGGAAAAAATAAAACTGGCTGACGACCCCTATTTAACTTGGTGGTTTACAGGTTTAATTCCTTTGTATGATGCCGGCGGAATTTTTGAAAAATTTATAAAAGAAAATGAGTGGGTGGAAAAATGGCTGCCAAACAACCACCCCGGCTCGCTCTCGCTCGCCACCCCTCCTTCGAAAGGAGGGGATACCGTCGTCGCTATCCTCCCCTTTCGAAGGGGAGGTCTCCGACAGCGGTCGGAGGGAGGGGTTGTTGGATTATTTCTAAAAAAAGTCTGGCAATTCTTCGCCGCCATTTGGCCGGATAAATTTTATCAGAAAATCCAGCTTTGGATTATGCCCAGACAATTAAAAGAATTGGCCAACAAAACCCAGGGCGTCATTATCAGCGATCAGATTTTAAAATTTCACCTTGTAGATCGCCGCGCCGAGTTTGCGGAAAAATATCAAAAGAAACTGATGGAGATTATTGGCAATTGATGTAAATTTGTTGGTAGCGTCCCCTCTCCTTACGAAGGAGAGGGTTAGGGGAGAGGTTTATTATTGTCTCGCCGATAGGCGTGTATTATTATTCGTATATTCGTCCCGAGTATTCGGGATTCGTACATTCGTAGTAGGTCATCAAACCAAATAAAAAAGGATGGCTTTTGCCACCCTTTAAGTGATAGTTTAGATGCATCTATTCTTTAGCCAAATCCGGAGCTCTTCGGTGAATTTGAGTGTATGAATTAATAAACCGTTCCCAATAACTACAATAACTCGGAGAATCATCATTAATTAAGATGTTAAGGTACGGAAGTTTATGTTCGTCTAGCTCTACTCGAGCAAGAAACAAGATCTTTGCGGCAATCGGCATGGTTTCGTTTGGTATAAACATTAAAACTAACCGATCTCCAACTTTTAATTGATCTGTTATTTCTTCATTTTTCTTAGCATCATCCAGTGATAAACTAAAGCAAAATTTGCTGTCCTTGTCGTTGATGTACACTGCCGGATAACCTAGTGGTTTTGAGATTATTTCGCCGATTTCCATTTCAGCAACAATTATAGTAGCCGCACCAGTGTACCTTATCTTCATGGTGTATCTCCTTTTTATTTTTTGCCCACTATCGGGCGGGTTTGTAAAAACAAACGATTACCTCCTGAAATAATCCTAGCACAATCAATTTTTATGTCAAGCTTAAAAAAATCCCCGCGCGGTTTTGAACCGAGACGGGGACAGTTGAATCTTTATTGAATTTTTAACCTTAAGCGGTATTCCTCAAGTTGTTTTACCCAAATCTCAAACAGTTTCCAGTGTTCAGATTCCATCAAGTACAGATTGCTTTCATCTGAATTAAAAGGTGTGGGTTTAAAGATTTTTTGATCGTGGCTAAGTCGCATCACGGCTTCATTTTTGCCGAAAAGCTCAACAAAGAGATCGCTGATGAGACGAATGCCGGCAAAACCCAATTGTGCCCAAGTAACAAAGAGTTTGTTTTTGGCGGCCAGTTCTTTGGCCACAATTAGCGCCGCCTTGTCACTATCAACCAAGGCCTTAAACATCCGGCTGACAGGCAAGGGGTCGGTGGCCGAAAGAAATGTCCCAAAAACCTGGGGATAAATCTCAATTCCGCGTTTTTTTGGGTTCATAACCAATTTGGCATACAAAGTAATTTCCAAATCAAATTCGTTGCCGTCTTTTCTTTGTTTAAAATTCCAACTATTACTGGGCTGAAAGCCGGGTCTAGGATTTTGCGGGTTTTGGTCAATCAAAGTAAAAATTTCATTATTACAATCGGGGCGTTTTTGTTCTTTAATTCCCTTTTCAGCCAGAAAAGCAAGCGTATTTTTGTCTAACGCGTATGTCTTGATTGGCTCGGTCAAAAATTTGGAATTTTTTTTATCAACCAATTTAAGTTGAGCAAATCGAGCGGCTTTTTTCAAAAGATCAAACACGGTAAAACAATTTTCTCCTCTCACCAATTCAATCTTCGCGTCCATGCTTTTTTCTCCTGCTTGATTAATTATTGAAAGTTCCATTAAAATCTTACCACATCCAAACTTTATGTCAAACTTAAAAAAAATTCAAGAATACCTGCTTTATCTTTTCGTTTTTCTCCTGCCGTGGCAAACGCGCTGGATTATTCGCGAGGCGCAAATTTCCAGCGGGGTTTTTGAGTATGGCCGGATTTCAATTTATGCTTTTGATGTGGTTTTTGTGCTAATATTGTTAAATTGTTTGATTGTTAAATTGTTAAACAACCACCTCGAGCCGACTACTGTCGGCTCACCCCTCCTTCGAAAGGAGGGGATGCCGTCGCTATCCTCCCCTTTCGAAGGGGAGGTGGTTCGCTCACGGCGAACCAGAGGGGTTGTCGTGTTTTGCTTTTTGTTAATTGTATTTTGTATTTTAAATATTCTCACCTCTTCCGATAAATTATTATCCACCTACTGGTATCTCCGCATTGCCGAAGGTTTATTATTAATTTGGCTAATCAAAAAAATAGATTTTTCCAAAACTAAAACCGCGCTGGCTTTTGTTTTGAGCATGACTATTTCCGCCGCGCTGGGAATTTATCAATTTATTACCCAAAACGTTTTCGCGAGCAAGTGGCTGGGCATGGCTTCGCAACATCCCGGCGACTTGGGCGTGAGCGTGGTGGAAACCACTGGCGGCCGCTTCCTGCGCGCCTATGGCAACCTGCCACACCCGAATGTGTTAGCGGGGTTTATTGTTGTAGCAATTGTTTTATGTTTCTGGATAATAATAATTAACAAAAATCAATTAACAATTAACAAAATTAATTATAAAATTTTTAATTATCAATTACCAATTGTTGGCGCTTTACTAATTGCTAATTGTTTATTGCTAACTGCTGGTTTATTCTTCACCTTCTCCCGCGCCGCCTGGCTGATGCTGTTTCTCGTGGTGATTGTCATCCTGACGACTCGCCAACGAGGCGAGAAGGAAGGATCTCGTCGCTGTCATCCCGAGCGAAGCGATGGGATCTTTACCAAAGATTCCATCGGCCCGATTGCTATCAGGCCTCGGAATGACGTTAGAAAAAAACCATTATTCATTTTTCATTATTCATTATTCATTATACTAATTTTTTGTTGTTTATCATTTATTTATTGGCCACTAATTCAAACCAGAACTTCCACCACTTCTCGCCTGGAACTCAAATCCAACACTGAACGCCTCACCGGCTACAGCCAGGCCTGGCAAATCATTAAACAAAATCCGCTTTTAGGAGTTGGTTTAGGAAATTACACAATTGCTTTGCAAAAAAATAATCCGGGCCAACCCGCCTGGTTTTATCAGCCAGTTCATAATATCTATTTATTGGCGCTGGCAGAACTAGGGATTATTTTAATTATTACCCTTATTTCCTTATTTCTTTATTTCCTTATAAAAAATAAATCAGAAATCAGAGATCAGAAATTGGGCTTAATTTTATATTCTTGTGTTTTTATATTTTTATTTTTCGACCACTTCTGGTGGACCTTGCCTTCAGCTTTTTTACCTCTCTTTTTCCTTCCCATCCTAATTAAAAAAAACAATTCCGAATAATCGGAATTGTTTTTTGTTATCCCTGATTACTAATTACTGATTACTGATTACTATTAGTACCCCATTTCTCCCATGCCACCATGATTATGCTTGTCTTCTTTTTCTTCCGGCAATTCCGCCACCACGGCTTCGGTGGTTAAAATTAAACCAGCGATGGAAGCCGCGTTTTGCAAAGCGGTGCGGGTTACTTTGGTCGGGTCAATAATTCCTTTGGCTGCCAAATCTTCATAAGTGTCGGTTTCTGCGTTATAGCCAAAATTATCCGAATGTTTTTTGACTTCTTCCACAATAACCGCGCCATCTTTGCCGGCATTAATGGCGATCTGTTTTATTGGTTCTTCCAGGGCGCGCTTCAAAATTTCTAAACCGATTTTTTCATCAGCGCTCGCGGAAACTTTATCCAAAACTGGCAGGGCCCGAAGCAAGGCCACGCCGCCGCCAACCACAATGCCTTCTTCCGCGGCAGCTTTGGTAGCGGCCAAGGCGTCTTCGATCCGGTGTTTCTTTTCTTTCATTTCAGTTTCGGTGGCCGCGCCAACTTTCAAAACCGCCACGCCGCCGGAGAGTTTAGCCAATCGTTCCTGCAGTTTTTCTTTATCAAAATCCGAAGTAACTTGTTCCAATTGTTTTTTAATTTGCGCCACTCGTTCTTTAATCAAAGCTTCTTCGCCTTTGCCTTCCACCACGGTGGTATTTTCTTTGGTAGCAATCACTTTTCTGGCACCACCCAAATCATTCAAATCAGCAGCCTCCAGTTTCAAACCAACTTCTTCCGAAAGGAAGCGGGCGCCGGTCAAAACCGCGATGTCAGTTAAGGTTTCTTTCTTACGATCGCCAAAACCCGGGGCTTTAACCGCGAGCGAATGAAAAGTGCCGCGCAATTTATTCATAATTAAAGTAGCCAGGGCCTCGCCTTCCACTTCTTCGGCAAAAATTACCAGTTCTTTTTTGCCGGCTTGCGCCATTTTTTCCAAAAGCGGCAAAATGTCAGCGATGGCGGAAATTTTTCGATCAGTTACCAAAATGGAAGGATTTTCCAAAATTGCTTCCATGCGCGTAGTGTCAGTGATTAAATATGGAGAAACATAGCCCTGATTAATTTGCAGGCCTTCCACGATTTCTTTTTTCAAACCAAATTCCTGCGATTCTTCCACGGTCACGACGCCGTCTTTGCCCACTTCGGTCATAACTTCGGCAATTAAATTGCCGATTTCTTTGTCATTGGCGGAAATGGAAGCGACGTGCGCGATGTCTTCTTTGCCATTCACCGGCTTAGAAATTTTTTCCTTCAATTCTTTGACAATTGCTTCCACGCCTTTTTCAATTCCGCGCTTCAGGGCCATGGGGTCGGCGCCAGCCGCCACGTTTTTCAGTCCTTGCGTCAAAATACTTTGCGCGAGCACGGTCGCCGTGGTGGTGCCGTCGCCAGCCACGTCATTGGTTTTGGTGGCAACTTCTTTGACCATTTCCGCGCCAATGGCTTCAAATTTATCTTGTAAATCAATTTCTTTAGCCACGGTCACGCCGTCTTTGGTCACGGTCGGCGAACCAAAACTCTGGCCCAAAACCACGTTGCGTCCTTTGGGACCAAGCGTAACTTTCACGGCGTTGGCCAACTGGTCCACGCCTTTTTTCAGCGCGAGACGAGCTTGTTCATTATAGATGATTTGTTTTGGCATATATTTTAGACGGATTAACACGGATGTAAAACAGATCTACACAGATGCACAGATAGTTTCTGCGTCGTTTCCGCGAAAGCGGAAATCTATAAATCCGTGTATCTGTGAGAATTTGTACTCAATCTGTGAAAATCTGTTTTTATTTATTTTTTAGTTAATTATTGCCAGCACCTCGGATTCTGAAATTATTAGATATTCCTGATCTTCCACTTTAATTTCATCCGGCGCATATTTTTTAAACATAATTTTGTCGCCGACTTTTAAAGTCATTTCCAAGCGCGTGCCATTATCCAAAATTCGGCCGGGCCCGACGGCCACAACTTCGCCGGTTTCCGGTTTTTCCTGGCCGGTGGCAGGCAAAACCAGTCCGCCTTTGGCAGTTTCTTTTTTAATTGGTTTGACGAGCAAGTGGTCGGTTAAGGGTTTGAGGTTCATATAATTTGAGTGTCATCCTGAGGACCCGCCTAAGTTTTTGCGGAGCAAAAATTTTGGCGGGGAGGAAGGATCCCCTGCGAACCTGGGCAGATAGTATTTTGTAAATCTTATCTTTCTGCCACGGGGTCCTTCGGTCCGATCCGCCAACCGGCGGACTATCGGACCTCAGGACAGGCTTTATTAAACTTTATTTCTACCTTCATTCTACCTCCTTTAGCACTTAGCTGTCAAGAGTGCTAGAAAAGTAAGCTCCTCCCCTTACTAAGGGGAGGATTTGGGAGGGGTTTATTATTATTTTTTTATTTACCTCCCCTTTCCCCTCCTTATAAAGGAGGGGAGCTAACGTTTGACAAATTTTCCCTATTTGCTACACTAACTTTGTCTGGAAAATCCAGAAAAATCATTTGAAAACTCAAACCAAAAAGGAGGCAAAAATGAATTGGCGAGAATTGCCCTTGTGGCGCCGGATTGGAACTATACCGATGACAATAATTGTGATCATTATTTTTTTATTCATTGTTGGTAGTAATTTAGAAAAACCACCGGAAAAAACAGGAACAAAAAAAACCGCCGTTGTGGCGGACACAATTAATCAAAAAATCAAAAGGTGAAGGAGGAACAAATGGAACTTTTTGAAGGAAAGCTGATAATCGACAATCGAGATGGAAAATTGGGAACAATCGTTGCCTACTACCCGGGAGCGCCTAATGCCATAATCCATAAAGAGGGAGAGTGGGCGCCTGGTTGTTTGGTGGAGATAGTCCACCTACAGGAACCAGAAAGAAAAAGAGAAATTTTTGACACCAAGAAATGCGGCGAAGGTATGGGTGAAAACGAGTGTGCTTTTCTTTTTTATTTCGGTGATGGTTTGGGTTGTTGTGGACCATGTCAATCTGGCCCACCAAAAGACAACAAAAAAATCAGCAAGCGCTGGCCGACAAACCAATACCCAGATTGTCAGCTTCCAGAAACAGTGGCAAATAAAAAAAACACGGTTGGAAACTTGCTTAGGATCCTCGACCAGCTTCAACTTAGGCGTCTTGAGGCTTATAAAAATGTTTTAATAGAAAGACAAACACATGAGATATCCCCGGGGCAATCGCTGGTAAAGGAAGTGGCGAAGGGAAAATCTCAATGTGAATTAATTTATCAAAAAGCTGCTGTTGCCTACTCCGAATTATCGACTTTTCTGATGGACAGCCTTGTGAAAATAGAAGTTCCAGAGGACTTGGCCGTTCTTCTACCAAATCAGTCGGCGACGCAAGATGTTGCATCGCTGGCTTCGCAAAAAGAAAAAATTAAAAAATCATCCTAAACAAATCTATCGAGACCAAATATCGGTCACGCTCAGCGCGGCCGATTTTTTTATTTTCCTAAGGCAAGTTCCTTTGTTTTATTTGGAACACTTGACAAAATTTTTTAGGTATGCTACAATAATCTTATCCGGAAACGCCGGAGGTCTTTGAAAACTAGAACCAAAAAAGGAGAAGAAGCATGAAAAAGTCACCGGTCATTGTGGTGTTGGTGCTGGCGATTGCGGTGTTTGGCCATCCTCAATCACACAAGGTTACGGCGCTTGGCCATCCTCAATATGAAATGGTGAATGTTCCCTGTAAAACCAACACTTTTTTACCTGCTTCCACAGAAACCGAAACCCTCTTCGGAAAAATCCTCGAATACCCGGGGTATTTCGAATTTTATGCTCTGCGCGATGTAAAGTATGGAAAAAATGGACTATGGTTCTCGTATGATTATAAAAAATCATACCTCGCCGCGACCTTTCCAAAAGCAACGACGAGTAAACCTGTCCTGCGCAGCCTTGTGTCAGAAATAAACGAAACCATTATTTTTGATCATAAGGGCGAACAAAGATATAAAAATATTTATTTTTTAGTTTCCAAAGACAGTATTTGGGTTCGTCTAAAAAAATAACATAAAAACCATCAAACCCTCGAAGTCCAAAACTTCTGAGGGTTTTTATTTTGTCTGACGAGTCCTATAAATGTAAAAATTATACAAATATATAAATAGTTTATATCCTTATATCTTTATATTATTATTTCCGTTTCCCTTATTACCAGTTACTTATTACTTATTACCCTCACTTATGATATAATAAGATTATGGAATTTCCACAACCAAATTTAACCCCGGAAAACGAATTATCTTCGGGTGTTGAAAAAGAAATTATTGCGCCGAAAATCGCGGACATGAAGCACCGACTGGCCGCGCCCAAAAAGGGCATTAAATTTTATTGGCACCAAGTTCGCCTGATCGCGCTGACACTTGCGGTCTTGGAATTTTTGGTTTATGTTTTTTCCACCATCCCGGCCATGGCCAACTTTGCCAATGAAATTTTCTCGCCAGTGAGTGTACTGGCGCAAATCACGGCTTTTATTTTTTTAAGCGCCAAATTTTTGAAAGAAAAAAGCGTCAAGCGGTCTTTTCTGGCGCCGTTGTTTTGCGCTTTTTTAGCGGGTTTAATTTTAGCCATAGTCCAATTAATTTTGTACCATCGTGTTTGGACATTATATAATTTAGCCTTGGAACCAATCTGGTGGCTGGTCCGCGCTTTGGTGGTCGTAATTCTTGTTAATATTGTTTACAAAATTTATCAGCTCCTGACTTTTAAAAAAGGGGTGGAGCCGACGCTGAAAATTAATTAAAACAGATAGACACAGATGTCAGACAGATAGACACAAATACACAGATTTCTGGATCCCCGCCTGCGCGGGAATGATAAAGAAAATTAATCTGTGTATTTGTGAAAATCCGTGCTCTATCTGTGAGAATCTGTATTATTTTTATGACTGAACAACAAAAAGAAACCCCAAAAAATGAGGGTCAAGAAATTAAAAGTGAATTTACTCGCGCTAAAGATGAATTTAAAAAAGAAGTAGTGGATTCCGGCGACCCCAAGACAATCGCCGCCATCGGCTATCTTTGGATTCTTTTTCTGGTGCCGCTTTTATGGAAAAAAAACGAGCCGCTGTGCCTTCATCACGGCAAGCAGGGCCTGGTGCTTTTCATTTTTTCCATTTTAGTTTCCATTGTCAGCGCCATCCCGGTCATCGGCTGGCTCGTTGGTTTTTTCGGCTGGTTAATTGTTTTGGGACTGATGATTCTCGGCATCATCAACGCCCTGCGCGGGGAAATGTGGGAGATGCCGTATTTAGGGAAGTTTGCGAAGAAAATAAGAATTTAATCATGCGAATTATTAGCGAATTACCTGCGAATTATGCGAATGGAAACAAATAATATGTTCGCAAAATTCGCACAAAATTGGTAATAATTCGCATTGGTATTTTTATGAAATTAAAACAAAAACACATCCTCTGGTTTTCGGAAATCAGAAAAGAAGACACGCCCTTGGTCGGCGGCAAAAATTCGTCGCTCGGCGAGATGTATTCCACGCTCACCCAAAAAGGCATCAAAGTGCCCAATGGTTTTGCCATCACGGCCGCGGCTTTCCGCTATTATATTGAAAAAAACAATCTCAAAGACAAAATTAAACAAAATCTTAAGGGACTGAAAAAAAATGACATGAAAGATTTGGCGCGCCGGGCGCGAAATATCCGCGAAGCGATTGAAGGCGGAAAAATGCCGGCGGATTTGGAATTGAAAATTTTGGCCGCCTATCACCGCTTGGGCAAAAATCCAGATGTGGCGGTGCGCACTTCGGCGACCGCGGAAGATTTGCCCGAGGCCTCTTTTGCCGGCATGGGCGAAACATATTTGAACGTGTCCGGCCGGGAAAATCTTTTAGATTCAGTTAAAAAATGTTTTGCTTCCATGTACACCGACCGCTCCATTTTTTATCGCGAAGAAAATCATTTTAATCATTTTAAAGTTTATCTGTCGGTCGGCGTGCAAAAAATGGTTCGAAGCGATTTGGCCTCTTCCGGAATTATCTTTTCACTTGATACGGAAAGTGGTTTTAAAGACGTGGTTTTAATTAATGCCACCTATGGCCTGGGTGAAAACATCGTGCAGGGCCGCGTGAATCCGGATGAATTTTATGTTTTCAAACCCACTCTCGCCAAAAATAAAAATGCCATTCTTTCCAAAACTTTGGGCGACAAAGCAATTAAAATGATTTATGACGGGGGCAGTGTTAAAAATGTGCCGGTGCCAACCAAAGACCAGGATAAATTTTCTTTAACCAATAATGAAGTAATCCAGCTGGCCAAGTGGGCAGTCATGATTGAAAAACATTATGGCAAGCCCATGGATATGGAATGGGCCAAAGACGGGCGCACGGGCCAGCTTTTCATGGTGCAGGCGCGGCCGGAAACAGTCCATTCCCGAAAAAATTATGATGTTTTAGAGGAATATCTTATTACCGAAAATCGGGCAGAACTTAAAAATAAAATTGTTGGCAGCGGCAAATCCATCGGCAGTAAAATTGGCGCGGGTGAAGCGCATGTGATTACGGATGTTAAAGATATTGGCAAATTTCGGCCTGGCCAAATTTTGGTGACGGAAATGACTGATCCGGATTGGGTGCCGGTGATGAAAATTGCCGGCGCGATTGTCACCAACTCCGGCGGCCGCACCTGCCACGCGGCGATTGTCAGCCGCGAGCTCGGCGTGCCTTGTATCGTGGGCACGGGCAACGCCACGGAAGTTTTAAAAAATGGAGAAAAATACACGGTCAACTGCGCCGAAGGCGAAGCGGGAATAATTTATGAAGGCCTGGTGGGTTACCGAATTAAAAAAACCAATCTCAAAAAACTGGCGCGGCCCAAAACAAAGATCATGCTGAATGTGGGCGAACCGGAACGCGCGTTTGAATTTTCTTTCATTCCGAATGACGGCGTGGGCTTGGCGCGCGAAGAATTTATCATTAATAATTACATCAAAATCCATCCGATGGCTTTGATTAATTTTGACAAATTGACGGACAAAAAAGTTAAAGCACAAATTGAAAAGCTGACCAAAGAATATGCTGACAAAACAGATTTTTATGTTGGTGAGTTGGCGGAAGGCATCGCGCGCATCGCCGCGGCTTTTTATCCCAAAGATGTAATTGTGCGCCTGTCGGATTTTAAAACCGATGAATATCGCAATTTAATCGGCGGCAAAGATTTTGAACCCTTGGAGTCCGACCCGATGATTGGCTGGCGCGGCTCTTCTCGCTACTATGATCCGGGTTTTCAGCCGGCCTTTGAATTGGAATGCAAGGCCCTAAAAAAAGTGCGTGATGAAATGGGTTTGGATAATGTCAAAATTATGGTGCCGTTCTGCCGCACGCCGGAAGAAGGCAGAAAAGTTTTAAAAATCATGGAGAGCATGGGACTCGTCCGCGGCAAGAATAATTTGCAGGTTTACGTCATGTGTGAGATTCCCTCCAATATAATTTTGGCGGATGAATTTTCTAAAATTTTTGACGGCTTTTCCATCGGCTCCAATGATTTGACTATGCTGGTTTTGGGGCTGGACAGAAATTCCGGAAAAATCGCCAATGTGGCCAATGAAAAAGACGCGGCGGTGAAAAAAATGATTTCCGAAATAATCAAGAAAGCCAAAGAAAACAAAAGAAAAATCGGCATCTGCGGCCAGGCGCCGTCGGATTTCCCTGATTTTGCCCAGTTTTTGGTGCGCGAAGGAATTGACTCAATTTCTCTCAATCCGGATTCGGTGATTAAAACCATGATTAAAATTAAGGCGGTGGAGAAGAGGGTGAAAAAATAGTGAATAATGAAAAATGAAAAGTGAAAAATGAGGCGGGTTTGAAACCCGCCCTTTTTGTTTAAATTTATTCGTATATTCGTCCCAAGTACTCGGGATTCGTAAATTCGTAGGAAATGGCTAATCTTAGCCAAAAATTGGCATTATTAAGCCTATTTTTGAAAAAAATCAAACTTATCCACTTGACAACTTTTTTTAGCTATGCTATACTTATTTATTAAGCCAAAAGGTGGCTTATGTGGTAATCTCTTTTCAAAATCCAACTACCCATAAAAAAAGAGGTATTATTATGGAAAAGAAAGTAAATATTAAGAACTGGAACAATACCTGGTTTTGTCCTTGGTGTGAAGAAACTGTTCACGGCGTCTGCCCGAAGTGTCATCGGACTTTTGCCATTTACGATGATGACTGCGACGGGACTCTGATTATTTTCTACCGCCAAGATACGCTTCAGATCTCTGACCAAAAAAATCGAAAAATATTTTTTCCAAGAAATCCACGGCTTCCTTTTGAAATATTTGTCGTGGATGAAGATGAAAACTTTTTTTTGGAAAAACCCCTGGCAGGGATGCGGGAAATATTTTTTGTAGAGAAAATAAATACAAAACGCACCCAACATTTCCCGTTTAATTCTCTGCGCATTCCAGTAAAAAAACCCCGGCCTGCCTGAAGTCGGTTTATAAATCGTTCAGGCAATTCGCGACGCCTACAAAGCGTCGGCGGTTTAACTCACACGCCCCACCTGAATTTTGTGGGGTAAACGTTTCACTTATTTAGGAGGTGTATCATGGACAACAGAAAACCCGAGTGGAAGCCGGTCCCCGACATCGACAACGTATCCTGGAGCGTCGGTTATGAAAAGGACGCCGCCATGATATCGATCAAGGTCAGGCCAAAGGTCATCGTGGGCCTGGTCAAACCGGGTTCCAAATTCCCCCTTTACATGATCAAATCCCTGGTCAAGGGGAAAGAAGACGGCCAGGTCATCTTCCAGATGTACAAAGTGGACAGGCCAATGATCGTGCTGGTGCGCAACGCTGGCACCAACACCTACAAGGCCTACAGCCTGCGCCCCCGGATGGACGCCGGCGCGGTCAGAGGCGTGGCAGTTCAGCGCTTCTACGACGGAGCGATTCCCGCGGCAATAAAGCACGGGATCACGCTCCCCGACAAACTCACCGGGATCGACGAAGCGGACATGAAAACCACGGCCGACCTGCTCCCGAAAACCATCGAGGAACTGGAGAAGGTGGCCGAGGGCACGGCCAACATTCCGGTCTTGGTCTACAAACCCCGACCCGAAGCGAAGCCCGCCGCGCCCGCGCCCGAACCGGCGCCCGCGAACCAGCCCGCCTCCGAAGCGAAGCCGTCCGAAGTGTCGGCCGAGAAATCGGAACCGGCGCCCGAAACGCAGCCCGAACCGGCGCCCAAGAAAAAGGGCGGCAAGAAAACCAAGTAACACAAAACCGATCTCAGATCGTACCCGGAAACGAAAGTTTCCGGGTTTTTTATTTGGCCGCCATTATCCCCTCCTTTCGAAGGAGGGGTGGCGAGGCCAATAGGGCCGAGCCGGGGTGGTTGTGGTTGCCGCATTACAACCCCTCCGGTCCCGAGGACTCGGGACCACCTCCCCTTCGAAAGGGGAGGATAGCTACACATTGCCCAATTTAACCATTTAACAATTTAATAATCTTATTTTCTTAAATCATAAATATTAAATCGCATCTCTTCTCTCTTCACTAATCTCTAATCCCTATTCACTTATCTCTCCTTCGTGCTAAAATTAATTCATGAACCAAAAGAAAATTTTATTAATTTTAGTTTTAATTCTATTTCTTTTCGTCTGCTTTTTGGCTTTGGCAAAAAAGATTGATTTGGCCACGGCGGATTTGGGGAGGCACCTGAAAAACGGCGAGGTTTTCTGGCAAACCTTAACCGTACCGCAGGGTAATTTTTATTCTTATACCAATCCCGATTTTCCTTTCCTCAATCATCACTGGGGCACGGGCGTAATCTTTTTTCTAATACAAAAAATGGCTGGCTGGAACGGCTTGTCTTTGTTTTTCATCGCGCTTAATTTGGGCGCGTTTATTTTTTTATTTCTGGCCGGCCAGAAATTGGCGGATTGGAAATTGTTTTTGTTATTTTGTTTGCCAGCCATTCCGCTTCTGGCTTCCCGACCGGAAATCCGGCCCGAAGCCATCAGTTATTTTTTTTCCGCTCTGGTTTTTTATTTATTGATTAAATTCAAAGAAAGCGGCCAACAAAAATGGCTCTGGTTTTTGCCGCCGATTTTTCTGATCTGGGTCAACTGCCATATCTATTTTTTCTTCGGCTTGTTTTTAATGGGGGCGTTTTGGGTGGAAGAAATTTTCCATACCATAGTCTATCCCGAGCGAACCCGCCTAAGTTTTTGCTGTGGCAAAAATTTTGGCGGGGGAGCCGAGGGATCCCCACAGAAATTGGAAAAGACTGCTCAAACCCCACGAGATCCCTCGATTCGGCCGATTACGATCGGCCTCACTCGGGATAAACTCCGAAAGCTCACTCTCATTGGCATAATTTCCATCCTGATTACTTTATTCAACCCCGCCGGATTAAAAGGCCTGCTTTATCCTTTTCAGATTTTTAACAATTACGGCTATCGTGTTTTGGAAAACCAAACTTTTTTCTTTTTGAAAAAATTAATTGCTTATCCGGCCACGATTTATTTTGAAATTTTATTCGGACTTTTAATTTTGAGCTGGCTCTGGCGGATTTTTTGGGTGGCGCGCCGCCAAGAAAAATTTCCCGTGGCTTTGTTTTTAATTTCCGTTTTTGTCAGTTATTTGGGAATTAAAGCCGTGCGCAATTTTGCCCTGTTTGGTTTAATGGCGCCGGTTTTAATCGCCGCCAATGTTGCCAGCCAGAAATTAAATGAATTCTTAAAAAAGAAAGAGGCGTGGGGAATAATATTTTTAGTAATCGCGCTTTTTGCCTGTTTCTTTTGGGCGCCAAATTATTTGGGCAGCGGCCAATTTGGTTTGGAATTGTCTCCTGGCGCGGCCGCCGCCGGTGAATTTTTTCTGAAACAAAAAATTACTGGGCCAATTTTTAACAATTATGACCTTGGTGGTTATTTAATTTACTATCTCTATCCGCAACAAAAAGTTTTCGTGGACAATCGGCCCGAGGCCTATCCAGCGGAGTTTTTTCAAAATGATTACATTGCCGCGCAGGAATCTGATGCGCGCTGGCAAAAGCTTGATGAAAAATATAATTTTAATGCCATTTTTTTCTACCGTCTGGATTTGACACCCTGGGGCCAAAACTTTCTCATCACCCGGGCCAAAGATTTAAACTGGCGCGTGGTCTTTGTGGACGAGGAAAATATAATTTTTGTGAAAGATAACGCGCAAAATAAAAAATTGATTGAAAAATATGGCTTGCCCCGGGAAATGTTTGGAGCGGCACCAAGCTATTGACAGGATTTTCCAGCTCATGCTAAAATTTAAGTGGTTCATTTACTTCCGCATAAAATCACGGTTTTTTCAACTAGAAGGAGGTTGGGGGTGGGCTCGCGCAAAAAACACAAGAAAAAACTACGGCCTTACGAGATATTTTCCAAAAGAAAAGGTAGGCGCATTAATTACCTACTTAAACAAATTGCCGATCAGCGGGGAGACACTGGTGAAAAAAGTGTTTTGGAGGCAATTTTAGAGCTTCCGGAAGTGGATAAGGAAAGCGCAAAAATTAATCCAAAAAATTCACCGGCTGATTGGCGGGGTGAAGATATCCCGTTTTGTTTAAAAAAACAAGATGAAAAAGAGGGAGAAAAAATTACTTGCATTACCCTGCAAGTCAAATCATCTTATGGAGCAGCTTTAAATTTCTTCAAAAAAAATGAGGGGCATAAGCACAAACCGGTCTTAGTCCGACAGGCCGGGGCCAGTAAAAAAGAAATTCAAAGAGCAATAAGAATGATTATTGAACGATACCAAAGACACGAGAAAAAAATTATCGAAACAGCCTGGTTTATACCAGCTTCAACAGCCGAAGAGTAAAATCTTCGGTTTTTTCTTGAAAAACTTATCCACAATAAAACACTTGACAAGTTTTGTCAAGCATGCTATACTTATAGCGGGTAAAAGGACTCCAGATAATGGAGTCTTTTAAATTCCCCAAAAGGTCTGTGGAATAACTAACTTTCGCTAACCTTAGCCAAAAATATATGATTATATACCAAAAACAACATAATTTAGCCAAAAAAGTGCTTATCTTAGCCCTAATCGTGTTTTTAGCGGAATTTATCTTTCCGCAGCATCTTTTAGCGGCTGAAAATAATGGCTTTGCCACTGGCCCGGCCAAAACCTTTCTTTCTGACGGCATCCCTGGCAATGAAACCTTGGCTTTTGCCAACAACATGACCGTTCAACCCAAATCCACTCGCTGGGTTTTGGTGACCGCCTATTCCTCCACTGTTGACCAGTGCGATAGCACGCCTTTTATTACCGCCCACAACACTCACGTGCGCGACGGTATCGTTGCTGCCAACTTCTTAACTTTTCATACCAAAGTCAAAATGCCGGAAATTTTCGGCAACAAAGTCTTTGAAGTGGAAGACAGAATGAATAAAAAATTCTCTGACCGCGTTGACGTTTGGATGGCTTCCCGCGAGGCCGCCATTAAATTTGGCGCCAAGTGGGTTAAGGTGGAAATTTATGACGCCAAAACGGAAGTGGCGATGTTAAAGTAAATTTACTGATAAAATAAAAGCCGCCTCGATGCTCGGGGCGGTTTTTGATTTGTCAAAACGCAAAAAATTTGCTAATCTAAATGTAGTTTTATCCTCCCTTTTCGAAGGGGAGGCGCGGAGGGGTTGTAAAAACACAACAACCACCCCGGTCCGATGTCGCTTCGCTCTTCGGACCACCCCTCCTTCGAAAGGAGGGGATAACAACACGGCCTGGTAGCCAAGCGATAAGGCGAGAGTCTACCATCCTCCATCATTTTTTGGCCACATAGCCAAGTGGTAAGGCGAGGGTCTGCAAAACCCTTATACGGCGGTTCGAATCCGCCTGTGGCCTTTTAGAAAAAATTAATTGTAATGTCATCCTGAGCGATAGCGAAGGATCCCGTGGCCGAAGAGATAAATAATAAAGATATAAAGAAATAAGGATATAACAGGCTAATTTTATATATCTTTATATCTCTATATCCCTATATCTTTTTTATAAAACTACGAGATTCCTCGTCCTCCGACGTGATGTCGGAGTCCTCGGAATGACAATCTCAAAAACATGTACAAAAAGAAAAAAATGGCGGCCAAAAAGCACCGCCGGAAAGCGGGCAAGAAAATTAGCATTGTCAGATTTAAATAAAAATTCGCTCCGAAAGTTCGGGGCGAGTTTTTATTTAGGATTTTAATTTTTAGTCGCATT
The DNA here is from genome assembly GCA_028748975.1 of Patescibacteria group bacterium. Classification (GTDB taxonomy): domain Bacteria; phylum Patescibacteriota; class Patescibacteriia; order UBA2196; family UBA2196; genus JAQTPI01. The sequence continues at coordinate 17,587 of JAQTPI010000009.1, read as the reverse complement.
TTTTATACCACTTTCTTTGGACAAATCTCTTTTGCCACCTTTTTTAGTAAAAGGTGGCGCCAAAAAGCGCCGCCAGCAAAAAAGCTTCCACAAAATCGGCTGCGTCCTCGCTAAACCCGTTAACTCCTCCTCCGCTGGAGCCACTGCTGTGGCTCATCGGAGTTCGTCAGACAGAAGCGGGTTTTTCTCCGCCCCGGGCGGAGAATCGCTCCGACTTAGCTCGATTTTGTAGGGAACCTTTTTTGAAGCGACAATCACAACGATATTTTTTATCTCGATTTTCTAACTAACGCTCCGCTAAGCTCGCATTCACGAGTTACATAACCACAACGTTTTTTGAGTTTTGTTTTAATGTTTTCATGCTTTAATGTTTTAATGCTAATATGCTAACACGCTAAAATGATTTATGCTATAATTAAATTATCAACATTAACCCTAACTTTATGACTCTTGACCAAATTTTTGAAATTGCGGCGGAAAAAAAAGCCTCCGACGTACACATCGTGGTGGGTGAACCGCCCATTCTGCGCATCACCGGCGAACTGCACCAAATTAAAGACGCGGAAACAATCACCCCAAGCGTCGCGCAAACAATGATTTATGGCATTTTGGCGCCGGACCAAAAAGAACGCTTGGAAAAAGAAAAAGAGCTGGATTTGTCATATCAAATTAAAGACGGTTCGCGCTTGCGCGTCAATTGCTATTTTGAAAAAGGCAATCTCGGCCTCGCGGCCCGCATCATTCCTTCCCAAATCCCTTCCATGGAAGAAATCGGCATGCCGGAAATCGTCTACCAACTGACCCGTCAAAAACAGGGCTTGATTTTAGTGACTGGCCCGACCGGCTGCGGCAAATCCACCTCGCTTGCCGCCATGATTGATTTGGTTAATCAGGAACGGTCGGAATCTATCATTACCTTGGAAGATCCGATTGAGTTTATTTATGCGCCTAAAAAATCAGTTATTATTCAAAGACAATTGGGACAAGACATGCTTTCTTTTGGCGAAGGGTTAAAACACGCCTTGCGCCAAGATCCCAATATTTTGCTCGTGGGCGAGATGCGCGATTTGGATACCATTGCCACCACCATCACCATGGCAGAAACCGGGCACTTGGTTTTGGCCACGCTGCACACCCACAACGCCGGCCAAACCATTGACCGCATCATTGACGTTTTTCCGCCGCACCAGCAAGAACAGGTGCGCCTGCAGCTTTCGCTGTCTTTAAGCGCGGTAATTTCCCAGCATTTAATTCCCTCAGCCAGCGGCGGCCGCGTGGCCGTGCGCGAAATTTTAATCAATACCCCAGCCGTGGCCAATTCCATTAAAGAAAACAAAGTGGCGCAGATTAAATCCGTCATTCAAACTTCAGCCGAGGAAGGCATGATTACCCGCGACCAATATCTGAAACAGCTCTTGGCGCAAAAATTAATTACTAAAGAAGTGTACAAAGCATATTTGGAAGATGGGGAGTAATTTAGGTGTTTGTCATCCTGACGACCCACGACAACAGTCGGGGGAGGAAGGATCTCGTTGTATGTTGCTACGAGATTCCTCGCTCCGCTCGGAATGACAACCGTTTGAGATTGACTTTCTTTTATTTTTTGCTAAAATATATTAAACACCTTGGCGGAATTTGTCCCGCGGAAAATGCGCCCGTAGCTCAATGGATAGAGCGCTTGGCTTCGAACCAAGAGGTTGTGGGTTCAATTCCTGCCGGGCGCATTTTCGGCGGGAAATAAAATTTAATTTTATGTCAATCCCGCGCAGGCGGGGATCTTACAAAAGAATAGGGCAAGATTTCCGCTTTCGCGGGAATGACATTCTAAAAAATGCCCTGTTAGCTCAGTTGGTAGATCCGCCAGCTGGCGGGCTTTTAAGCTGATGGTCACTCCGCAAATGCGGGGTACGACGCACCATAATTAAATATTTATATGGAAAAAGGACCTAAAATTCGTATTGTCGGCGGCGCCAGCGCCGAAAAAAAAGAACAAGTTATAAAAGAAGTTGAACAAACTTTTTTTAATCATTTTGAATCTCTGTCACCAAAAGAAAAAGAACAGCTCGAAAAATTGGAATACCCGAAATCTGAAAAAGAACTTGCTCTTATTGATTTCGCTAATAAAGAAACATCAAAATTAATGACAGAAGCGGGTATAAAACCGTATGATATACCTTACAAAAATTATCATATAATACCACCCGAATTATTCAAAATAGTGACTAGCGGCGGTGGTGGAAGAGCGGTAACCTCCACTATAAAACAGGGAATATTTTTTAACGCGCAATACTTTCGAGATAAGCCAATAAATTTCGGGTCTGTCGCCATTCACGAAACGCTCCATCTTAAATCACATTTTTCTGTGGAGGTTCAGGAAAAGGGCGATACAATAATAAAATCACCATACCGAGAAGGTGTAGCGGTTCTAGCATCACAAAAACATGATTGTGGTGGAAAATATCATGAACATTTTGCGGGTCTGTGTGAAGCGATCGTTTCGGAAACAGAAAAAAGACTTCTGACCAAGCTTCTGGAAGTGCCGGAACTGACAAAAGAAAAAGAATGGTTGACATCAGACGAAGCCAAAGAATTGAGAAAAAAAATCGCGAAGGAAAAGGAAATTTCAGAAGATGACATTGTTTGGGTTGGCAAAAAAGGAAAAGACGACTGGAAAGAATTTTCATATACCCGACAAAGAAATGTTCTTAATTATGTCTGTGGTGAAATACAGAAACAATTTTCCGACCAATATCAAAGTATTGATGATGTTTATAAAATATTTCTGAACGCAAATTTTACCGGGAAACTTTTACCCATAGCACACCTTGTTGAAAAAACTTTCGGTGAAGGAAGCTTTCGGCTTCTTGGTAATATGGGTACTGACAAACAAAGCGGTGTTTTGCATCTGGAATCGCTTAAAAAAGCCAGAGCAAAACAACTAAGAAAAACGCCTCTTTCTAATTAAACTTGTAAAATATTTCCAAACTTGCCCTGTTAGCTCAGTTGGTAGAGCAGATCCCTCTTAAGGATATGGTCGGGGGTTCGAATCCCTCACAGGGCACCAAATTTATAATTTATGAGAAAACGTTTTGTCCTCTTTGATTTTGATGGCGTGATAATGAATTCCTTCCAGGTGGCTTTTGAGGTTAATAAAATGATATGTCCGTTTTTAGATGAAAACACTTACAGAAAACTTTTTGAAGGTAATATTAATGATTGGGAAGATCCAACAAATGGCCATGCAAAAGAATGTCGGCGTGATATAGATTTTTTTACGGAATATATTCCCAGAATGAAAAAAGAGGTACAAATCGTGTCTGGAATTAAAGAGGTAATCACCGAACTTGAAAAAGATTATATTTTAATCATTATTTCTTCAACGATAACAAGTCCAATTCAAGAATTTTTAAAGGAACGTGGTTTAGCAAAACACTTCACTCAAATTTTAGGTAATGATGTCCATAAAAGTAAGATTGAAAAGATAAGAATGGTTTTTGAAAAATACAACATTGGACCAAATGACTGTGTTTTTATAACCGACACACTTGGTGATGTGCGCGAAGCCTCCCAGGTCGGTGTCAAATCAATCGGAGTTACTTGGGGTTTTCATAAATCAGAAACGCTGCTTTTAGGAGAACCGTTTAGGCTCGTTGAAAAACCAAGCGACCTTTTAATGGCTGTTTCCGATTATTTTAAAAGTTTAAATTAAACTGTATAATTTTAAAACAAAAAATCCTGATTTTTTAAATCGGGATTTTTATTTTTAATTCGTTAATTCACAATTCGTTAATGAATAATTATTCAATCTTGGTGCGATACTGCAGCGCTTCGGCCACGTGGGCGAGGACGATTGTTTCCGCGCCACATAAATCCGCGATGGTGCGGCTGGTTTTTAAAACGCGATGATAGGCGCGCGCTGATAAATTCAGTTGTTGCACCGCATTTTTTAATAATAAAAGCGTCTGCTCATCCACTTTGCAAAATTCTTTCATCTCTTTAGCGCCCATTTCCGCGTTGGTTTTGATATTTAAATTCTTAAAACGTTCAGTTTGTTTGGCGCGGGCAATTTCCACCCGAGCGCGAATTTCCTCCGAAGTTTCGCCGGAGAGTTCACTGGTTAATTTTTCAAATTTAATCCGCGGCACTTCAATATGTAGATCAATTCTGTCCAAAAGCGGCCCGGAAATTCTTTTTTGATATTTAATAATTTGCGTGGGCGCGCAAATACAGCGCCGTTCCGGATCAGAATAATAGCCGCAGGGGCAGGGATTTTGCGCCGCGATTAAAGTGAAGCGCGCGGGAAAAGTAATAGTGCCCTGCGCGCGCGAAACCGTAATCACGCCGTCTTCTAGTGGTTGCCGCAGATTTTCCAAAACAGCGCGCGTAAATTCCGGAAATTCATCCAAAAATAAAATGCCGCGGTGCGCCAGAGAAATTTCACCCGGCCGGGGGAAAGTTCCGCCGCCAACCAAGGCCACGCCGCTCGAGGTATGATGCGGACTCCTAAAAGGACGCTCTACAACTAAGGGTTTATCTTTGGTCAATTTGCCGGCAATGGAATAAATTTTACTTACTTCCAAAACTTCCGCCCGCGTCATGGCCGGCAAAATGGTAGGCAAGGCGCGCGCCAGCATGGTTTTGCCAGAACCTGGCGGGCCGGAAAGCAAAACATTATGTCCGCCAGCCGCGGCGATTTCCAAAGCACGTTTGGCATGTTCCTGGCCTTTAACAAACGACATGTCAATGCCGTAATCCGCGCTCGGATAATTATTCAGGTTTTCTATTGTTTTTTTCGGCTCAATTGACACCTCGCCCCGCAAATACAAAACCAATTGCGTCAGAGAAGAAACCGGCAAAACTTCAATTTCATCAACCAAGGCTGCTTCTTCGGCGTTGGCTTCCGGCACAAAAACTCTTTTAATGCCCTTTTCGCGCGCCATAATGGCCACGGGCAAAACGCCGGCAATCGGGCGTAAGTGGCCATCCAAAGACAGCTCGCCCAAATAGAGCGCTTTTTTGTCGTCATCGCCCACCACCAGCATGCCCGCGGCCATTAAAATGCTTAAAGCAATGGGTAAATCATAGGCCGGGCCTTCTTTTTTAAGGTCAGCCGGCGCCAAATTGATCACGATTTTTGAGCGCGCGAACTCTAGGCCGGAATTTTTAATGGCTGACCAGACGCGTTCTTTGGATTCCTGCACGGCCGTGTCAGGCAGGCCGACAATAATGAAAAGTCCGCCCTGCCCGCCGCCAAAATCCGCTTCCACTTCAATTACTTGGGAATCCAGGCCGACCGTGGCCGCGGAGAGAATTTTACTAGACATAAAACTTAAGACTCAAAACACAATAAACAAGAAGCAAGGGCCATGGTTTGTAATCAGAAATCAGAAATTAGTAATCAGGGTTTCCCTGTTTTCTGATTTCTAATTTCTGTTTTCTTTTTCTTGAGTTTTGTTAATTGAGTTTTGTGTTTTGCTTATTTCTATTATACCAGACCCCAACCAAATAGATTATAATCCCCGCCCAAATCATAATATCCGCGAGATTATTATAGAAGAAATGAAAATTAAGATAATCAATCACATAGCCGAATTTGATACGATCTAATAAATTACTGGCCGCGCCGAAAAGAAGCAAGAAGTAAGAAGTAAGAAGTAGGGTTGTTGTCATCCCGGGCTTGACCCGGGATCCAGGAATTATTTTTTCTGGATCCCCGCTTTCGCGAGGATGACAAATATTTTTTATTATAAGATATCCTAACAAAAAAATCACCGCGGTGGCTAAAATCCAAAAAATAATTTCCCAAATTTTTCCGCTAAAATTTATGGAGAGCGCTAGGCCATAATTTTTCAGGCCGAAAATCCGGCCGGCCAAAACCAGATTTTTTAGAATCCGGTCGGCAATAAAAAATGCCAGTCCCAATAGGCCGGCACCAAAAAATAAATTTTTATTTTTTATCTCCATATTAAAGAGTTTATTCATTATTCATTATTCATTATTCATTAATACTATTTCTCTCCCTTAAACTTTTTTTTGCATTCCACGCAGGCGGAAGATGCAGGCCGCACGCGCAAACGCGCTTCGCCAATGTCTTTGCCGCAATATTTGCAGACGCCATAAGTTCCCTCTTTGATTTTTTTCAAAGAGGAATCAATGTCGCGCAATTCCCTTTCCAGCGTGCCTTCCACTGACAGCCGGTCTTCATAGGCCGAAACCTCTTGGGCATTCTCATCTTCACTGGAACCATAATCGGGAAAATTGGAAACGAAATTTTTTTCCGTGGCTTTTTTATCTTCATGGCTGAAGTCCGATAAATCCGCCCGGATTTCCACCGCGCGTTTTTTTAGAAGTTCTTCAAATTCTTTTAATTGTGTTTTATTTAACGGCATAAAACTCCATTTTATTGTAGAAAGCAGCAAACCTGCCCCTTCAATTTAATTATCTTCCTTACCTATATATTATACTCTATCTAATTTTTTGTTTCAAGTAGGTAGTTAATTTCCCCGCCTTCGTTCCCTGGAGGTCTTTTAATACTCCGGCGGGTAAACTCTTGTTTTTTATCATCTTCTAAAAGATAAGAGTTTATTCGCCGGAGCGTCTAAAGGGTTGTTGGGGAGCGTAGGCCGAATAAACAGCTGATAATTTTTTTCCAAATAAAAGAGCACTATCATCTGTAATGGATTCAATTAAAAAATTATTTGTAACCCACTAAGAAAAATAGTGCTCAGGCCTATAGGTCCAGCAGGCTTGAGCACGCCTGCAAATCTATTTTTTATAGATGCGCGGGTGTGCTCAATCCTACATTTTGTTACCTATAAGTTTTGTGTGTCCGTTATTCGACATGTTAGCGGAACCCCTTTTTACCATTTTATTGTAATATCTCCATTTCGCAGCACGAAATGAAAACCTACAGTTTTGTTTTTGTTTTTTTGTTTTGCGGCTGTGTCGATACAGCGTTTAAAACAGTAAAGAGGTTTTTTGTTTCCTAAAAGGAAACATCGATGTTCTCTTTGTTTTTGTTTTGCCCGCTCAAAGATGGCGGAAAGAACCATTAATAGGCGGCTATGCGTGGATAGTTCCTGCCTACACTTTAATTATAGCATGGTTTAAAAATCAAGTCAAATGAAAAACTTGGAATTTATCTTAATTGGCGGGCTGATTTTTAGAAAAATTTTCAGTTATTTTTTGACGATTTTTTTTGTGCTAACCTTAGCCAAATAAAATTTTGGGCGCAGGCGCCGGGCTTTGTCCGCGCCCGCGCCCACAAGACAAATCTTCTGTTTTTCAAAAAAATTATCCACCGCCGATTTCTAAAAAAATTGGTTATTTTCCAAAAAGTTATCCACAACTGGCTAAACGCCAAGCACCAAACCACAAATTCCAAAATACAAACAAATTCCAAGCACCAAATCCTAAATCCTAAAAGATTGGCGCTCCGCGCCAACCGTTTATTATTTGGAATTTAGAATTTGAGATTTGTTTGTTATTTGGTGCTTGTTATTTGGAATTTAGTAAAAGTATGCTATACTTAAACTAAGAAAAATAATTTTAAGCGCCGATTAATCGGCGCTTCGTAAAAAACTATGAATAAACACGAACTCGTCAGTGCCATGGCTGAAGCAGCCGGCGCGGAAAAATCTCTGGTGGAAAAAATCATGAACCTTTTTGAAGGCACGGTCATCAATGAACTGAAAAAAGGCGAGGAAGTCGCCCTGACCGGCTTTGGCACATTTTCGGCCAAACAAAGAGCGGCGCGCGTCGGCGTTAATCCGCGCAATCCTTCGGAAAAAATCCAGATCGCGGCGGTAAAAGTTCCCAAATTCAAAGCCGGCAAAACTTTGAAGGATGCGTTGAAATAATTTTTGAAAAAAAATAAAATCAAAAAACCCCCGAGTACTCGGGGGTTTTGTTTTTCTGTGTCATTCCCGCGAAAGCGGGAATCTTATTTTATTGTTTTGTAAGATCCCCGCCGGAGTTTACCCCGTACTTGATACGGGGCGGGGATGACATATAATTATTTTTTAGAATTCTTCTCCCGCCATTCTTTAATTTTTTTGTGATCGCCGGACATTAGTACCGGTGGAACTTTCATTTTTTTATTATTGACTGCTAAAACTTCCGGGCGAGTGTATTGCGGATATTCTTTTTTATCATTATTAAAACTTTCTTCTTTTAATGATTCACAATTTCCGACAAAGCCAGGTTGCAAGCGCGCCACCGCTTCTATCATGACCATCGCCGCCACTTCCCCGCCGTTTAAAACATAGGGGCCGATGGAAATTTTTTCATCCACAAATTTTTCCACCCGCGCGTCAATGCCTTCATAGCGCCCGCAAATAAAAATTATTTGGTCATACTTGGAAAATTTTTCCGCCATTTTTTGGTTGAACTGTTTCCCTGCCGGAGAAAGTAAAATGGTTAGTGTTTTGTTGTTTGTTATTTGTTGTTTGTTATTTGTTATTTTGTTTTTATGTTTTAATGCTTTAATGCTAATATGCTTTAATGCTTTAATGATCGGCTCCGCCATCAAAACCATCCCCGCGCCGCCGCCAAACGGCCGATCGTCAACTTGATGGTGTTTGCCTTTGGCCCATTTTCTTAAATCATGAATTAAAAAACGGTTGATTTTTTTATCAACAGATTTTTTGATTAAACTCTCGTTGAGGAAAGAATCAAAGAGGGTTGGAAAGATGGTAATTATATCAAAACGCATAGAATTTTAGAAATAAGGAAATAAGGATATAAAGAAATAAATTTATTATTCTTAACTTTATTATATCCCTATATCCTTATATCCCTATTATTCTGCTGATTAAAAACAGAAGACTGTCTTTTATATCAAAATTTTACAATTTCTTCATCATGTTTTTGCTTATCTCTCTTATTCTTCCACAAAATCCCTCCAATTACAAGCACCACAGCCAGAAGCGCTGGAAAAACATAATAGGGCCAGCGAGATTTGGCCTCACGCTTGGTGGCCGTACCCAAAGTTTTACCCACCCTAAAATCGCTTTCATAGCGCGGCAAAATTCGGTAGCCGGCTGTGGTTTCAGAAACAATACCAGTTAAAGTCAGGTGGTCACCGACTTTCAAATCCAGTTTATTCAAGTCAATGTTGGTGGTTTTTTTAAGATAGGCGCGCGCTTCGCCCGAGCCATCATCCAGCCAAAGATAGCTGCCTTTAATTTCAGTAATGTCACCAACCACAGTCACGAGCGACCCTTCATATTCTTCGCCCACTTCATCCAGCCCAATTTTATGCGGAATAGGAGCTTCATTGTTTTGACTTAAAATTTTAATATCATTTTGGTTGGCAATTTTGAGACGTGTTTCATTGTAATAGGTTGCCAAGGTGCCGGCAACTTGAATTTTGTCGCCCACCGCCAAAATAGGAAATTCTTTTTTGGAAAAATATACTTGGATGCCAGAACCGGCCAAATAGAATTGGTCAGCGCCCAAAATTCCCGGCTCCACCGCCACCACGCCAGTTACCAAAATTTTAATTCCTTTTTCCATTTCCCGGACGTTTTCCAAATCCACCGGCGCAAAATATCCGGTTGATTTTTTATTAGTGGTTTGATTGTTTTTATTTGCTTCGCTGGTTTTTTCTTCTTCACCGGCAACCGAAACTTCTAAAGAAAATTTATCCTCGCCGCCCAAATCATCGGTTATCGTTAAGGTTATTTTTTGCTTGCCGCCGGATAAAAATTTAAATTTAAAAGCCGGAATGATTGTCTCAAAAATTTTCTCTTTTCGCCAATGATCAATTTCTTCTACCTCCTTGGCGAATTGCCAAGTGTATTTCATAATTTGTCCGTCTTCATCAAAACTTTCATTGGCATCCAAAAGTACTTCGCCGCCGATGGAAAAATCTTCGGTGGTCGGTTCAAAAAAAGCCACGGGTAACTTATTTGGCGGCGGACAAACAGTGCTCGCGCCCGGCGTTTTATTTTCCAGCCAGAGCCATTTGCCATAACACAAATTATAGCTTTGGTTTTCCGGCGCGGCTGTTTTATATTCGGCGCGGGCCACGACTTTTTTGTCCCAATCAATTAATTCCACGAAATCGCCACCATTATTTAAAGTTAATTTAGTTTCGCTTTTGGGAAAAAGTAAAAATGTTTTGGCTGGCAATTTAATATTGTTTATTAAATATTCGTTTTGATTATCGCGCAATTTCCAGTTATTTAAAACAAAATCATCGGTGCTGGTGTTATAAATTTCAATCCACTCGCCGTCGTCAATGCCCAAAGGATTTGGTAAAATTTCCGTAATTAAAACCCGGTCTTCAAAACCGGAAGTGAGATTGGGTTTGGGATCAACGATGTAGCCGACATAACCGCCGCTGTCGCCAGAATAAGAACTGGAGCTACTGCCGCCACCGCCACCCCCGCCGCCAGTACTACCATCATTTGGTGGTGTTGTTATTGGAATAATCTCATTTACAGCACCTTCCGTACATTTTTTTGTCCATTTAAAAGTTTTGTCGGCGTCCTGGGCCCAGCAATATTCATTACCTGATGCAGCGCCATCATAACCCGTATTCATTAGTAATTTTCTGTCGGGTTGATAAAGTTCGGCTATGCCACCACTATTATTTAAAAAACCTCTGGGCATACCCCTTAGAATATAATAAGAAGATGTTGAATTTGGGCTAAGAATAATATCACCAAACATAAAAAATTTTTTGCTTGCTTCGTCTTTTCCATATGATAACTCCCACCCTGATAAATTTATATTTGTATCGCCGCTATTAAAAATTTCTATCCACTCATTACCATCATCACTATTTTCTGGATTTGGACAGATTTCATTTATATAAACAGTTGTGGTTGCCTCACCTGCCCAGACACTTTTTCCAAAACAAAAAATCGCCAGAAAAGAACAGGCGATGAGGGAAATAATTTTATAAATTTTACTCACCTGGCTGGAGGGCATGGGGTTGTGTGTTTGTCATCCCGAGTCCCGAATACTCGGGACGAGGGATCTCGTACGAGATCCTTCCTCCCCCGAGGCCTCGGAGTCGTCAGGATGACAACCAAAAAAATTACGGCAAATACTTTTCCAACTCTCGCTTCATCTCAATCTCTTCCTTCAATTTCGGCACTTTGATAAAGACGTAGCGCAAGACAAAATACAACCAGACCAAAAGAATAATCAGCCAAAAAAGCATCAAAAATGGCGCGCCAAGAAGGTAGGCGCGAACCGAGCGGAAAAAAACCAAAAGCAACCCCGCCACGCCCAAGGAGGCCAAAAGATAATAAAATTTTTCAAAAATTTTTCTCGTCGGCGGATAGTCGGCGTGTTTTTTACTCATGATTTTCGCGGCCAGGCCGGCAATGATCATCAAGCCAAAAACAACATACAAAATATTTAAAACCACGGGCAAAAACGGCTCGGGGTTTAAGGTGAACCAGTATTTCAGAGTAAAAAGATTTTTGAGATTTTCAAAAAGTAGATTCATGTTTATGGTTTAGTTAGGCGTTGTACGGCGTCGCCACCCGTATCGTTATAGGTTGTGGTTTTACGGCCGTCTAACGATCAACTACTGACGAACCGGGCCGCGATGCCGTATAACGACCAACGACTATTATTTTATTTACCACTATCTTAATCTATTCCACAAAACCATGCAAGTGGATAACCTAATCCTAGAATTTCTCAAATACAAGTCCGTAGTGGTACTGCCCGGCTTCAAATTTTTTTGCCAATTTCAGGCCAAATTCATTGGTCAAGGTAACAATGGCTTCAGCCGAGAGCTTATCGTCCGGGCGCGGGCCAAGTGGAAAGCGGCCCTCTTTCCAATCCACCACCAAAAGTTTGCCCAAGGGCTTAATCATGCGCGCCACCTCTTTTAAAATTGTTTTTTTGTCCTTATTTTGGAAAAGAACATTAATAATCAGGCCAAAATCCAAACTCTCGTTATTAATTTTGCAGGCGCCAAATTTTTCCAAATTAGACCAGACTAGTTTGATATTGTTCAAATTTAATTCTTTGGCGCGGCTTTCAATGTTTTTCAAAACCGGCTGCAAAATGTCCACGGCATAAACCAGGCCGCTGTCGCCAACGATTTTTCCGGCTTGAATGGCAAAATAGCCCGCGCCGCCGCAGCCAAAATCACCGACATAGGCGCCGGAGGTCAAGCCGAGTTCGTCCTTTAGAATTTTTTCCGGGTTAAGAAGTTCGTTCCCGCCCGGAACTTTACTATGAAACATATATTTTTACCCCTGTTTTAATCTAAATGCCCAACTGCGGCACCAAATTAGTATAAAATTTTGGCTTATAAAAAATATCTTCAGTTTCTTTTTCTTCCACCATAGACTGCGTGCCGTATTTAATATGATATTTAATTTTATTTTTATTACAAAAATCAATCACTATTTTGGCGCAATTGTCATAAAAATTTTTGTTATCTTCAAATTCGGTTATTTTTACATTATAGTTCAGTTTGCCAAAAATAATCTTATCAACAAATTTAACTTTTTCTAAAATATTTTTTAATTTTTGGTCTGGCGCTAAATTTGGCGTCGGATACGGTTCCATACTCACCCATGTTTTTAAACCATAGCTATGTAAATATTTCAATGCCTCGATTCTTTGTTCATACGGCGCCGTGTATGGCTCAAATTTCTTTTTAAATTTTTCGTCCAATGAAACCAGAGTTATCGCATATTCATTTTCCACACTGTATTTTTTAGTGTCAGTTAATTCCTTCGGGTAAATTCCTTTGGTTAAAACCGTGCACCGAATTCCATTTTTATTCAACTTTTCAATTATTTTTAAGGTTAAATCACAAACTTCTTTTTGCCCATACATGAAGGGGTCGGTAGTAAAGCAAAGATGCACAACCTTGATTTTGTGTTTTAATTTTGGAATTTCTTTGTCCAGAAGTTCCAACGCATTTTCTACGATTTTTGGCCTAATCCAATCCTGATAATCCTTAATCACGCCGCATCTCTTTTTCATATTCATGGCGTAGCAAGGAAATTTACAGCCGTGTGAACAACCCTCAACGTGATTGATGCAATAATCAGCGTATTCCACAGCACTTTTGTATAATAGCGATTTTCGGGTTATTTTAAGCATGGTGGATATTTATACCTTAATTATATCACTTTTATACCAAAATTTAAAACATGGGTTGTAGTGATTTCTTTTTCTTAAAAGAATTTATTATTTTATCCCAAAATTCAATACCTCTTTTATCCTTACTAAACATAAGCAAGTAATACATAGTAGCGTTTTTATCATTTTTGAAAGGGGCCTTTACTGAATTTGAATAATATCCTAACCTCTCTATTTTATTAATATAATCTTTAATTAAATCTCCCATTGCCATTCTCCAAGATTTTTTGTTTACATCAACTACATCCCTCCATCCCGGATGAAATTTATCTAAAATTACAGAGTTACTCTTTTTACTTAAAACGGAAGAAAAAGCTCTTCCAACGGGGCATATTGGATAATTAACGATTAAATCAATCTTCCTTTTAGCTAATTCTTTATAAGAATTAAAATGAAATTGTAAACTATCAGGATCAACTATGGCCAAACTCAATGAATTATCAGGAATCTCCTCAACAATTTTCTTTATAGCAATATTACAATCGTCATTATAATATTCTATGTTGTTGTGTTTCTCAAGTCTTTTTTTCAAATCCTCAATACAAGTAATGTTTTTATCAACAAAAAAATACTTTTTAAACTTGTCTTTTAAAGATGCAACCTCTAAACAAGTACCATCTATTTCCTTTTGGTTCTCCCTAATAATGCACTTTCCCGGTCCTGCAAATAAATCAATATAATATAAGCGCCCCTGCCACTTATTTTTCATTCCAGTAGAAAACATTTCGGCATAATGTTTAAAATGCCTAATTTTATCTTCCGTCCAGAATCCAGAACAATGCACACTTAAACCGTCAATTTTACTTTTGTATTTTTGACACAGACCATCTTTTTTATTCTCATTTTTATAACACTTACATTTTTCCATATTGTTATTTGTTTATTTTTCCTCAATAATTTTTATCTCTTCCTTCGTCAAATCATAAGGTTCATAAACTTTCTCGTTAATTTTTTATCCATTTTTTTCAACTCCCTGTTTCTTAATTTTAACACCTTCAGTTTATTTATTCAAACAAAAAAGACGAGTTGGAATCCCGTCGTTATCTTTATTTTTTATCACTTAACAAATCTCTCTCATTGGTAAAAAACTTAAACGATGAAGTTCGGATAAACCAAACTGATCAAGAGCGGCGCGGTGTTCTTCCGTGCCATAACCTTTGTTATTATGCCAATTATATTCCGGGTAATCTTTACTGAATTGCGCGAGCATTCTGTCGCGCACAACTTTAGCCACAATTGAGGCCGCGGCAATGCTCGCAATTTTGCCATCGCCCCGAATTATAAATTCATGCGGCACCGCGGGCTCAAAAATTTTCACGCCATCAACCAAAACATAGTGCGGGGTAAGACCTAAATTTTCCAAAGCCCGGCGAAAAACTTCGCGATTGGCTTCCAAAACTCCGACTTCATCAAGGTGGGTGTGGGGCACGATGCCCACAGCCCAACCCAGACAATTTTTTACGATTTGCAGAAATAATTTTTCGCGGGCGGAGGGCGTTAGTTTTTTGGAATCATTCAGGCCGTCAACTTTTTTAAATCCGCGCGGCCAAACCACCGCGCCAGCCACCAAGGGCCCGGCCCAAGAACCGCGGCCGGCTTCGTCGAGGCCAACGATGAGGTCGTAGCCCTGTTTCCATAATTTGTGTTCGTGACGGAAGTTCATATCTATATTATATCACAAAACTTTTGTGGTTGTCATTCCGAACGCCGCGACAGTGGCGGAGGAATCTCGTACGAGATCCTTCCTCCCCCGATGTTCATCGGGGTCGTCAGGATGACAACCAACAAAATTACTTATTACCTAGGTACCCACATGCTGCCAACGCCGCCTTTACCCCTTCCCCAGAAGCCACGCTGCTTTGTTTGAATAACACATCGGTCACGTCGCCCGCGGCAAAAATTCCCGGCACGGAGGTGGCCATATTTTTATGATCAATTTCAATTTCTTTGGCCTTATTTAATTTGACCAAATCTTTAACACAGTCGGAATTGGGCGTCATGCCAATTTCCACAAAAATGCCTTGCGCCGGAATTTCTTTCACTTCCCCGCTCTTTATATTTTCATAAATAATTTTTTCTACAAACTGACTGCCTTCAATTGATTTAATTTTGGTGCCGAGTAGCATTTCTACTTTTTCGGACTTTATTTTTTCCGCTAAAGTTTCCTCGCCAAAAATTTTTTCCAAAACATCCATCAAATAAATTTTATTGGCGTAAGGCAAAAGATCTATGACTGCTTCCAAACCAGAATTGCCAGTGCCCACCACCACCACGTCTTTATTTTTAAACATGGGCGCATCGCAGGTGGAACAATAGGCTACGCCTTTGCCAGCGAATTGGTCTTCGCCCGGTACGCCCAGTTGCCGATGTTTGGCGCCGGTGGCCACGATGACAGTTTTGGTTTGATAATTATTTTTGTCAGTGGCCACGGAAAAATTTTTGCCCTCTTTTTTCACTGCCATAATTTTTTCAGCAGTAATTATTTCAATCCCCTCTTGCGCCCGCAGATGGTTTTCCAATTTTTTCAATAAATCAAAGCCGGACAACTTGATGTCGCCGATCCAATTTTCAATCACAGCGGAAACGGTGGATTGTCCGCCCAGATGTTCGGAAATCAAAAGTGTTTTTACTTTTTTGCGCGCGGCATAGATTCCCGCGGCCACGCCGGCGGGTCCCCCGCCTAGAATAATGGTGTCGTAGGTGTTCATATTTTTTAGTTTATCCCGAGCGACCCCGAGTACTCGGGGGAGCCGAGGGATCTCGTTGTTTAAATAATAAGGATATAAAGATATAAGGATATATAAACAATTCATTATTTCATTATATCCCTATTTCCTTATTTCTCTTTTATTATTCTACCTTTTTTTCCCCAAAATTAAAAGGCGGGGTTGCCGCCTAATTTTTAATTATCAATTATCAATTTTTATTATAATCTAAACTCCTTTTCCGAATACTTGAACTTACCTTTAGTTTCTTCTATTTTTTCATTAATGGCGCGAAAAATCTTGCGAACTTCTTCGTCTTCATAGTCATACAAACTGCGGTTGGCGCAATTGCCGAGAATTTTGAGCGCTTTTAAGACATGATTGGTCCGGGCTTCGGCCAGTTTTTTAAAGCGTTCTGTTTTGGTTTGGTTTTTGTTTTGGTTTTCCATTTTTTTAAGTTTATCCCGAGCGAAGTCCCGATTACTCGGGACGAACCGGGGGATCTCATCACTTGTCATTCCGGGCTTGACCCGGAATCCATGCGTTTTTGATGGTCTATATTAATTTTAGCATAGTTTTATACGGATTGCAAACCGGTATTACAGGTTTGAAACCGGTGATACGGGTTTGAAACCGGTATGTTGAGTTTTGCTACTTTTTGGCTAATATTAGCTAAAAAAAAGGCTTTATAAAATAATATTTTTTTATAGACAAATTGTTCCACGTGGAACATTAATTAAAAAACGTCTACACAGGTCTGGACAAATATTGGTTACTAAACTTGTTTGTCTACGCCAGTGTAGACAAAGTGTGGACAAGTCCCCTTTTTGGGCCATTCTGGGGGATAACTCGTGTTCTATCCCCTCCTTTCGAAGGAGGGGTGGCGAGTGCCTTTAGGCCGAGCCGGGGTGGTTGCGGTAAACAGCATTACAACCCCTCCGCCCTCGACTGCTGTCGGGGCACCTCCCCTTCGAAAGGGGAGGATAACAAAAATGTTCCACGTGGAACATTGTAGCGCAAAACCTCTCGAGATCCCTCGGCTCGTCGTCCCGAGTACTCGGGGCTCCTCGCTCGGGATAAACTGCCAAATACCTTATACCACAGAAAACTGGTTTTTTTGGAAAATGGCACTTTTTTTGTGTTTTTGGCTAAGGTTAGCCAAAAACACTGTTTTCGCCAAAAAAAACTGGTTTTTTTGGCGAAAAGGGCAAAAATGGCTTATATTAGCCAAAAAGTGTTAAAAATGACATGTTTTTTTATTACGTAATTGTTTGACAGAGCTGTCAAATCATAGTATAATTAGATAAAATCACCTAAATTAGATAATAAATACCTAATTAAGGCAAGTTATCCACTTGACAAGTTCTGTAGGTTTGCTATAATTACATAATATAGAAAAGATAAAAATTTAGCTTAAATACCCAAAGAGAAGAGAGATGGCGGATTTAAATAATTACAATAATTGATCCGTTTCACTCTCTTTGGATATTTGAGCTGAATTGGTCCAAAACTTGTCATCCCGGGCCGTGACCCGGGATCCAGAAAAATAATTCCTGGATTCCGGTTCGGAGGCCGGAATGACAAACGGTAGAGATCCCTCGGCTCTCCCGAGTACTCGGGATCGCTTGGAATAAATTACTATCTTGCTCCTCAAAATGTTATTGTTTGGTTGACTTTTATAAGCTCTGCCAAGCAATAACTTTTAGGGGAGTAAACGACTTACTGCCCAATTCAAAAATCAATCACGTTTCATTTAA
>JAQTPI010000008.1 GCA_028748975.1 Patescibacteria group bacterium | reverse complement strand
CCTTTTTGTCCTCGTCGTTCAATGGATAGGACGCAAGCTTGCGGAGCTTGCAATGTAGGTTCGATTCCTACCGGGGACAAAAGGTGGGCGGGTGAAACTCCTCACGGGAGCAATAAAATGCTAATAGTGCGAATGATAAGCGAATAATACTAATAAATTATAAATAAAAATCACCCCAATTTATTGGAGTGATTTTTATTTTGGTATAAAATTATCAAAATATTTGTCGGATGCTAATGACGATCGTCATATACATACGACAAATTAGATTAAAAAACAGAATTATATTTTATTAAAAACAAAATTTTTCCCAATTTTTTACCGTAAGTTTTTCTGATTTCACGGCTTTTTTAATTTTATATTTGCCGATTTCGGTGCGAATTAGTTTTTCCAGATAAGCGCCAGTGCCAAGCGCTTGGCCGATGTCATGGGCCAACGCGCGAATGTAGGTGCCGGAAGAACAGCTGACTTCTAAAATTAATTCATTTTTCTTTGGGAGATATTTTATCAATTTAATTTTATAAACATTAATTTTGTGGGTTGGGCGGTCAACTTCTCTGCCTTGCCGCGCCAGCTGATATAATCTTTTGCCATTAATTTGTTTGGCGGAAAACATGGGCGGAAGCTGGTCTTGTTCGCCCAGAAATTTTTTTAGAGTTTTTGCGATTTCTTTTTTTGTTAATCCGATTAGCGGAATATCCCCTCCTTTCGAAGGATGGGTGCCGAGCGGGAGCAAGGCGGGGTGGTTGTCATTTCCGATTACAACCCCTCCCTCCGACTGCTGTCGGAGACCTCCCCTTCGAAAGGGGAGGATAGAAATCTTTCCGGTTTTATCAAATGTATCAGACACTACCCCGAGTTTCAGCGTGGCCAGATATTTTTTATCCAGCCCCACAAATTTGGAAATTTCTCTCGTTGATTCGCGGCCGATGGCAACCAAAAGTAGGCCTTCGGCAAAAGGGTCAAGCGTGCCTGCGTGGCCGATTTTCTTGATGCCCGTAATTTTTCGCAATTTATTAATCATGTCATGCGAAGTCGGGCCGACGGGTTTATTAATGAGAATGAATGGCATAATAGTTTCTGTAGTTTATCCCGAGCGAGGAGCAAGAGCGACGAGTCGAGGGATCTCTCATCTATAAATTAGGGATGTTAATATCATACCAAAATTAAACAAAAAAGACGAGATTAAGTTGATTTTATCAGTCAGAAATGATAAATTTAGTATGTATAAAATAACCGAGATCCCTCGGCTCCCCGCCAAAATTTTTGCTCCCGCAAAAACTTAGGTGGGTCACTCGGGATAAATTATATGCGAATCATCTTTTTTGGCACGCCGAGATTTGCGGAAATCGTACTCCAAAAAATCATAGCCGACAGGGGTTATGAAATTTTGGCTGTGGTGACTACACCCGACGAACTCGTGGGCAGAAAACAAATTTTGACCGCCCCGCCAGTGAAAATTTTAGCAGAGAAAAATGGATTAAAAGTTTTGCAGCCGGAAAAGCTGGACGAGGAATTTTATAATGAATTACAGAGTATCCTCCCCTTTCGAAGGGGAGGTGCCCCGCAGGGCAGAGGGGTTGTAATTGGAAACGACAACCACCCCGAGCCGATTGCTATCGGCTCACCCCTCCTTCGAAAGGAGGGGATAACGACGGAAAATTCACCAGTCGCCACTGCTGCTGATTTTATAGATTTATTTATCGTCGCGGCCTACGGCAAAATTATTCCGCAAAAATTTTTGGATTTGCCGAAATTTGGCTGTTTGAATATTCATCCCTCGCTTTTGCCAAAATATCGCGGGGCTTCGCCGATTCAATCCGCGCTTTTAAATGGCGAGAAAGAAACCGGCGTGACGATTATGAAGATGGATGAGAAAATGGATCACGGTGCGATAATTTCCAATTTCCAATTTCCAATTTCCAATGACGACACCTACGAAATACTTTCAGAAAAACTGGCGCAGGCTAGCGGAGATTTTTTACTAACAATTATTCCTGATTATCTTAGTAATAAAATCAAACCAGCGGAACAGGACCATACAAAAGCGACGTTTTGCAAGATTATTAAAAAAAGCGACGGCGAAATTGACTGGAATAAACCAGCCAAAAAAATTTATAACCAGTGGCGGGCGTTTTGGCCGTGGCCGGGGGCGTTTGCGAGCATGAAAGCATTAAAGCATGAAAGCATTAAAGCATTAAAACAAGAAAACATAAAAATAAAATTTATAGAACTGTTTCTAGTTGATGAAAAAAACGAGAAACATACACCAGGAGAATTATTTGCCGAGAATGGGAAACTTTTTGTCGCCGGCGGGGACAGGAAATTATTGGAAATTAAAAAGCTCCAGCCGGAAGGGAAGAAAGTAATGGAGGCAAAGGAATTCATTAATGGTTATTTACAGACCACATTGTCATCCTGAACCCCGATCGCAATCGGGGTGAAGGATCCCGTGAAATATGGATAAGATAATGAATTTTAAGTTTGCCCAAGTTCGCAGGGGATCCTTCGTCGTCTCCGCCAACTGGCGGATCCTCCTCAGGATGACACCCACAAAAATATGTCTGACGCGAATTTTATAAAACTAAAAGAAAATTTTATCTGCGGCCATTGCGGTGCGGAAGTGATTGGCACCGGCTATACCAACCATTGCCCCAAATGTTTGTGGAGCAAACACGTGGACATTAATCCGGGAGACAGGGCGGAAAGCTGCGGCGGAATGATGGAGCCGATTGAAATCGAAACCAGGTCGGGTAATTTTGATATTATTCATCAATGCCAAAAATGCGGCGCGCTTAAAAAAAACAAAGCCGAGGAAAATGACGACGCCGAGGCCATCATTGCTTTGGCCGGGGAGATATAACAAGAGATTCTTCAACTTCTCCGCCTAAATTTTGCTCCGCAAAACTTTGGCGGATTCGCTCAGGACAAATTTGACAAAGTCAAATTTGATTTGACAAGCTGTCTTGGAGAAAGGTAAAATAAGGAACTAACAATTAATTTTGGGGATAAGACTAAACACGCTTATCGCCAAAAAAGAATAGGCACTATGAAAAAAATAACAACACTTTTTGTTGTTTTAATGAGTTTGTTTCTAATTGTCTCGCCCGCCTTGGCCGGAGGACAGGGCACCATTTATGCCCGTCCCTATAACCCCGATCCAAGCATACCATATATTGATTGGATATCTTGGCGTGGCGGTAATGCCAATAATTTTAAAGTTGGTTGGGGCGTGGGTATACAAATTTTGAATATGCCAGGCACGCATAATTGGTCAATCGTGAGAGAAGACGATACCATTGCGGCGTCAGGAATTATTAATGGCGGTAATCTTATGGATTTTACAACCGGATATATCATAAAAGATACTGATGTCGGCATGAGATTTAAAGTTTATGTTGATGGCAAAGCTGACGGTTTTCAAGTTAAATAGGAAATTTAAATAAAAGGCCTAATTATCTAAAACATCTTTGCTTAAAAACAGGAATGTTTTTTAATTTGACACCTTTTTTTGGCTATGCTATCATATTTATATTGAATTCGCCATTTGGCGATAATTCTGCCCAAAAATAGCGATTTTTTCGCTAAAGTTAGCCAAAAACTATGCCGGCAGCGACAACTAAATAACCTCCAAATAAAAAGGAAAACAACTCTTCCTGTGGATAACTTGTCCGGAAGAGATATTTTTGTGTCCAAAAATTAAAATGGGTAGTAAAAAGCGGCAATTTATCCACATTTTCTTTCCTACAAATGTACGAATCCCGAGTACTCGGGACGAATATACGAATAGTAATTTCCAATATCCAATTACCAATTTCCAATGAAATGCCAAATGCTAAATGTTTAAAAATTGGCGCTCCGCGCCAATTGTTTAGAAATTAGAAATTGGAAATTAGAAATTTAAAAATAGAATAAAGAGCTGGAATAATAAGAAACGGATTTTAATATTTAATAAAAATTATTTTATTTAATATAATTATGTCCTCTTCCCACCAAACGTCTCCGCGCAAATATTTTCGGGAAAACTTTCAAATCCAGTCTTTGCCGGATTTGATTGAAATTCAAAAAAATTCCTATAAATGGTTTTTTGAAAAAGGATTGAAGGAATTATTTGATGAAATCAATCCCATTCGCGATTTCATCGGCCGCGATTTGGAACTCTATCTCACCGATTACTATTTGGACGCGCCCAAGTTTGACGAAGTCCATGCCAAAGCCCGCAACTCCACCTTTGAGGCGCCGCTGCGCGTCATGGCCAAACTGGTCAACAAACGCACCGGCGAAGTAAAAGAACAAGAAATTTATTTAGGCGAATTTCCGCTCATGACTGACCGCGGCACTTTTGTCATTAACGGCATTGAGCGCGTCGTCGTTTCCCAATTAATCCGCAGTGCCGGCGTTTTTTTCACTTCAGAATATTTCCGCCGCAAAAATTATTATGGCGCGAAAGTCATTCCCAACCGCGGCGCCTGGCTGGAAATTGAAACCAACAGCAATAATGTCATCACCGTCAAAATTGACCGCAAAAGAAAAGTAGCCGTAACCGCGCTGCTGCGCGCTTTTGGCTATTCCACCGACGAAGAAATCATTAAACTTTTTGAAGATGTGGAAACCGACCCGGAAGTAAACTATATCAAAGCGACTTTGGAAAAAGACGCGGCCAAGAATCAAGCCGACGGCTTTAAGGAAGTTTATAAAAGAATTCGTCCCGGGGATTTGGCCACTGCCGACAACGCCCGCCAATTAATCGAAGCCATGTTTTTCAATTTTGAAAGATATGATTTTGGTTCGGTTGGCCGCTACAAGATGAACAAGCGTTTTGGCGATACTTATGAAATCAATCGCGAACACCGCGTTTTGAAACCGAGCGACTTAGTTAATATTTTAAAAGAAGTCATCCGATTAAATATTTCGCAAAGAGAAGCCGATGATATTGATCACCTCGGCAACCGCCGCGTGCGCGCTATTGGCGAGTTGGTGCAAAACAGATTTAGAGTTGGCTTAATGCGCATGGAGCGCATCGTGGTTGATAAAATGTCCACTTTGGATATTAACACCCTGACCCCGGCGCAACTGATTAATGCCCGGCCAGTTATTGGCACGGTCAAAGAATTTTTCATGTCTTCGCAGTTGGCGCAGTTCATGGACCAGACCAATCCTCTGGCGGAGTTGGAACACAAGCGCTTGCTTTCGGCCATGGGCCCGGGCGGTCTTTCCAGAGAGCGCGCCGGTTTTGAAGTCCGCGACGTGCACCGCACCCATTATGGCCGCATCTGCCCGATTGGAACTTCGGAAGGCCCGAACATTGGTTTAATCGGCCACCTGGCTTCTTATGCCAAGGTGAATGATTATGGTTTTATTGAAACACCATATTATAAAGTAAAAGACGGCAAAGTAACCGGCGAAGTGGTGCACCTGGACGCTTTTGAAGAAGAAAAAGAAATCATTACCGCTTTTACCACGCCAGTTGATAAAGACGGCAGATTTGTGGAAGAAAGAGCGGAAGTCAGAAAAGAGGGCGAACCAGTCACTGCCGAAACCAAAGAAATTACTTTAATGGACGTGGCGCCGAATCAAATTATTTCCATTGCCACTTCTTTAATTCCGTTTTTGGAACATGACGATGCCAACCGCGCTTTGATGGGCTCTAACATGCAACGCCAGGCCGTGCCTTTGATTAAACCCGAATCACCCTTGGTGGGCACTGGCATGGAAGGTTCAGCCGCGCGTTATTCCGGCCACGTCATTCTCTCCAAAAACGATGGCGTGGTGTCTTCTGTTTCCGGCAAATTTATTGAAGTGACTGACAGCGAAGGCAATATTGAAAAATATGATTTATTGAAATTCGGCCGTTCCAACCATTCCACCTGCATGAACCAGCGCGTGATTGTTAATCATGGCGATAAAGTTAAAAAGGGCGATGTTTTGGCTGACGGCGCGGCTTGCGACGGCGGCGAATTGGCACTTGGCCGAAACGTGCTCGTGGCTTTCATGCCTTGGGAAGGCGGCAATTATGAAGACGCCATTTTGCTTTCGGAAAAATTAATTCACGCTGATTCTTTTTCCTCCATTCATATTGAAGACTATTTAATTGACGTGCGCGAAACCAAACTTGGTCCGGAGTTAGTCACTCGCGACATTCCGAATTTGGGCGAAGAAAAAATGAAAAACTTGGATGCCGAAGGCATCGTCAGAATTGGCGCCGAAGTAAAATCCGGCGATATTTTGGTTGGTAAAATTACGCCCAAAGGCGAAACCGAACTGACCGCGGAAGAGCGACTGCTCCGCGCCATTTTCGGCGAAAAAGCCAAAGACGTGCGCGATTCTTCCTTGTATTTGGAACATGGTGAACAAGGAAAAGTTGTGGACATCAAAATTTTCAGCCGCGAAAACGGCGATAAATTAATGGCCGGCGTCATCAAGCAAGTTCAGATTTCCGTGGCGCAAATCAGAAAAATTCAGGTCGGCGACAAAATGGCCGGCCGCCATGGCAATAAAGGCGTCATTTCCAGAATTGTGTCGGTGGAAGACATGCCGCACCTTGCCGATGGCACCCCGGTTGATATTATTTTAAATCCCTTAGGTGTTATTTCCCGTATGAACTTGGGCCAGGTTTTGGAAACGCATCTTGGCAACGCGGCCAAAGCCCTTGGCTACCGCGTGGCTGCCCCATCTTTCATCGGTCCCTTGGAAAACCAGATAGAAGAAGAGCTCGCCAAAATTAATTGGCCAATTGAAGGCAAAATTGATTTGTATGACGGCCGCAGCGGCGAGAAATTTGATAACAAAGTGACCGTGGGTCAAATTTACATGATGAAATTGATTCACATGGTGGAAGATAAAATTCACCAGCGCTCCATCGGCCCATATTCTTTAATTACGCAGCAGCCCTTGGGCGGCAAAGCCCAGCACGGCGGACAAAGATTTGGCGAAATGGAAGTGTGGGCTCTGGAGGCCTATGGCGCGGCTTATTGTTTGCAGGAAATTTTAACCATCAAATCCGACGACGTGCCCGGCCGCAGTAAAGCTTATGAATCCATCATCAAAGGCCGGCCGATTGAACGCGTCAATATTCCCGAGGCCTTCAATATATTAGTAAGAGAATTAAAAGGCTTGGGCTTGGATGTGGAATTGATGAAAGAAGGCAAGATTGTAAAAATGTTGAATTTGAGCGAGCAGGAAGAAAAACGCCTTGAAGAAAAACGGATGGACCGGAACAGAGAAGAAGGCGAACGGGCGCGGATGATTTCGGAAAACAGCGAGCGGGCAGAAGCGGTGAGAGAGAAGAGTGAATAAAAGATTTATGATTTAGGAATTAAAATAATTTTAAATATATCTTATGAGTGATAATTTCAGTCAAATTGACTTTGACGCCATTCGCTTAAGGGTTGCTTCGCCCGAAGTAATCAAGGAATGGTCGCATGGCGAAGTCACCAAACCCGAAACCATCAATTACCGCACGCAAAAGCCGGAAAAAGACGGTTTGTTTTGCGAGAAAATTTTCGGCCCCACCAAGGACTGGGAATGCTACTGCGGCAAATATAAACGCATCCGCTACAAGGGAATTATCTGCGACAAATGCGGCGTGGAAGTGACGCGCGCCATGGTGCGCCGCGAACGCTTTGGCCATATTGCTTTGGCCACGCCGGTTTCGCATATCTGGTTTTTGCGCGGCGTGCCGTCCAAAATCGGTTTGGCCCTGGATATGTCGCCCATGGAATTGGAAAAAATCGTTTACTTTGCCAATTTCGTGGTGACGAAAGTCAATGAAGAATTGCGCAAAGAAACATTGGCGCAAGTTGACGAAGAACAAAAATCCAAGAAAAAACAAATTGAAGCCGAAGCGGAAAACAAATTAAATCAAACCAGAAACAATAATAATTTAAGCGCTGAAGAAAAAGTTGCCAAGGTGGAAGAAATTGAAAAAATAAAATTAATTGATTTGAAAGAACTGGTGGAATCCGCTGATTTGGCCAAAAAAGAATTACGCGATTTGGTTTTGAAAGCCGTGCTTTCTGAATCCGCCTACCATGATTTGTCTTTGAAATATGGCCATATTTTTGAGGCGTCAATTGGCGCCGAAGCCATTAAAGAACTTTTGACTCAAATTGATTTGGCTAAAGAAATTAATGATTTGGAAAAAGAAGAGAAAAAAGCCAGCGGCCAGAAAAAAATCAGGACAGTCAAAAGATTAAAACTTTTGAAAAGCTTAAAAGAACGCGGTATTGGTCCGGATTGGATGGTGCTTTCCGTTATTCCGGTGGTGCCGCCGGATTTGCGTCCGATGGTGGCACTGGATGGCGGCCGTTATGCCGCGTCCGATTTGAATGATTTGTATCGCCGCGTCATCAACCGCAACAATCGTTTAAAAAAATTATTGGATTTGAACGCGCCGGAAGTGATTGTCAGAAACGAAAAAAGAATGTTGCAGGAAGCCGTGGACGCTTTAATTGACAACACCGCCCGCCAGGGCAAAACCGTGACCGCTTCCACCGGCCAAAAAAGAATGTTAAAGAGTTTGGCCGATTCACTCAAAGGCAAGCAGGGCCGCTTCCGCCAAAATTTGCTCGGTAAGCGCGTGGACTATTCCGGCCGCAGCGTCATTGTGGTTGGTCCGAAATTAAAATTGCATCAGTGCGGATTACCCAAGCAAATGGCTTTGGAGCTTTTCCGTCCGTTCATTATTGCCGAATTAATCAAGCGCGAACGCGTCCATAATGTTAGGAGCGCCAACCGTTTTATTGAAACTGGCAACATTGAAGTTTATGATATTTTGGATCAAGTGATTAAAGGCGCCCACGTCATGTTAAATCGCGCGCCAACTTTGCATCGCTTGGGTATTCAGGCCTTCCAGCCGATTTTGATTGAAGGCAAAGCCATTCAGTTGCATCCTTTGGTTTGTACTGCTTTTAATGCCGACTTTGATGGCGACCAGATGGCGGTGCACCTGCCTTTGACCGAACAGGCCAAGAAGGAAGCGGCGGAGAAAATTTTGTCAGCCAAAAATCTTTTAAAACCGGCGACCGGCGACCCCGTGGTTAATCCCAAACAGGATTTGGTGCTCGGCGTCTACTATTTAACATATATTAAAGAAGATGTGCCAGCTGAAGGCGCACATCTTAAATTTTTTTCCGATCCGGAAGAAGCCATGCTGGCCTACGATTACAAAGCTATTGGTTTGCAAGAAATAATTTTGGTGCGTTTGTCCGATGTTTATCTTAAAAAATGTGGCAATAAACCAGAGCATAAAATTAAAACCACGGTTGGCCGTTTGCTTTTCAACGAAGTTTTACCGGAAAAAATGCGTTTTTTAAACGAAACCATGGACAGCAAATCAATTTTGAAAGTGGTGGGCAAGTGCTTGGAATTATATGACGAAGCCGTGACCGCGGAATTTTTAGATAACATGAAAGAGATCGCCATTAAATTCGCCACCCGCTCCTCCCTCTCCATGGGTATTGCCGATATTCCACAAGTGCCGGAAAAAGCAGCTTTAATTAAAGAAGCTGTCAAACAAGTGAGCGAAGCCCAGGGCCAATATGACCAAGGCCTTTTAACTAATGATGAACGCTATGTTAAAGTGGTGGAAATTTGGGAGCGCACCAAAGACAAGGTGACGGAAGTTTCTAAAAAAATCGTGAACCCAATGAAAAGTAATCCAATTAACATCATGATGACTTCCGGCGCCCGCGGTTCCTGGGGCCAAATGATTCAACTCGTCGGCATGAAAGGCTCGGTGTCTAATCCGTCCGGCAAAATTATTGAATTGCCCGTGACCAAATCTTTTAAAGAAGGCATTGATGTTTTGGAATATTTCATTTCCACCCATGGCGCGAGAAAAGGTTTGGCCGATACCGCCTTAAAGACTGCCAGCGCCGGCTATTTGACTCGCCGCTTGGTTGACGTGGCGCAGGATGCCGTCATTATTGATGATGACTGCGGCACCAAAGAAAGTTTCCTCGTCACCAAAGCTGATTCAGAAGAAATCAATACCACGGTGGCCAAACGTTTGCTTGGCCGGGTGGTGGCGGAAGATGTCAAAGATCCAAAAAATGGAAAAGTAATTGCCAAAAAAGGCGCGCTCATTGACCACGAAACCATGAGAATTATTGATAAAGCGGGCGTAACTGAAGCCAGGATTCGCTCGGTTTTGGCCTGTGAATCAACCAGAGGCGTCTGCGCCAAATGTTACGGTTGGGATTTGGGCTACAATAAACCGGTTAAAGCCGGCACCGCGGTCGGCATCATCGCCGCCCAGTCCATTGGCGAACCAGGGACGCAGCTGACCATGAGAACCTTTCACTCCGGCGGCGTGTCTTCCGAATCTGACATCACCCAGGGACTGCCCCGCGTGGAGGAAATTTTTGAAGCGCGCAGTGTGAAAAATAAAGCCATCATGGCGCCGCTTGACGGCCTCGTGAACATTAAAATGGATGAAGAAACCAAAGAACAATCTCTGATTGTTTCCGGCAAAGAAGAAGTCACGGAATCCTGGCGTTTTAATAAAAAAGAAATTGATGATATTTTAGTTAAAGACGGCGCCAAAGTCAAAAAAGGCGATTTAATCATTGATACCAAGAGCCGCCAGGAAATGGCGCCATTCTCCGGCAAAATTAATTTGGAAGAATTACCCGATGGCGAATTAATGGTAAGCATAAAAGCCATTAAAGACAGCGCCAAAGAAATTAAACTTAATAAAGACCAGGTGCTTTGGGTTAAAGATGGAGCGCAAGTTTTGAAAGGCGACCAACTGACCGAGGGCGCTTTGGATTTGCGCGAGCTTTATGAATTGAAAGGCAAAGAAACCGCGGAAAAATATATTATCAAAGAAATTCAGCGCGTCTATTCTTCTCAAGGCCAGCCCTTAAACGACCGCCACGTGGAAGTCATTACCCGTCAGATGTTTTCGCGCGTGTTTGTGACGAGCATTGGCGACACGGAATTTTTACCGGGCGAGGTGGTGGAATGGGGCGAGTTTATGGACAGAAATAAAAATATGAAAAAAGAAGGCAAGCGCGAAGCCAAGGGCCGACGCCTTTTGCTGGGCATTACCAAATCTTCCTTGTCCACTTCTTCTTTTTTGTCAGCCGCCTCCTTCCAAGAAACAGCGAAGATTTTGATTGATGCCGCGGTGACCGGTAAGATTGATAATTTGCGCGGGCTGAAAGAAAACGTGATCATCGGCCGCTTGATTCCGGTGGGGAGTGGGTATAAAGAGAAAAAGTGACACAGCAGTGTCATCCTGAGCGTAGCGAAGGATCTCGTGAAATATAGAAAAGAAATTAGAAATTAGAAATCAGAAAACAGGGATAAAATAGAATATTGAAATATAAAAGCCGCGCCGACATTTGTCGGCGCGGCTTTTGGTTTTGTCGTCCCCGCGCAAGCGGGAATCTAAGTTTATCCGCCATAGCCTTGGCGACGGCGGATAAACAAATAAAAAAATCCCCAACGGAGTCCGTTGGGGATTGTTACAATTCAAGTGTTGTTATCTGCGCCGTGGTTTGATAAACAGGATGAACATCATGATGGTTTCAATCGCCGTAAAGGTGATTGGTTGCGCCGCATTTGCAATCGTCCATGAGGGGATTGCAATTAGAGCAATCACACACGACACCCAGTAAAGTGTCCACGCGGTTTTGTTTTCGCGGCTCGGATCATGCCAGGCCGATACAAAGGTCGGAAAAGAACCGAGGAATACGACGCTCAAACTTGCCACGATACTAAACACGGGATTGATAAACATCAGCGTGATGCCGACAATAGCACCACCGAAACAAAACTTGTCTAGTTTTGTCCATCCCGGCGTTCCATACTTAATGGCAAGAACGACCACTGCCCACGCGCCGAGCATCGCCCCGACAATTTGCCCATTAATGGAATGTTTTAGAAACATACCAACAATGGTTATACTGTCCAGGGTTGCCCAGATAATCCACGAAGCTTTTGCCGGCTTTGCTCCACGTAGAATTGCGCGAATATACGGAACAAAAGCAATGACATATAATACGCCGGCAACAATGGAAAGAACCGGTTTACTTAACACGATTGCCCCCTCTGTTTTTAATGATGGCAATTATTCCTACGCTACCATTGCCGATTATTCCGTTAACGATTGGAAAGACCAGTTTGGCATAATCGCCTTGAAAATCGGATAGATTGGCCGCGACGGTAAAGAGATAGGCGACGACACCCAAAAGCCAGGGCAATGGTTTTTCTGTTGCTTGTCCAGAAAGTAATCCCCTGATGGTTGGCCAAAAAGAAAATAATAAAATTCCTTGCAAGCAAAGATTGGAAATTGTGGCGTTAGTAATTTTCCACAAAATTCCAACAAAGAAAGTGATAATCAGCACAATCGCCTCTGTTTTTTTTAAAGCAGAGAATTTTTTTCTGGTGATGATATAAAAGAACATCAGCAGTAATAAAATAGGTACAATAATGGCAATTAAACTTTCAAAAAAATTACCCGTCATTTTTGAATAGGTTGCTCCGTTTAGAAGCATGGCCGCTACCCAAATTGACCAGGTAGCCGGATTGGGCACGGAGGTTCCTTTTTTAACCTGCAAAAAATAGGTTATATAGACAGGAACCACCAAAAACCCAGAAATCAAGCCAAGTAATTCATTGGCCTGCATTTTATCCTCCTTTTCATGTTTTTTGAATAAATTTCAGCTAAAATAAGCCAAAAATAAGCTTATCCACACCCTAAATTAATTATAGCATGTCTAAAAAATAATGTCAAGTCCCGTATGGTTCCCGTGGTAAAATGCGCGCAATTTTTTAATTGACAAAAATGTTTTTAAGGATTAAGATATATAGAACATACCAAGGAGGTAAAAAATTTAATAAAAGGAGGGCACCATGAAAACCATGGAAAAGACAAAAGTGACCAGGTTTTTGTTAATTTCTGACACTCATGATTGTCCGGACGAAGATTTTTATGAAATAGCTGAAATAGGAAAGGTTAAGGGTTGTAATGTTATTATCCACGCGGGAGATATTTTGGACAAACACATCGGCCATCCGGCACTAAAAGATTTTCAGGTTTATTTCTACTATGTGCCACTATTTAACAAAAGGTTGCCGAGCCAGTATAAATTACCAGACAATTGGCATCTTTTGAAGGGCGGAGATAGTGTTCTACATTTTAATTACAACGGTTATGACGGGCAACCAAAAGAGTATTGTATTTATGTGAGTCATAATTTGGGTTTCAGTATGTTTGATCTTCGCTATTTAAAAGCCAAGGTCAGACGGCTTTTTAAAAAGGAAAAAGACAGCTTGCTTTATGAAGTAGCTGATTTAATCCTTAATCGTTTTAAAAAAGTACACAAATGGATTAATGCCGCTGTTTTCGGACATAGCCACCGTGGTTTTTTGCTTTGCGCCAAAGGCGATAAACTCATTAATCCCAGTGCTTGGTTTAGAAAAAAATGTTTTGCTATTCTTAAGCCTGGGCCGCTTGACGTTCATTACTATAGTTTGACAGAAAACGAGTTTAGAGTAATATCAGATCTTAAAATGCTAAAAGATTAGCATTGATTCCGTGCTCCCTCGCCACGCGAGGGAGTTTTAATTTTTATCGGGTGTGTAAAAAACTCACGATCGTGAGTTTTTTACACACTATCATTTTTTAAGAATTAGTGCTATGATAACCGTATGAATTTAAGCAAACTTAATCAAATTTTAGCCACGGAACCAAGATACCGCGCGGACCAAGTGAAGCGCGCGGTCTTTTTTGATTTGGTAGAAAAATGGGATGAGGCCACCACTTTACCCAAAATTTTGCGTGAAAAACTCAAAGCCGAGTGCCCGCTTGAAATTGACGCCAAAATTTTTAGTTCCCAAGGCGATCCGACCAGAAAAGCGGTCATTACTTTGGAGGATGGTGTAAAAATTGAAACGGTTTTAATGAGTTATAAAAGTAAGAAAGAAGACGATGAAACTCCTAGAAATACCGTTTGTGTTTCTTCCGAGGCCGGTTGTTCTTTGGGCTGTGTTTTTTGCGCCACCGGGCAAAACGGCTTCACCAGAAATTTAAGTGCCGAGGAAATTGTCAGCCAAGTTCTGTTTTTCGCGCGCCTCTTGAAAAAAGAAAACGAGCGCGTTTCCAATGTGGTTTTTATGGGCATGGGCGAACCGTTTTTAAATTACGAGGAAGTCATTAAAGCCATAAAAATTTTAATGGATCAAAAAGGCCTCGCCATTGGCGCGCGCCATCTTTCCGTTTCCACCATCGGCATCCCGGAAAAAATTGAAAAATTTTCCCATGAGGGTTTTCAGGTCAACTTGGCGCTGTCGCTGCACGCGCCGAACGACGAACTGCGCACGGAGCTCGCGCCAATTAACGCCAAATATAATTTGAAAAAAGTTCTGCACGCCATTGATGACTATCTGGCCAAAACCAAAAGAAAAGTGATGCTGGAATATGTCATGATTGACGGCGTCAACGACAGTGATTTTTATGCCAAAGAATTAATTCAATTGATTCGCCTTAATATAAAAAAAGAACGGCAGTATTTGTGCCTCGTTAATTTAATCGCCTACAATCAAACCGGCGCTTTTAAATCCTCTCCCCGCGAACAGATTTTAAAATTTAAAAAAATTTTGGAAGACGGCGGAGTTCAGGTGACGGAGAGGTTTCGGTTTGGGCGAGGAATTAAAGGCGGGTGTGGACAGTTAACCGGAAAACAGAAATTAGAAATCAGAAAACAGGGACGCGAATAAATTTTATGCCACACATTCCCTTAGAACAATTAGTTGTTTATCAATTAAGCAAAAAATACAGTAAAGAACATTGGGCGATATATCAGTCGTTAGATTGGCAGACGAAGAAAATATTGGGAGACCAGAGTATAAGAAGTGTTGATTCAGTAGGCGCAAATATTGCCGAGGGTTATGGAAGATTTCATTATTTGGATAAAATTAGATTTTATTATAACGCCCGCGGTTCCTTATTTGAATCAAAACATTGGCTTGATTTGTTTTATGAAAGACAAATTATAGATAAAGAAAAATATCTCAGTTTAATTGATTTATACAGAGAAATAGCTAAGGGTTTAAATGGTTTAATTAACGCCAATTATAGAAGCAAAAAAGGATTAGATCCCGATTCCTGATTTCTAATTTCTGATTACTATGTTGTTTAATATTCCTAAAGATAATGATAAATTTTCCTGGACCAAACACTCCATTCAAAAAATGAAGTTTTATGGTTTGACGTCGCAGCGGGTGGTTCGAATTATTAATCATCCGGAGCGAACCGAAGAGGCGATTGTGCCTGGTTGCATCGCGGTGATGCAGAGTTTGGGCACGAAAAGAAAGACGGAAATGTGGGTCATGTTTAAAACTCAAAACCCAATTAACAAAACACAAGGAAAGACAATAATAAATACTAAAAAAAGAAAAATAATTTCGGCGTGGCGGTATCCGGGCGTAAGTCCAAAGCGCCAAGTGCCGATTCCGGAAGATATTTTGGAGGAGTTGACAGAAAATATGATTGGTGTATAATGAAAATACAACAATTCAAGCCCTTTTGGAGTTGTGCCAGAAGGAAAAAGGGGAGGAATAAAAAGGAGGATAATCATGGCGTCTTTTCAGAAAAAGAATCTTATTGTTCTGACGTTTTCATTAGGAACTTCAGATTTTGTACGTGACAAAATTGAAATAATGAGAGTGGACGATGCCAAGAAAAAGGAAAAGAGTCTACTGGTTGACGCAGAGCATGGAGGTTGGGGAACTGGATATTATATTAATTCGGAGATTGGCAAGGGCTCCAGTTCCAATTTAAAAAACACTGTTTCCTTCTGTGTTATTGGCGTATATGATCGCACTAATTTAAAGCACCTTCAATCAATGATTTCCACCATACAATTGATGATTGATGAAAGCAATTAATTACCAAAAAATAAGCCCCCGTCGGGATAAACCGGCGGGGATTTTTTTGTCCGCTGAAAGCGGACTACTACAAATTACGAATTTTTACGAATATACGAATAGTAAATAAGACGCGCCTATCGGCGAAGTGTATAAACCTCACCCCGCCCTCTCCTTGGTAAGGAGAGGGGGACGACGCGTCCAAGGGAAAAACAAAAAGGGCGGTCCGATGAACATCGGACCGCCCCTACAAAAAATTTACGAGATCCCTCGGCTCAATACTTCCCTAAAAGGCCGCTCAGGATAAACTATAAAAACATTATACCAAAGCCACGCTCGCTACTTTATCATTTTCTTCCTTAAATCTCATTAAGCGGACGCCTTGCGTGTCGCGGCCGGTTTGGGAGACGGAAGAAATTGGCATGCGAATCACTTGGCCATTGGTGGAAATAATTAACAAATCTCCACTGACTGTTTCCGGCAGTTGTTTGGGATTTAAAACCGTGGACCAAACCACCTTGCCGTTTTTGGGCGTGACTTTGGCTGTGCGCACGCCCGAGCCGCCGCGGCTTTGCAATCTGAAATCAGAAACCGGCGTCATTTTGCCAAAACCGTTTTCCGTCACCACCATGCTTTTGGTGCCTTGTTTGATTTCTTCCGGCGAAACCATATTCATACTGACCACTTCGTCAGCGCCCTTCAAGCGAATGCCCCTGACTCCGCCAGCGGCGCGACCCATGGCCCGGACATTTTTTTCCGGGAAGCGAATGGCCTGGCCTTTGGCCGTGGTAATCATCACCTCATCTTTTTCATGAACCGTGCGCACCCAATCCAACAAGTCGCCGTTTTTGAGTTTGATGGCAATTAAGCCGCTCCTGCGGATATTTTTAAATTCCGAGAGTTCTGTTTTTTTAATGGTGCCGTGTTTTGTGACCATCATTAAGGATTGAAATTTTTCTTTGCCATCAAGATGCAAAACCGTGGAAACTGTTTCTTGCGGGCCCAGCTGTAAAAAGTTAACAATGGATTGCCCTTTGGCCACGCGCGAGGCAGGCGGTACCTCATAAGCTTTGAGTTGGAAAACCCGGCCTTTATTGGTGAAGAAAAGCAAGTCTTTATGCGTGGTGGTAGTAAACAGATGTTCCACCGCGTCTTCTTCTTTAGTGGTGAGGCCAATCACGCCTTTACCGCCGCGGCCCTGTGTTTTGAAAGTTTCCGGCGGCATGCGTTTGATGTAGCCATCCTGCGTAATCATTACTACCGTGGTTTCGTCCGGAATCAAATCTTCTTGGCTGAATTCGCCCACCGCGCCGGGCATGATCTGCGTGCGCCGTTCGTCCCCGAATCTTTCTTTAAGTTTGGCCAGTTCGTCTTTAATAATCCCCATGATTTTTTTGGGGCTTTTTAAAATTTCGGTAAGTTCGGCGATTATTTTTTTCTTTTCTTTCAATTCCGTTTCAATTTTTTGCTGTTCCAAATTGGCCAATTGCGACAGTTTCATTTCCAAAATGGCCACGGCCTGCCGTTCGGTCAACTTGAATTTGCTCATCAAATTGGTCTTAGCTTCCTCGCGGTCGCGGGATTTTTTAATGGTGGCGATGACTGCGTCAATTTTATTCAAAGCCAGCATCAGGCCTTCCAAAATATGGGCGCGGTCTTTGGCGCGCTCCAATTCAAATTCGGTGCGGCGGCGCACTACCACCTGGCGGTGTTTGATGAATTCTTCCAAAATTCCTTTGAGCGTTAAAATGCGCGGCTGCACTCCGCCATCAACCAAAGCCAGCATGTTGAAATGAAATGATTTTTGCAGATCGGTGTGCGAAAAAAGCTGGTTTAAAATTTTTTTAGGATAAGAATCTTTTTTAAGTTCAATTACCACGCGCACCCCGTGCTTGTTGGACTCATCGCGCAAATCTTTGATGCCTTCAATTTTTTTATCTTTAACGAGCTCCGCGATTTTTTCCAAAAGCGCCGATTTGATTACCTGATAGGGAATTTCCGTGACGATAATTTGAAAACCATTTTTTACTTCTTCAATTTCTGCTTTGGCGCGCATGACCACCCCGCCCTTGCCCGTGGCATAGGCCTGTTTGATATCTTCCAGATTATAAATGATGCCGCCGGTGGGAAAATCTGGTCCTTTCACGAATTTCATCAAGTCCTCCACGTTGGCATCGGGATTTTCTATTAAATGGCAAATGCCATCCACTACTTCGTTTAAATTATGTGGCGGAATTTCCGTGGCCATGCCGACCGCGATGCCCATGGTGCCGTCAAGCAATAAATTTGGCAGTTTGGCTGGCAGAACTTTTGGTTCTTTTTGCGTGCCGTCAAAATTCGGCTGCCAATCAACGGTATTTTTGTCCAAATCCATTAATAATTCTTCGCTGATGGCCGCCAGCTTGGCTTCGGTGTAGCGCATGGCCGCGGCATTGTCGCCGTCCATGGAACCAAAGTTGCCTTGGCCGTGAACGAGTGGATAGCGCATGTTGAAATCTTGCGCCATTCTGACCATGGAGTCATAGACCGCTTGGTCGCCGTGCGGGTGATATTTGCCCAAAACTTCGCCGACGACGGTGGCGGATTTGCGGAATTTGGCTGAAGGTTTTAGACCAATGTTCCACATGGCGTAAAGAATTCGGCGATGCACCGGCTTTAAACCATCCCGAACATCGGGCAGGGCGCGCGCCACAATCACACTCATGGCGTAATCCAAATACGACTCGCGCATTTCATCAGAAATCGGGCGATTTTTGACTTGGCCAATGTTATTGGATTTTTTTTCTTCCTCCACCGGAATGACTTTCTTTTCTTTTTTGGGCGGTTCTTTGACTTTATTTTTGACTTTACTCATAGATATTATTTATTTTAAAAATTTGAAAGTTGAGAGAATTTGATAAAATAATTCTTCAGGACCTGAACGGCTTAGGGTAATTTTTATAATATTTTTACTATTTAATTGAGTAACTGCTGTATACCACGCCCCAGGTATTTCTGTCGAACCCTCCTGAAGGAAAATTATCCAATCAATATCATTATATGTTTTTCCACCTAATTGTTTTTGGGTTTTATTTAGTTCCGTTATTTTATTTGCTAATTTTTCCGAAGTTATCGCAAGGTCTAAGCTCCAGCCCGGGCCTTCTGTATCAAAAGTAATCGTTTCTGTTGTTGAACGATCGTTTAGTGTATAATTTTTTGGGTACCTAAATTCAAAGTTATATTTTTCATTTTTATATATCTGCCAGTCGGCGATGGATGTATTAGTATTTTCCAATTGTTTCAGTTTATCCGCTAAAGTATCAATTGCTTGGTCAGTGGCAGTGGTGGAAGTGGAAAATTTCGGCGGGGGCGGGAGGTTTTTGAAAGTGTCGCCGATATCGCTAAAAATTTCTCCCAGATTTAAATCAAATTTTCCCTTGCCATCCGAGGGCTTGTTTAAATTCAATTTGAGAGAATAAAACCAGAGGCCGAGAATGATCAGGACGCAGAGAATAAATAAAATTAAAATTTTGGGTTTGTTTTTCATAGACTAACGGTTGTTGTTATACGGTATCGCTGCCCGTATCGTTTTACGGCTTAGTTTAACGTAAAACTTTTAACGACTGCCGATACGGGCCGCGACGCCGTTAAACAATTGACGATTTACGGTTGTATCACAATCAACCTCGTCTCTTCCTCTGGCAAATCTTTTTTCTGCAAGCGGATTTTTTCTTCCACCGTTTCTGGTTTCAAGCCCATTTCTTTCACGAATTTTTCCACGCCGTCAAATTTGAATTTCAAACCCGGCAGGGCATAGTGCATGGGGATAATCACGCGCGGTTCAATTTGGGAAACAATTTCACCCGCGGCTTTGGCATCCAAAGTGGCGCCCCCTCCGCCCACTGGCAAAAGCAAAATATCAATATCTTCCAAATGGCCCAATTGTTCATCAGTTAAACTTTTTTGTCCCAAATCGCCCAGGTGCGCCAGCCACATTTCTTCCGCCTGGATTAAATACATGGTATTTTCGCCGCGCTCGGCGCCATTGGCGTTATCATGAAAAGCCGGAATGCCGTAAACCATCACGCCCTTAACCTCATATTCGCCCGGGCCATTAATCAAAAAAGTTTCTTTGCCATCTTCCGCGCCTTTAACCAAGTCCACATTGTTGTGGTCTTCGTGGTCATGGGTGATGAGCAGGGCATCGGCGCCGAATTTATTTGGACTTTTGAGTCCGCAAAATTCTTTGTGGAAGGGGTCAATGGCCACCACCACTTCTTGGCCGAGCTGGTTTTTGACCGTGATTTTGAAAAATGATTGTCCGAAGAATTGGATAAGCATAAAAGCGTTTTAGCATGTTAGCATTTTAACATGATAACATTGGTAAATTATGATTATATTTTAGCATGTTTTGGGGAGGGGTGCAAATGGCTTTTTTGTTCTTTTCTAGGAAAAATAAAAAACCCGAGATGAAATAATTTCGGGCTATTTTTTACTTTTTGAAGATTCTGTCAAATGTTTTTGGCCGCCAAATAGCCAGAGTAATCAGTGCCAGAAAAGACAACGAACCAGTAATTAAAAATACCTGAATGATAAGTGATTGCCAGAAGACAGGCAATTTGCCGACCAGAGTCCAGAGGGCGCGAAACGCAATGACAAAAAGAATAACTGAAAGTATTTTGGCTAGACCGTCAAAAATTGAACTGATTATTTTTACGGTTCCCAAAAATAATTTACAAAAAAATACTAAAATATTTTCCAGGTATTTCAATTTTTCCTCCCTTTTTTATTAGGTGCGATTAAATGTTCTGGTTACAGTTTAGCATACTAAGACTATTTTTGTCAAGTTGCCTGTATTTGACAAAAAAGTATGGCTTGATATAATAAAGTAAACTAAGTATTTTATTAAGACCCGAGACGATACAATATATTATATTAATCGGCTTCGGGGCCTCTCGTTGGTGTTTTATCCATCGGGGCGGCTAAAGTTTGTTTTTTTATTTTAGAAACAGAGTCTATCCTGAGGAGGCCCGATGATAATCGGGCCGACGAAGGATCCCGTGGCAAACAGGTTGGACTTGCAAAATACGTCCGCCCAGGTTCACAGGGTGTCCTTCGGCTCCCCGCCAAAATTTTTGCTTCGCAAAAAATTAGGTGGGTTCGCTCAGGACAGGCTTAATAAATCTATGAATACTTTTGATGATCTCTTAAAATCTTCTGATGTGAGACAGGTGCCCAAGGCTGGTGATTTGGTGGAAGGCAAGGTAGTCAGCATTGCCCGAGGCGAGGTGTATTTGGACGTGGACGGAATTTTTACCGGCCTGGTGCGCGGCCGCGAACTGGCTGATGAATCTGACCGCTTTTCCGATCTCAAAGTCGGCGATTCTGTCATTGCCACTGTGGTAGAAGCGGAAAATGAAAAAGGCGTGATGGAACTTTCTTTCCGTTCCGCCGGCCACCAAAAGGCCTGGCAGGAACTTAATGATTTCCGCGCCAAAGGCGAAGTGGTGGAAGTTAAAGTTTTGGACGTCAACAAAGGCGGACTTTTGGTCCAGTTGAATAACGTCAACGGCTTTTTGCCGGTGTCGCAACTTTCGGCGGAAAATTATCCGCGCGTGGAAGGCGGCAATAAAAATAAAATTTTGGAAAAATTGCGCGGTTTTGTCGGCAAGAAAATCAAAGTCAAAGTCATTGATGCCAATGAAAAAGACGACAAACTGATTGTTTCGGAAAAAGATGTTTTTGCCGAAGCGCGCAAAGAATTAATTGGCCAGTTTAGCGTGGGCGACATCGTGGAGGGTACCATCACCAGTTTGGTTGACTTCGGCGCTTTTTTGGAATTTTTCAAACCGGAAAACCCAGACAATAAACTGGAAGGCCTGGTGCACATTTCAGAGTTGGCTTGGCAGCGCATTGACCATCCCAAATCAATTTTCAAAGTTGGCGATAAAGTCAAAGCGCAAATTATCAGCGTGGAAAACGACCGCATTTCTTTGTCCATCAAACGCCTGACTGAAGACCCTTGGAAAAAAGCCGCGGAAAAATATCATCTGGGCGATAAGGTCCAAGGCAAGGTTGTTAAAACCGATAAATTTGGCGCTTTTGTGGAATTGGATGCTGATGTTCAGGGCTTGGCGCACATTTCCGAATTATCGGATAATCAAATTGAAAACGCCGAAGAAGTGGTCAAAGTTGGCGAGACCTACGAATTCACCATCGTTTCTTTGGAGCCAGCCGAGCATCGTTTGGGCTTGTCATTGAAAAGTGAAAAACCAAAGCCAGAAATAGCAGAGGAAAAAGTGGAAAGCCCTCAGTTTATCCCGAGCGACTCCGCTCCGCAGAGCGGAGAAGCCGAGGGATCTCATGATCAAAATAAAGAAAAATAAAATAATAGAGTAACAAAGTAACAAAGTATCAAAGGAAAACCAGAAATGAAAGACTAAGAATATAAAGAAATAATATTTATAGAGGCGCTCCGATGTCCATCGGCCCGCCTTTTTGTTTAAAAATTATCTTGCCCGCAGGCAAGAACCAAAAGTTTATCCGCCGAAGTGTCTAATGGGTCGCTGGGGAACGCAGGCGGATAAACAAACTTGACAAATTTTATAGATTTGCTAAGATTACCTAATCCTTTCAAAACCTAATTTATCAGAAACAGGAGGTAATTTAGATGTTAAAAATAATCCAAAAATTTCTAGATTCGCGCCAGCGCCAAAAAGAAGCTGAATGGTTTTGGCAAAATAAAAACTTCTGTTTTTTGTCAGGCAACCAAATCTACTATATTTTGGATGTCATCCAAAAAGAAGTGGCAGTCAGCGCCAAGTTTGGTTTAATTATTCAACCCGAACATTTGCTTAAAGAAAAAATTATTATTATGGCGGTGTTTAATAAAAACGGACAAATTTTAAATCAATTTACTGAAAAAAACAGTTATAACGACAATTTGTATTCAAGTACAGCAAATTTTTTAGTAGATATGGTTTGTAAACTTCTCAGTGAAGAAATAGGATATTATTTTGACCACACCCCGCCGGGCGAGGTTAAAAACAGATATAATTGCCACCTTAGTGTGTTAGTTGCGCATTTAATCAGAGATTTCGTGGATCAAAAATGCGTTCCTTACATGCGTTATCCTGATTGAAAATCAAAGACAGAAAAAGGACTATTTTTCACCAATTTTTAATTAAAAGTTGTCCTCTTGACAAATCCTATGAGTTTGCTATAATGAATTAATGACCTTTGAAGGTTAACTTCAAAAAGGCTCATTTTTCAGTAATTTAAGCCGATTTTTATCCTTGTAAAATCCAAAAAGGGGAGGTGAAAAAGCACAAAAAATAGTCAGTTTTCCAACCCAACGTCAGCGGTGAAAAAATGAAAAACCGTTGGCAGAACCCTCTAAATTAAGGAGGAAACAACCCGTGAGGAAACAACCGAAACCAGTTGAGAAAACGCGAACGCTGGTCAAGTGGGCAAACAAGGTGCCGAAGCTGACCATGCCCAAGGCTTTCGTGGACCATCGCGACCCCAAGGGCGTGGAACGCGCCCTGGCCACCATTCTGCGCGTCGTGGAAGGACTGGACCGGATGTCCACGCTCTTTTCCACCAAAAGCTCGGCTCTGACCGTGGAAATCGGCATGACCAAGACCGCGCTGAATACGTCGAGATTCGCCCGCTACCTCTATTACTTCCACCCCGAGGTGGAAGTGGAGGGATTCGGCATCGAAGAGCAGACGGCCGGTCAAGGCCTCGGCAAGCCCACCGTCATGGCGACGGCGCGGGCGCTCCAGGCCGAAGCAAACGATGAAATGCGGAAAATGCGGGAATCAGTCAGCCGGCAGAATGCGGCAAATCTGCGCAAAGCCGGGCGTCTGGAAACCCTGCTGCTGGACATGATCCGGGCTGCCAAGGCCGGCCAGAAAGCCGACTTGGTGAACATCCTCTCCGCCATTGGCAGCGAGGTTGACTGGAACACCGCCATCGACACGAAAATAATGGCGGATGTCGTGGACCAGCTGAGCCTGTCTCTCCGAGCCATCGTTTCGATGAAGAGCCCGCAGATCGCATCGGCAAAGCCCATGCTGCGGTCATGGCAGTCATCGCTGGGCTCGGCCAAAAGGAGCTTGTATAGCCGTAAGCGTTACGGCTACAAGAACTTCTATGTTCCCGGCCGCCGGACTCACGCCAAAGTTTCGCACCGGCTGGATTACACCGCCGTGGCGGAATTCCTGGTCGCCCAAGCCAAGGAAAAGTAGCACCAAACCCAAACACCTTTGGGTTCGAGCCAAGCAACATCTGCTTGGCTCGTTTTTTTATTTAATTATTAATCAAACTTGACAAGTTTTTCAGAGTTTGCTATAATTTATTATTACCGTAAAAAGCGGTAAATTAAGCAAAAATATCAAATCTTTCATAATCCATCCAAGAAAGGAGGTTTTAAACAGAGATTAAGTAATCTCTCGTTGTTGGTGTTTTAAATGCAGGTAAACCGTTTAAAAAGGAGGAACACTCATGTATCTTTTGATCTCTTTCATCGTCGCACTCGGTTCTGTGTTTGGACTCTCACTCGTTGGCGCCCTCATGACGGGTGAACACAAAACCAGAACAGCCACCATTGGCTTTTTTTGCGCCATTGGTTACTGGCTTTTGCTTTACTGGATTCAATGGGGGGCGGCTATTGGCATATATGGCCCTGGCCCACTTTTCGGATCCATCTTTTTCGGCGCCATCATTGGCGCCATCATTGGCGCTTCATCTAACAATTATGAATCGGCCAAGGGTGCTTCACCCGGACTCATTATTTCCATTGGGTATCTTCTTTATATCATCATCATCGCTTGGTTCTTTCAGCAGACGGATATCTTTCAGTATGAGAAAAAAGCCAAACTCATCGGCACGGTGGCCCAGCCAAAAGGCGATCTGTCCCAGACCATCGAACCAATGGACCCCGCCTTCATCTGTCTGGTTCCCGAGGTTTCGGCAGATGTGAAAGCCAACAGTGCTTTGAGCGGTTTTAAGGTTACGGGCTATGCCGTCCCCGGTTCCCGCTACAAAATTGGCAAAGCGACCAAGCAGTACATCGACGGACAACTCTGGTGGATTTACCCGCTGGAATTTCATGGCTGGTTGAAGTGGCGTCAGGACAAACAGGTCCCCGGTTATCTGCGTGTTTCTGCGCAAGATCCTTTTCAGGATGCGCAGGCCGTGCAGGTCAACAAACAGGGTCAGGAAATCCATATCAAGTACTTGAATTCCGCCTGTTATGAATACCGCGCTGACCGTTATCTGCGTTACAACGGCTATATGAACATGGTTCTGGACGACTGGACGTTCGAGGTCGACGACAACTGGAACCCGTACTATACCGTCTCGGTTTTGGAAAGAACGACCGGCTATTCCGGCCTGCGCACCAAGGGCGTGGTAGTTCTCAATCTCCAAACCGGAGAAAACAAATATTATTCGATCAATGAAGCGCCCGTCTGGATTGACCGCATTCAGCCCCTTGACGTGCTTGATTTCCAGGCCAAGAAATGGGGCGAATATGTTCATTCCAGCTGGTGGTATAATTTCTTGCATAATGATAAAAGCCAGGTGCCGACTCCTGGTTGGTTTTTGACCTAC
This sequence comes from Patescibacteria group bacterium, assembly GCA_028748975.1. GTDB lineage: Bacteria > Patescibacteriota > Patescibacteriia > UBA2196 > UBA2196 > JAQTPI01. The sequence goes on along the minus strand of JAQTPI010000008.1, from coordinate 19,000 downwards.
AGCAAAGACGGCTATTGTCAGTGGTTTTCGGGCTTTACCAGTACCAATTCCGAGGACCACGCCTTGACCGGCTTCATTTTGATCGATTCCCGATTGGACAAAGCCACGTTTTACAAAGCCAAGGGCGTGACCGAAGCAAAGGCATACGAAACCGCACTGTCCTTGTGGAACAATTTTACCGGCTACGAACCGACGGAACTGGTGCCATGTAATTTATATGGCACCTTGACATATGTTATTCCCATGGTTTATGCTGGCCAGTTCAAAGGCGTTTCTCTGGTTTCCATGGAAAACTATGAAATCAATGCCAAAGGTAACACACTGGAAGAGGCAATCAGCAATTATCGGGCCAAAGTAAATTCGGCTCCAGGCAGTGTGCTTGCCCCCGTCGGTGGTAAGTTGGCGACCATTTCCCTTAGAGGCAAGGTCGTCCGCGTTGGCCAGCCCATGCTTCAAGGCCAGCAACAAATCTTTCCCTTTGCTGTGGCTGGCGCCAATAAAATTTTTCAGGTCGTCTACAGCTACGAAAAAACTCCAAAGGCGCCGTTCGTTGCTGTCGGGGAAGAAGTCGCGATAACTTATCTTGATACTAAGGAAAAAGTAATCACTTGCCAGACCTTTGATATTCCTTCATTTGTGCTGTCGGACGAAAGCCCGGCGCAGGCACGCTATCTTAAAAACAAGGGAGAGGTTAAGGGTGAAGTGGACCGCCTCAAGCAGGAGGAACGACGCAGTGATCTTCTCCAAGACAGTCGTCTGAAAAAAGCCAATCCCGACGATCTGGAGAAATTTTTGGAAAAACAGAAATAAAAAAATAAACATCAATCAATTTTGTTTCAGCCCCATCTCTCGCGAGGTGGGGTTTTTTCTTGTCTTTTTTCTTTTTTTGTTCTATAATTAAAACAATTAATATTTATGTCATCCCAGCGAAAGCTGGGATCCAGAATAATGAGTGGATCCCGGGTCAAGCCCGGGATGACAAAAAGTACTACATGAAGACACTCAAAAATCTTATTATTATCGTTGTAATTTTTTTGGCCTTGGCCGCGTTTTTTTCTTTGTATCAAAATAATAATAAAACGGTCAAAGAAATTGGAATTTCCGATTTTGTCGCCAAAGTCAGAAATGGGGAAGTAACTCAAGTTACGGTCAAAGATTCTTCTTTGGAATTCACCACCGCTGACAATGAAAAATTCACCACCAAGAAAGAAACCGCCGATTCCTTGGCCGAGCTTTTGAAAAATTATGACGTGCCGGCTGACAAAATTAAAGATTTAAAAGTGGAAGTGAAAACCGACTCTGGTCTAAGCGGCTGGCTTGGTATTCTTTTGCCGTCTCTAATTCCTCTGCTTTTCATCATCGGTTTTTTCTGGCTGATGGCGCGCCAAGTCCAAGGCATGAATAATCGCGCCATGGGTTTTGGCCAGGACACCGCCAGCGCGGAAGACGACAAAAAAAATAAAAAAGATAAAAAACCCAAAACAACTTTCAAAGATGTCGCCGGCGCTAAAGAAGCCAAACAGGAACTGGTGGAAGTGGTGGAATTTTTAAGCAATCCTAAAAAATTTACCGAAGTCGGCGCCAAAATTCCGCGCGGTGTTCTTTTGGTTGGCCCGGCCGGTACTGGTAAAACCCTGCTCGCCAAAGCTGTTTCCGGCGAAGCCGGCGTGCCCTTTTTCAATGTTTCCGGTTCGGAATTTGTGGAAATGTTTGTTGGTGTCGGCGCTTCTCGCGTCCGTTCTCTTTTTCAAAAAGCCAAGAAAAACGCGCCTTGCATAATTTTTATTGATGAACTTGACGCCATCGGCCGCCAGCGCGGCGCCGGGCTTGGCGGTTCTCATGACGAGCGCGAACAAACTTTAAATCAAATACTCGTGGAAATGGATGGTTTTGAAACCAACGCCGGCGTCGTCATTTTGGCTGCCACCAATCGTCCTGATGTTTTGGATTCGGCACTCTTGCGTCCCGGCCGTTTTGACCGCCGCGTCGTAGTTGATCTGCCGGACATGAATGACCGCGTGGAAATTCTGAAAGTTCACGCGCAAAACAAACCCTTGAATAAAGATGTGGACTTGCATCGCGTGGCCGAACGCACGCCCGGGTTCTCCGGCGCGGATTTGGCCAACCTTTTGAATGAAGCCGCCATTTTAACTGCCAAGAGAAATAAAAAGAAAATTTCTTTGGACGAAGTTTTGGAAAGCATTGAAAAAGTTATGCTCGGGCCGGAACGCCGTTCGCGCGTCTTAAACGAAAAAGAGAAAAAAATCACTGCCTACCACGAAGCCGGTCATGCGCTTTTGGCGCATAAATTGCCCAACGCCGACCCGGTGCATAAAGTTTCCATTATCTCGCGCGGCACAGCCGGTGGGTATACTTTTAAAGTGCCGAGCGAAGACAAACACATGCACACCCGTTCTTACTTTATTGATGAGCTTTCCGTTTTGCTCGCCGGCCATGCTTCGGAAAAAACTGTCTTTGGCGAAGTGACGACCGGCGCCACCTCTGACCTTAAACGCGCCACCAATTTGGCCAGAAGCTTGGTCACCGAATTTGGCATGAGTGAAAAACTTCCGCCGCGCACTTTTGGCGACCGCGAAGAATTAATCTTTTTGGGCCGCGAAATTTCCGAACAGCGCGACTACTCGGAAAAAACCGCCCAGGCCATTGATAAGGAGGTGGATAATTTAATCATTAACGCCTATGCCAAGAGTTGTGATATAATAAAAACAGAGAAAGTTATGCTGGATAAAATTGCGAACGCTTTGTTGGAAAAAGAAACGCTGGAAAAAGAAGAGTTTGAAGCGATTGTCGGGAAAAAATAAATTGTTAGTCGTTATATGGCGTCGCCACCCGTATCGTCATACGGTTTCGTTTTACGGTCGTATTACGACTGACGATTACCGATACGAGCCGCGATGCCGTCTAACGTAAAACGAAACTATAATTTAATCCCCATGCTTCCAAACTCGGTTTTTTAGCCGATGCTTTGGGTCATGGCACTTTAAAAATATATGAGTTCAATCTATCGCGCCATCATGCGCCAGGCCTTAAAAATTATGTGGCAAACCAAATTTTTGTGGTTTTTCGGACTTTTTGCCGCTGTTTTGGAGACCGACCGCGTGGTCAATTTAGTGGTCGACAAATATCCCCGCCTTTTTGATTTGAGTAATTTTTTAACCACTCTGCGCGAAGCTTATTTGGTTGATGGTTGGAAAGTTTTTTGGCCCAGTTTTGGCGCGTTTTTTACCAATTTCACTTTGGGCAATGGTCTTCTGCTTTTGCTTTTTGTAGTTTTGGGAATTTTCCTTTTGTGGCTGGCGCTTGTGTCACAGGCCGCTCTTTTTTCCGGCGCTTACAAGATTTATAAAAAACAGAAAACCAGTTTTGGCGCTTTGGTCAAAATCGGCAACGCCAAATTTTGGAAAACTTTATGGCTGAATCTTTTGACGCGCGTTTCCATTGGCGTGGTTTGGTTTGTTTTGGGCCTGCCTTTCGCCTTGATTTTTGTGGCTCGTGGCGTTGATTGGAGCCAGTCAGTTTTCATCATCGCTTCTTTTATTGCCTCCATAATTTTTGCCCTTTTTGTCTATTTCCTTTTCCGCTACGCTTTGATGTATATGTTGAATGATGGCGTGAGCACTGGCACTGCGATTAAAGCCGGTTGGAATTTATTCAAAAAAAATTGGCTGGTTTCCATTGAAATGGCCATCGTGCTTTTCTTGGCCGATGTCCTAACCGTCATAGTTTTATTAGTTGGTATTTTTGTTCTGCTTTTGGTTTATGCCATTTTGGGCGCCATTGGTTTGGCCGGTTTGAATTTAATTATTTTTGTAATTTTGACCTTGGCCGCGATTCTCTGGATAATTTGGGTGGCGGCCCTAAGTTCGGTTTTCCGCCACACCACCTGGACCATTCTTTTTGTCCGAATTTCCGAAGGCGAAGTCCTGCCGAAAATCATGCGCCTGGTCGGTTCTGGTTTACTTAATAAACAATCTGATGTAAAATAATTTTCATGGATAATATAAATTTTGAAAATTTAGCGACCAAAGACGATCTGAAGGTGGTGTTGTCCAACTATCCCACCAAAGACGATCTGAAGCAGGAAATAAATGGATTAGATGAAAAACTGTCAACAAGTTTTAAGTCCGAGATTAATCGTCTGGAGGATAAGGTTTTTAATTTGAATGAAAAAGTTAGCACTTTGGATGAAAAAATTGATGCCTTGGATGGCAGGTTTGATGAAGTGATAAATCACATTGACGGCGCGATGAAAGTTTTTAAAAATACAGAAGAAGAAACCGCGGCGCATACCGTTTCTTACCGCGAGCACGCCGAAGTTCTTGATAATCACGAAAAGAGGATTAAGATTTTAGAGGTCCGGCCAGCCGGAGCGTAAAAATTAAAAAATCTATAGCAGCCGTCTCCGATAACATTCTGTTCATCGGAGGCGGATTTTTTTATTTGTTTGTTATCCCGTGCTGTGACCCGGGATCAAAAAAATATTATCTTGCCAACGGGCAAGAATTGGAAGTTTATCCGCCGTAGTCCAATAGGGTCGCTTTGGGCGAAGGCGGATAAACGCCAGTTGACAAAGAATACAGATTTGCTAGAATGGAAGCAGCAAGAATCCTTGCGCTGGTCCGGCAGCTTCCGGAAAATGTCCGTGAGTAACGGGCAGTACAATTCATTTTTGGAGGAAGCCATGAGTAATGGTAAAGATGTAGACGAGGCAAGACTGCGGCTGTTTAAGCTGCAAGCCAAGGTTAATGAACTTGTCTTAGCGGATACGTGCGACCCCATGTTAGCGCTTGAGGAGATAAATAACGCCTATCAAAAAATTATGGGGATGTCACCGGCGACCCGCACCGCTTCGAAATTTATTATTCTCGACCAAAAGTTTTTTCGTAGAATAGAATCCTTTGAACTTACGGTGCCGATTGACTATGTATTCGAAACCCAGCTGATGAATTTAAAATACAAATCTCGGAAAGATTTCGATTTTTTTGATAACGAAATTACAGATGAGAATTTTGCAAAAACGAGTCATCGGCTTATTCCCGGGAAAACCTACCTCGTTCACATTATTGGTATTGTCGGTAATAGATCAGTGCCGCTGTCTGATTGTTTGAAAACCTATCAGACACTGGGCGCTTATTATACTGGCGCACACGGATTGGCTCTCGCTTGGGAACTTGAAAAGGAAAGGTTTCCTGAGGATAGTCGAATACTTTCCATTAGTGGTTTCTGCTATATGCCGTCAATATCTCGGGTTTATACATCTATCCACAAAACTTGGTGGTTTAAGGTTGGTGTTGCTGATGAGTCTGTTTATTTATATAATAACGATTATCTTCTTTGTTTCTGCGATTTAAAATAGTTCGCTCTCAAAAAACACTCTTAATCATCCAGGCCTTCGCGCTTCAATCGCGCAGGTCTGTTTTTTATTTCGCGGATTTTGGGGTATAATAATTAGTGAATAGTGAATAATGAAAAGTGAATAGTGAATAATGAACAGCATTAGTCATTTTTCATTCTTCATTATTCGTTATTCATTAGTTATTCCGCTTATGTCTTCAATAGAAGATTTATTGAAACACGACGATTCGGCCAAGCCGGCGCAGCCCGGCGGGGCAATTAAAGTTCCGGCACAATCCGATGCCGGCGCTGTTTTGGCGCGCAAGATGCAGGACATGAGCGAACGCGAACACGAAGACGAAGTTAAGAAAAAAGCCGAAGAACTTGGTTTGGGCTATGTCAATTTGAAAGGCATTGCCATTCCACCGGATATCTTGCGCCAACTGTCAGAAGAGTTTGTTTTCGCGGAAAAAACAATTTGTTTTTATCTGGCGCCGCATAACGTGGTGCGCCTGGCCATTGCCGAGGATAACATTCAACAATTGGAAGAAGTTAAGAAAAAATTACCGGAAAATTTTGGCAAAATAAACAACGAATGGTTTTTAACCAGTACGGTCAGTTTTGAAGCCGCGCGAAAACTTTATGACGCTTTGCCCAAAATTAAAGAAGTGTCGCGGGGGGTGGAAATAACCGAGGCGGATATTGCCAGTGTTTCTTCTTCCATTAATTCCCTGTCTGATATCGCGCAAAAATTAAAAGATGTGCCACTGACCCAGATGGTGGCTTTAATTATTGCTGCTGGCGTCAAAATCAAAGCCTCGGACATCCATATTGAGTGTGAGGTTGATGGCGTGAAACTGCGCTACCGCATTGATGGCGTCTTGCATACCGCCGCTACTTTGGAATCGTCAATTTGGCAGCAATTGATTTCGCGCCTGAAGCTTTTGGCTGAACTGAAATTAAATATCTCTGACAAGCCGCAGGATGGCCGTTTTTCCATTTTTTTGGTTGGCGACAAAATTGACGTGCGTGTTTCCACCCTGCCCACGAACTACGGCGAATCCGTGGTTATGAGATTGTTAATGGCCAAATCCGTCAGTTTAAAATTTGCCGATTTAGGACTCCGCCCGGCTTTGGAAAAAATACTGCGCCGCGAAATCGGGCGCCCCAATGGCATGGTCATCACCACTGGCCCGACCGGCTCGGGTAAAACCACCACGCTTTATGCCATTTTAAATGAATTGAATAATTCCGAAACAAAAATAATTACTATTGAAGACCCAATTGAATATGAACTCCAAGGCATCAATCAGTCGCAGATTGATGAAAACGCCGATTATACTTTTGCCAAAGGCCTTCGTTCCATTGTGCGTCAAGACCCCGATGTTTTAATGGTGGGTGAAATGCGTGATTTGGAAACCGTGGACATTGCCCTTAATGCCGCTCTGACTGGCCATCTTGTTTTATCAACTTTGCATACTAACGATGCCGCCGGCGCCATTCCCCGATTTTTGGCCATGGGCGCCAAACCCTATTTGCTCGCCCCGGCTTTGAATTTAATTATTGCCCAGCGCTTGGTGCGGCGCTTGTGTCAAAAATGCAAAAAAGAAATTGAATTGGAGCCGGGAATTAAACAAAAAGTAATGGAAATATTAAAAGAAATCGGAAATCAGAAAGCGGAAATCAGGGAAATAAATTTTGATAATTTAGAGCAAATTAAATTTTTTACAGCAGTTGGTTGCGAAGAATGCAGCCAGATTGGTTATCGTGGGCAAATTGGCATTTATGAAATGTTTAATATGACTTCGGAAATTGAACAAGTGATTTTGTCTAATGAAATTTCTGAATATAAAATCCGCGACTTGGCTAAAAGCGCCGGCATGATTTCTCTGGTTGCCGACGGCCTCATTAAAGCCACGGAAGGAATTACCAGTGTGGAAGAGGTGTTCCGCGTGGCGGAGTAGTAACAGTAATAAAAGTAATAAAGTATTAGTAGTAATATAAAAAAGCGATTTTGTTTTATGAAATCGCTTTTTACTTTTATTACTATTATTGCTTTTAATACTCTAATACTAGTTTAGAGGTAGCTCAGCGGATTCATCTTGCTGCCATTAACAATATATTCAAAATGCAAATGCGGGCCAGTGGACCAGCCGGTGGAACCAATGGCGCCGATGGCTTCGCCTTGGCGCACCGTTTGTCCTTTATTCACATAAATTTTTGACATGTGGCCATAGCGCGTTTTCTTGCCGCCGCCGTGATCAACATCAACATAATTGCCATAGCCGGTGCCCCAGCCGGCGTGCGTCACCACCCCGTCCAAGGCGGCATAAATTGGCAAACCAAGTTTGCTGCCAATATCCAAACCCGAATGGCGCCAAGTAAAATATTGAGTAATGTGCTTGGAAATCGTGGGCCAAATTAAACCGCCCAGGCGCCGCAGCGCCGTGCCTAAATTACCAGCTGAGGCCAAGCCTGAGGTGGTGGTTTTGGGCGCGGCTGGCGGCCGGCCGCCAGGAATTACCAATTTTTGTCCGGCTTTAATGTCATTGGCCGAAGCTAAACTATTAGCGGAAAGAATCTGTTCTTGATCCAATCCATATTTTTTGGCAATGGTGGCCAAGGTGTCTTTTTTGGCCACGGTGTAGGAAACGCCGGAAGTTGGTAAAATTGTCAAAATCTGGCCCGGTCGGATTAAGCTGGCGCTTGATAATTTATTTTCCCAAAGAATAGTGTTGATTGATAAACCGAATTTTTTGGCAATACTGGCCACGGTGTCACCACCCGCCACCGCGTAGGTAATAATTTCTTTTCGTTCTGGCAAAGTGCCCATGGTGGTCGGCGCCGATGTCCGCACCAAAACACCCAAATTAATTGGATTATTATTTTGCGCCAGAGTGTTTTCCATGGATTCGCTGCTGCCCGTGATTTGCGTTTGTTTGGTTAAGGCGGTATCCAAAACACTGCCGGGCGTCGTGGTGTTTTGATTTTTAGCGCCGTTGGTTTTTTCTATTTTTTGTTTTTCGGTTTCCGGCAAAACAATCACCGCTCCTTCTTTGATTTCCGAGAATTCATCAGTTTTGGCCAGTTCAAAAATCATGCTGCCGCGGCCCAGCTCCTCAGCCAAAGTGGATTTGGTTTGTAAATTATTGATGAAAATTAAAACACCGGCCAAAAGTATCAAAACATAAACCGTATTTTTGCTGGAAAAAAGATTAAAAAAAGACGCGCCGCCGGCTTTTTTTTGGTGGATTTTGTTTTTGCTTTTGAGATAAATTTTATAGGCGGTCAAAATGAAAATTTTGAAAAACATGATGCCCAAAAATTTAGCAATCAGCCAGAGCCAGCCAAAAACTGGGCGGACAATTTTGAATAAAAAAATCAGCCCGGCGACAACCGAGTTTATAATAGTGAGCCCAAATTTTTTGAGTCGAAGAGAAATATGATTTTTCTCGTGTGTCATTCTGATCCGCCAGCTGGCGGAGAAGAATCTCGTCGTGGTTATCTCCCCCTTAACAAGGGGGAGTGCGAGGGGGTCAATTCGCCGCTAGGCGTGTATAATTAGAATGACAATTTAAGCATAAATCTACAAACTTTTACCATCTACCAGTGTAGCATTTTTATCCCCATTTGACAATAATTTTTAACCGTGCTAAGCTTTAATTGCTTAAAATTGTTGTTTCAAAACCCATCACCAGTCCCGCCAAAAAGCGGAGAAAGAGGGAGGAAAAACATGGTAAAACAAAAAGAAAAGAAATACTATTTTTATGATCCCTACAAAGAAACCCAGAATCTTGAAGGAAATCCCCTTATCATGGTGGCTGTTTCTGAAAAAAAATTACCAGAGCAAGTTGTGGGCAGTTGTGCAAGTCATTTGCCGCGTTTATCCTTACGTATGAAAAAAGGAACTTGGGTCAGATTGGCAATTGGCGATCCAAGAGTTTTAGCCAGAAAAGTAGAATACCTTGGCTATAAACGAAGTCTTTTTCCTATTTTTATTCAAGATTACTATTTGGCAAGACCGGGGAGTACCTGGTTAGTATTCAGATATTCTGATGGAAAATTTTTGTATGTCAATTGGCATTTTGTAACCGATGCCAAAAATTTGAAAAAATAATCGTTTTCAACAAACAACATACACCTCCTTCGGTTTTCCGGTGGAGGTTTTTTCTTGTCAAAAAGGCGGGGAGTTTGACAATAATTTTTAACCGTGCTAAGCTTTAATTGCTTAAAATTGTTGTTTCAAAACCCATCACCAGTTCCGCCAGAAAGCGGGCAAAAAGAAGGAGGAAAAACATGACCCAGATTCTCTATTTTGACGCCGATGAATTTTGTTTTGCAACAGATTCAGTCATTGATTATTTGAAAAATTATCTTAAAATAGAAAACGTCTGTTTCACCAAAAATATTGTCCAAGCCGAAAGGTTGTTTCAAAAACAGTGTTTTGACCTTATCATTTTTGAAACTGTCGTTCCGGAGAATAGAAGAAAAACACCGTCCGGTTATGAAAATGTGGATTTACAGGAATTTGGTCTGAACTTCATAAAAAGAATTCGTCAAAGTGAAATCACTGGTCCGTCCGGCTCTTCGGTGCCATTGATTATGTTAACTCGTCTTTGCAACATGGGAATCATACTTGCGGCCGAAAAGATCGGTAAAATAAATAATGGACGCTTCCGTCTCCTTCAAAGACCAGTACGACTGACTGATATTGGCACAGCCATTAAAGACCTTTCTCCAAAGGATTAGATATGTTTTTTACACCCGCCTCCTCCGGTTTTCCGGCGGAGGTTTTTTTCTTGCCAAAAAGGCGGGGGACTGGTAAAATGAGAATATTGGATTTGTCATTCCCGCGATCCGCCAGCTGGCGGAGGGAATCCAGAAAAACAATTCCTGGATCCCGGGTCTCGGCCCGGGATGACAAACAGAAACCTATGGAAAAATACAACCACAAAGAAATAGAAAAGAAGTGGCAAAAAATTTGGGCTGACCAAAAGATTTTTGAAGTGGAAGTGGACGAAAAAAAGCCGAAATTTTACGGCTTGATTGAGTTTCCCTATCCTTCCGGCGACGGCCTCCACACCGGCCACCCGCGTTCCAACACCGCCATGGATATCATCTGCCGCAAGCGCAAAATGGAGGGTTTTAATGTTCTCTATCCGATTGGTTTTGATTCTTTTGGTTTGCCCACGGAAAACTATGCCATCAAAATGGGCGTCAATCCCAAAATTATTACGGAAAAAAATATTCAGATTTTTACGCGCCAATTAAAATCGCTTGGTTTTGGTTTTGATTGGTCGCGAGTCTTTTCCACCACCGACGAAGATTATTATAAATGGACGCAGTGGATTTTTCTTCAAATGTTTAAAAACGGTTTGGCCTACAAAGCCAAAGAAGCGATTAATTGGTGCACCTCTTGTAAAGTCGGTTTGGCCAACGAAGAAGTGGTTAATGGCAAGTGTGAGCGCTGCGGCGGAGAAGTCGTGCAAAAAGAAAAAGAGCAGTGGATACTCCGCATCACCAAATATGCCGACCGTTTGATTGATGATTTAGGCACCGTTGATTATCTGGAAAAAATCAAAACCCAGCAAATTAATTGGATCGGCCGCAGCGAAGGCGCGGAAGTTGATTTTTCCATTACAACCACCCCGCCCTCGACTGCTGTCGGGGCACCCCTCCTTCGAAAGGAGGGGATATCCTCCCCTTCCGAAGGGGAGGTGGTTCGCTCCGAGCGAACCGGAGGGGTTGCCGATACCCTTAAGGTTTTCACCACCCGCCCCGACACTTTGTTTGGTGCGACGTTTATGGTTGTGGCGCCAGAACATGAAATAATTTCGAATTTCGAATCTCGAATTTCGAATTTTGGAGAAGTCAAAAAATATATTGAGGAATCAAAAAAGAAAACAGACATAGAACGCACGGATTTGGCCAAAGAAAAAACCGGCGTGGAGTTGAAAGGCATTAAAGCCATTAATCCGGTCAATAATAAAGAAATTCCGATTTTTGTCGCTGATTATGTTTTAATGGGTTACGGCACCGGCGCCATCATGGCCGTGCCCGCGCACGACACTCGAGATTATGAATTTGCTAAAAAATATGGTTTGGAAATCGTGGAAGTAGTGAAAGACATTAAAGCATTAAAACATGAAAACATTAAAACAAAAGAAGAGTGTTTTATTGGTGATGGCGTGGCAATTAATTCCGGCGAGTTTGATGGATTAACCACGGTTGAATTTAAAGAAAAAATTACCGCCTGGTTGGAAGAAAAAGGAATTGGTAAAAAAACCGTCAACTACAAACTTCACGACTGGATTTTCTCCCGCCAAAGATATTGGGGCGAGCCGATTCCGATGGTTTATTGCGAAACCTGCGCCAAGAAAAAAACAACCGTCCTAATAATTCATGGTTTTGGTGGCCATTCGCAAGAAAATTGGTTTCCTTGGTTTAAAAAAGAAATGGAAGCAAGGGGGATAAATATTTTTATCCCAGATATGCCCAATACTGACAGTCCAAAATTAGAAGAATGGTTAGAATCTCTGGAAAAATTAAAAGATAAGTTTGCGGGCGACTTGATGGTAATCGGCCACAGTTTAGGCGCGCCTGCTGCTTGTAAGTTTATTGAAAAAAACAATTTAGCGGTAAAAAAATTAATTTTAGTCGGGCCGGCTGGTAAAAATTGTTTGAATTTAGAAGGCTTAAGAAAAGCCGGATTTGACGAAAGCGATTTAGAGGTAGCAAAAGATTTTTGTGGTGAAGAACCGGACTGGAAAATTTTAAATAAATTAGCTGAAAAAAAGGTTGTCTATTTATCTGAAAATGATCCTTTTATTATTGCCTCGGATGCCAAAAAAGAATATAAAGCATTAAATCCAGAATTTATTGTTTTTGAAAATAAAGGACATTTTAATGAGGGTTATGGAATTAAAGAATTTCCGGAAATTTTAAAAGAGTTTGCTGAACTTGAAAATAATGGCTGGGTTCCTGTTCCTGAAAATGAATTGCCAGTTGTTCTGCCGGAAATTGAAGATTTTATGCCGACCGATTCCGGCGACTCGCCTTTGGCCAAAGCCACGGATTGGATTAATACCAAATGCCCTGTTTGCGGCGGGCCGGCCAAACGTGAAACCGATGTCATGCCCAACTGGGCCGGTTCCAATTGGTATTTCATCCGTTATTGCGACCCGAAAAATAACAAGATGATGGTGGATCCTAAAAAAGCCAAATACTGGCTGCCGGTTGATTGGTATAACGGCGGCATGGAACACACCACCTTGCATCTTTTGTATTCTCGCTTTGTTTGGAAATTTTTATACGACATTAATGCTGTGCCGCGTGAATGTGGAAATGAACCATATAAAAAACGCACTGCCCACGGCATGGTTTTGGGCGAAGGCGGAATTAAAATGAGCAAATCCAAAGGCAACGTCATCAATCCTGATGATTATGTTCAGAAATTTGGCGCTGACACCGTCCGTCTTTATGAAATGTTCATGGGCCCGTTTGACCAGCAAATTCCTTGGGATGACAAAGGCGTGGTGGGGGTTTATAGATTTTTAAATAAAGTTTGGGACTTGCAGGAGAAAGTAAACAGAAATCAGAAATCAGAAATCGGGGATAAAAAATTATTAACTTTATTACATCAGACTATTAAAAAAGTTGGCGAAGATATTGAAAACATGAGGTTTAATACAGCAATTTCCGCAATGATGATTTTGGTGAATGAAATGGAAAAACAGCCCGAGTTACGAGTTACGGATTACGAGTTACTAATTACGATTTTATCACCATTCGCCCCGCACCTCTCGGAAGAAATTTGGTCGCAACTCGGTCATAAGAAATCTATTCTATTTGAAAGCTGGCCCGAATATGATCCGAAATTAATCGTGGCTGATGAAATCGAAATCGGCGTGCAAATTAACGGCAAACTGCGCGACGCCATCGCTATTTCCATCAAAGCCAGTGAAGATGAAATAAAATCAGTTGTGCTCGCTTCACCCAAAGTCAAAAAATGGCTGGACGGCAAGGAACCGAAAAAAATAATTTATATCAAAGGGAAAATTGTGAGTATTGTGGTTTAGGTGGTTTCATCCTGAGTCCCGAATACTCGGGATGAAGGATCTCGTTTGTAAATTTGTAAGGGCGGTCCGATGTCCATCGGACCGCCCTTTTTATTTCGCCGATAGGCGTACGTCCCCCCTCTCCTTTATAAGGAGAGGGAAGGGGTGAGGTCGTGGCGCTTGACTTCCTTTTTCATCCATGCTAAAATGGGAATACAAATAGGGTAATCAATTACAATCAAAAAACAGGGAGGCAAAATGACCAAGAAAGAAAAGAAAGCACCGAGAATCTTAATTGTCTGTGATGAATATGTCTTGCAACAGGAATTAGCTGAGGTAATAAGAAAAGCCGGTTTTGCGGTCGCCCCCGATTTGGATGACGAAAGATTAAAAGACGGTCCGTGTACCGGACCTGATGGTTTAAAAACATTAAAACGTGCACTGCCGGATTTGATAATTTTAAATTCAACCCTGGAACCACGTGGAATGGACGAAGGATTATGCTTCTTAAGAGCAAAAAGAAAAAAGGAAAAAATTAAAGACATTCCTGTAATTTTTTTTAGTGATATACACACAGAAGAAGAATTAGAACAATACAAAAATGAATTTACTGATGTTAAAAAGGTTATGACTTCATCCGAGCGTGACGGAAAAAAACCGATAACAACCGTTTTTATCAAAGCTATAAAAAAAATATTAGCAGCAAAATAAATTTTGGTCACCGCTGGTTTGCGACAAGCAAGCCAGTTTTTTTATTTTTATTATTTTGTTTTTATGTTTTTATGTTTTTATGCTAAAATTAATACATGTCTCTTTTCTCCAAACTAAAAAAAGTGGAAAATCTTTCGCCGCAGCTGCGCAATTTATATCTACATCAAGTCATCAAAAACATCGGCCTGGAAGTCGTTGGCATCTTTGGCATCATTTTTCTCTATAAAATTTTGGGCTCGCTTTCCGCCGTGCTTTGGATTTATTTAATCATCAGTTTTTTCTATTTTCTGCTTTTACCGCTCTGGGCCAAACTTTTGCGCCTGGTCAGCCTGCACATTTTAATGGCTCTTGGCACGGTTTTGCTTCTGGGTAATATTTTGGTTTTTTATTTTCTCTCGCCCGGCTCTTCTGCTTGGCCGCAAATTTATTTGATTATTGTTTTAATTGTTGCCGAAATAACGCACCGCCTTTTCTACTGGGTGCCTTATCATGTGGATTTGGCGCGTTTCATCGACACCCATCACCGCGGCCGTCAGCTTTCTTCCCTCGCCATTTTGATTTCTTTAATTTGCGTCGCCCTGCCGGCTTTTTCCGCTTTCATTATTGTTAAATTTGGCTTTTCCGTTCTTTTTATTCTGGCGGCTTGTCTGATTTTGATGTCAGTTTTTCCCATCTTTTTTGTCAGGAGTGGGAGGGAAGTTTTCAGTTTTCGTTATCTGGAAACTTTTACCAAGCTTTTTGATAAAAAACATTTCAAGAGCAACTTAGCCTATTTTTCTAACGGTTTTCAAAATGCTGTCAGTATGATTGTCTGGCCGATTTTTATTTTCTTAGTTTTACAAGGGCAGTATCTTAAAGTTGGCTTAATTTCCGCCGCCATAATTTTGGTGGTTTGCGTTTTGCGCTATATCGTGGGCGAAGCTACTGACAAACTGGACAAAAAAAAATTAATCCGCACTGGTTCCATTTTGTATGCCTTTGGCTGGCTTTTCAAAGCGCTTTCCGGCGCGGCGACCTCCATTTTTTTGGCCGGCGTTTACCATGATTTTTCCGCCGTAGTGGTTTATACCCCTTTTGACGCTTTGGCGTATGAAATTGCCGCTGACCAGGGGCATTATGTTGATGAATTCACTATTTTGCGTGAAATGTCATTGCATGTCGGCCGCGTGGCGGCTTTGGCTTTGGGCCTGATTATTGTTTATAATTTTGGCATTAATTATGTTTTTGTCAGCGCCGCGGCTGTGTCTTTGCTTTTGAGTCTGGTTTCCAAAGAGGAATTTGTAAGCGTGAGATAAATTAAATGAAAATTTAAAAAGTAAATTTTTAATATTTTCTGTAAATACCTCACGATCGTGAGGTATTTACAGAAATAAAATTACAAAAATATATGAAAAGAGGATTATCAAATGCGTCCAAATACCTTTTAGAATGTTTTATAGATTCCAACAACCTTTTAATTAAAGCCGTTTTTGATTTTAAAGAATTTAAGAAATTTCTATATGGCGGCGCGCCTAAAGGTTTTTATAATTCATTTTATAATTTACAAAAATCAAAACACATTGTTGTTAAGGAAAAAAATAATAATAAATTTATTTATCTTACCAAAAAGGGTAAAAAAATAGTGACCAAGTTATTAATCAAAACAAAAATCAAAAAACAAAAATGGGATGGCCAGTGGCGTATCTTGATTTTTGATATTCCCGAAAATAAGCGTCGTTTCCGAGATAATATGCGCCAAAGTTTATTGAATCTTGGTTTTATCAAACTCCAAAAGAGCGTCTGGATTACTCCCTATGATATTATTGATGATTTATATGAAATTATCCCTGGTTTTCGGGAAGGCGATTGGTTTGAATATGTTGAAGCCAAGCATATTAGCAGTGAGAAAAGACTGAAAGATCTTTTTGGATTAAAATGAGTAAGATTTTTAGAAAATTAAAAATTTGAATTAATAAACTTTGTAAATACCTCACGATCGTGAGGTATTTACAGAATAAAAAATAGAAAAATACTTATAAAAGATTTAATTTGAGTGGTTGTTGATATGTTTCCTATAGTGCAGTATTAAAACAACAATACTGAAATCTAAAACAGCGGTTAAAAGTAAACCCAACAAAGATTGTAAAGCGAAATATTTTTCCGTGAAAAAATATAAGCCGGTGTTGGCTAATCCAAACATCAGCCAGGTGAATAAGCTTATTCCCTCCACTTCTTTGGCTTTAACTATTTTTATAAGTTGTGCCAAGGTCGCTATCGGCAGAACAACAGCCGGGATCCAGTCGGCTAAGTTGATAAAAAATTAGTTCACATATTAATGTCTAAAATTTCCATAAAAAGTCAGATTCAAGTATAATTTAAGTATAACAGACTTATGCAAATCAATGAAATAAAAAACTTATGTAATAAACTCGGCCTGCATCCCAGTAAAAACATGGGCCAGAATTTTTTATTGGATGAAAACGTGGTAAAAAAAATGGCCGACGCGGCGGAACTCAAAAATAGCGATACGGTTTTGGAAATCGGGCCGGGGTTTGGTGTGCTGACTAGCGAGCTGGTAAAATGGGCTAACAAAGTAGTAGTAGTGGAAAAAGACAGGCGGCTGGCGGAATATCTTTCAATTAGCAACAAACAATTAACAATAAACAATAAACTCAAAATTATTAATGAAGATATTTTAAAACTTTCTTTTTTTCGTCATTCCGAGCGATCCGCCAGTGGGCGGAGAGCGATGGGATCTTTAAGCGACAAGATTTCATCGGCCCGATTATCATCGGATCTCGGAATGACGAACTATAAAATAATTTCAAATCTTCCATATCAAATTACTTCGCCAGTGCTTTGGAAATTTTTAATGGAAGAAAAAAATAAACCGGAGCTGATGGTTGTGATGGTGCAAAAAGAAGTGGGTGAGCGGATTTGCGCTAAGCCCGGGCAGATGAGCGTACTTTCTGTGATGTGCCAGCTTCATGCCGATTGCGAGTTTTTGTTTGAAGTCAAAAGAGATAAATTCTATCCGGCGCCGGACGTGGACAGCGCGGTGATAAAATTAAAACTCAAAACACAATCAACAAAACCCAAAACTACGACCTCACCCCAACCCTCTCCTTATAAAGGAGAGGGGGACGACTTTAACGAAAAAGATTTTATCCGTCTGATAAAATTCGGTTTTTCCGCCAAAAGAAAGATGCTTAAGAATAATTTAAGCGGGGGATTGCAAAAGCCCATGGCCGAAGTGGTGGCGGCACTGAAAAGCGCTGGTTTGGATGAGAAAGTTAGAGCGCAGGAACTTGCAGTAAGCGACTGGATAAAGTTATACAAACAACTAACAACTAACAACTAACAACCCATGCCTTTTCGTTTTCAAAATTTTCCAGTTTACCAAGATATTAGACTTTTTATTAAGGAAATTTTTATTGATACAGGAAAATTTCCACATCCATTTCAATATGATTTAGCTTCTCAAATAAGAAGAGCTGCTGTTTCTATTTTACTAAATTTAGCTGAAGGGTCGGGGCGTGGTTCCGATAATGATTTTAATAGATTTTTAATGATTGCCATTGCTTCTATTTATGAAGTAGTCGCCGGGCTAGATATTGCCTTAGATAATAAGCTTATTGATGGTGAAAATTATAGAAAATTTTATAACAAGGCTGAAAATATAAAAAATCAATTGGGTGGTCTAAGCCGTAAGCTTAAATCGTAAGTTATGAGTAATTTGTTGTCAGTTGTAAGTTGTTGGTAGTAAGTCATTTGTGCTATAATATAGTTAATGAATTATCCACCAGATCCTAATCAAAATAATCTTGGTGAGGATATAGAAAACGAAGCCAGCAATGGCGGAGGTTTTGCTTTGGAAAACACGGTTGAAAATGATATAATATATGATAATAAGATAAATAATAATGAAACGGAGAAGCCAAAAAACATCTCACCCCGTCTAGTTTTGGTTGTCTTCGCAATTTTGGGCTTTGGCACTTTGCTTTTTGGTTTTGTCAGTTTGTCCAACAGCATCAAAAATCCTTTTTCCGGCGTGGCCGAGACACCCACTGTTATTAATAATCAAAATACCGAAACAGAAACTCTTTCTACTGGGGAAATCGCGGCTTTGAAAAGCACCGACACAGACGAGGATGGCCTTTCGGATTATGATGAAACCTACACCTATAAAACCTCACCCTATTTGGCCGACACCGATTCCGATGGCTACAGCGACAAACAAGAAATTGACAGCGGCCATGACCCGCTTTGCCCCGCCGGTCGTGATTGCCGTAATTTAGAAACGCCAGCCGAAACTCAAACAACCGTTGAATTGCCAACCGGCGCGGAAAATTTAAACACCGAACCAACCGCGCCAACTGAAACCACCACTTCCACCGAATTGACCGAGGAACAAAAAAATCAATTAAAACAACTTACGCCAGCCGAGGTGCGCCAATTGCTTTTGGAATCCGGTAAAATGACGCAGGCACAATTGGATCAAATTACCGACGAACAATTGATGGCGATATTTTTGGAATCATTAAAATAATTTTCAATAAAAATTAAATTCCTCATGCTAAAGAAAAATATTTTAATTTTAGTCATCGCGCTTTCCCTAGCACTACTAATCGTCGCGCCGGTTTTGGTTATACCAGAAAAAACATTAGCACAAGTAGTAATTACTCCTATTCCCGTACCTACCACAGAACTAAATTCCGTTTCCACAGAGAAACAAACTATTTTACAGAAAGTTTGGGATGGTATCAAAGCCACTCTTAAGACCACCACCGCCGTTGCTTATAAAAACGCGGTCAAATATCTTTTTAATAAAGTCGCTTATGATTTTGCCGTGAAATTATCAACCGGCAATAAGGGCCAGCAGCCGCTTTTCATTGATC
>JAQTPI010000007.1:33905-51185 GCA_028748975.1 Patescibacteria group bacterium | reverse complement strand
TCATCGAGCCCATGTTGCGCGCTTTGCCTTTCATTTCCATTAGGGTAAGTGTACTACTTAGAAGCGAACTGTCAAGTTTTGTTTCACGGCGGAGGTCGTCAACTTGGATTGGTTCGTGGGTTAAAAATTTTAAAATTAGTTTTTCTTCCGGCGTGTCGCCTTCAATAATTTTTTCCGCTTCGGCAAAGCTTTCGGCATGTTCTAAGTTCAAACTTTCCATAATATCAGCGGCGTCAATCACGGGTTTGGCGCCGAGTTTTAAGAGATTATTGGGGCCGATAGCGTTTTCGGAAAAGATATTTCCTGGCACGGCAAAGACCTCGCGGTTTTGATCCAAGGCAATTTTGGCGGTTAAAAGAGCGCCGGAAGTGAGCGGAGCTTCCACAACCAAAGTGCCAAGGGAAAGACCGGCAATAATCCGATTCCTTTGCGGAAAGAAAAATTTTTGCGGTTCGGTTTTGGGTGGGTATTCAGTGACAATTAAACCGCCGTTATTAATAATATTTTCAGCTAGTTTTATATTGTCTGGCGGATAGAGCACGGAGCGATCAAGGCCGGAGCCGACCACGGCAATGGTGCGGCCTTTTTCTTCCAAACAGGTTTGGTGCGCGACCGCGTCAATGCCCAGCGCCAGTCCCGAAACAATAGCAAGGCCGTGGCGCGTTAATTCCGCGGTGATTTTTTCCGTGGCCTGTTTGCCATAGGGAGTAATTTTTCTGGTGCCGACTACGGCCACGGCAAATTTATCGCGCGGGTCGGTTAAAGTGCCTTGATAATATAATAGAAAGGGCGGGCCGGAAGTTTCTTTCAAAAGCGCGGGGTAATTGGGGTCATCAATAGTAACTAAATTAATTTTTAATCTTGATAAATTTTCTAATTCAGCGTCTAAATCAATTTTGTCGTGCGCGGCTTGAATTTCTTCGGCAACTTTTTGTTCCATTCCAGCGGAAAGTAATTCTGAAATTGGCGCTTGCCAAGCGCCTTTTAATGCGCTAAAATACCTTTGGAGGCGGGCAAATTTCACCGGGCCGACAGCGGGAACAAGTGAAAACGCTAGATAATATTTTTTATCACTTAAATCCATAAATTTATGGTTCGATCAATATTGGAAAATGGTTTTGGCTTAGCACAAAAATCAGAGAAAAATAATAAACGAGAGAGGGGAAAAGTGGAAGTATTTTTTGAATTGAAAAAAAAGAATTTGGCTAGTGGTATTTATGAAACAACGGGTAAGTTTTGCCGTGCTTCCAGTGAATTGCAAGAATCATATGCACATCAGGCTTTTTGCGAAGCTGGTTATTTAGGAGAAAACTCAGCTGATTATATTTTGGAACCAGTAGAAGATGAGGGAATAATTAAAAAATTACACTTAACTACGCCGCAGAGAACTATGTCTTATCCTTGGGGTGTGGGGAAAAACAAGAAGGATCTGGACGAGCCTTTAGCAACTTTAAAATTTGAAATTTATGATCTTGCCATCGAGAGTGCGGCGGCGGAGAGAAAATAAATTTAAGTAAGGAGAAGAAATATGAGACATAACAAGGTAGAAATACCAAATTTAGCACAGACAGAGTTGTTTAAGGAGCAGGCGCAGGCGAAAGAAAAAATAATAGAGGATAAAGAAAAAAAACAATGGTTTTGGTTCCGTCTTTTTAAGGCGGGCAAACCAACCGTTTATTTTTGTTATGCGCCAAATGACAGGGTTGCTTGCCGAGCTTTTAATATGGATGGTTATATGGAAGAAGACACAACTTATGGTACGCCAAAAATTGGAGATGAGTTTTTTAAGACTATACCACCTAATTATTTAGGCAAAGAGAAGGTGATTATGGTGCCGGTGGCAAAAGGCAAAAAACAATTACCAATTAAAATTGTTTCTTATCAGCGAATGGAAAAATTGGGCGATGGCTAAAAGTTCATCGCCTTTTAATTTTATCAGTTTATTTTTTATTTGACAATTTTTTCTGGTCGTGCTATACTTAAAGTAAGTTAAAGATACAATATAATATTGGGAGCAAAAACAGGGAGGTTTTTTTATTCCAAAAACGTTTTGTATTTCTGTGTTTTTATGCTTTTATGCTTTAATGTTTTTACGACTTTAGTCCCCAATTTTCCCTACCAAGTCTGACGAAAGAGAAGGCTTCCTCCTAGCCAGATCGACTAGTCCTCAAGTCAAGGATGAACAAGTTTTCTTGCTTTGTTCTTGCGCTTGGTAGGGTAAAGTGGGGAGTAGATTTCTTGCCACCTTTTTTAGTAAAAGGTGGCGCCAAAAATCGCCGCTAGCAAAAAAACTTCCACAAAATCGGCTGCGTCCTCGCTAAACCCGTTAACTCCTTGTTCCACCTCGCTCTGTTGAGCTCGGCGGAACGGCGTCAGACAGAAGCGGGTTTTTCTCCGCCCCGGGCGGAGAACCGCTCCGACTTAGCTCGATTTTGTAAGGAACCTTTTTTGAAGCGGCAATCTTAACGACGATAAAGCCACTAAGTTCGCGTTAACCAAAACATAATAACAACAACAAAGGAGGACGGATGTTTCGTGAATTTTGTGAAAAAATTGATGCTGGAGATTGGCAGGCAATACTTTTGGCACTTTTGATTTGTGCTATAGGGTATGGCTTGGTTTATCTTATAGTAAAGAAAACCTGCAAGCCACTGATTAAGCAAGAATAAGGCAGTCAAACAAATTTTTAAAACCCGCACCGGGATACGGTACGGGTTTTTATTTTGTTCAATAAATACGGCGATCGTAATATACGTTGAACAAAGTTTTTGGGCTATGGGATTGGTTTAGGAGATAAGGGAGAGTGTTTTTTGTTCAGCTTCTGGTAAAACTTTTTCTTTTAGTTCTTTTAATTCCGCGGCGGAAAAATTATTCAAGACAAATTTTTCTGCTGGAATTTTTTCGGCGAGTTCATTTTTGGTGCCAATTCTAATACGCCAAAATTCGTCTGTACTTAAGTGTTGAATAATGGATTTAATTCCGTTATGGCCAGCAGAGGAACCGCTATCGCGCACGCGGATGATGCCAAAGGGCAAATCCAGTTCGTCGTAAATTATAATTATATTTTTGGGTTTGATTTTGTAATATTTGGCAAGCGCGGCCACGGCCAGGCCGGATTCATTCATGAAAGTGGTGGGCTTGGCTAAAATTATATTTTTATTGTTTTTGGCCACAAGGGCGTGGAGTTTCTTGGATTCTTTCCAGCCGTCGGCGTCTAAAAATTGGGAAACAAAATCCACGGCCAGAAAACCGGCGTTGTGGCGGGTTTTTTCATATTTTTTTCCCGGATTGCCAAGACCGACGATGAGGGTTGACATAGAATTTTAGGTGTGCTAAGATAATTTTATCAGAAATTGTTCTTTACACAAACAGGCCCAGGCGGCCAAAACAAAAAGGAGAATTTTTATGAGCTACCGAACCAAGGTGTTGAAGTATATACTATCGTTAGCATGGATTTATCTTTGTATTTTTATGATGATATTGATGATGGTCGTGGAAACGCTTATAATCGTTCCCATAGCCGTCATAATTGGCCTGATTATTAATCGTGACTCAAAATGGAATAAATATTTGCTGACAAAGTATTTTTACAAACAATTGTCGTAAATTTTAAGCCATATTTCTCTAACAGGCCCAGGCGGCCCAAACGAAGAAAAGGAGAAAATTTATGAAAGTGAACGGTAAAATTTTTTTTCGAATTATTTTTTTGGTAATAATGACAACAATTGGTTTATCGCCTTTTATTTTACCAAAATTTGTTGAATGGTATTATGAATCACCAAAAATAGATTTTGTTTTGAAGAACGTGGAAGTGAAAATAGAAGGATGTGAAAGTAGTTTTGATTCAGAACTTTTGATTTTGGAAGAAAAAGGCAATTGCACCATTTTTCAACTTAAAAAACCGGTAAGAAAATGGGAATCAAAAAAAGAACAAAGATACTATGATTTATCCAAGTTTATCATTTTGGGGAAAAAGCCGGAAGAATTTAAAGGAGTAACGAAGTTTAAAAAGGCCAAAGTAGCCATATATAATCACGGGGGTGAACTTTATTACCCAAAACGACAGGATCAGCCAATAGCTGTGAAGTGGAAGATAGAGTAAGTTTTTTTACAAAAAAGCCAAAGCGACCAAACAAAGAAAAGGAGGAAGACCGTGAAGATGAAAGTAAAAAAGGAAGTGCGCGAGTGGGGTCCTTATTTGTTTTTGATGGCTATCATAACTACGATTACCTTCGTGCTAAGTTGTGTGTGGGGAGAAGAGGACGGCATTAAACCTTTTGGAGCCGCGATGTTTATGGCCTTACTCTGTTGGGCAATTACCTTAAGAGCAAAAATTGAAATAAAAGTTAAAACAATTTTGTTTTCCGAAGCCGCGTTTTTTACAGCTCTGTCTTGGTTGATAGCGGGCCTTGATTATTTGATAGGCGTGCTATTGGGGCTTTTTTCCATGATATTGTTTGCTGTGGCGACACCCATTTTTCTGTTTTCATTAGCAGAATTTCAAAAGACAGATAGAACGAAGGCATGGGTATACGGTTTAGCCGTTCAGTCAATCATAATTATTGTTTTAGGACTTTTCCTGTGCTTATTTTTTGCGTGATTTTTACGTGGTTTCATTATCTCCCATCGCATCACTGCGCTGGGAGTTTTTTTTTATTCTTTTTTGGGTGGCTGAGGCGACGAATAGCTACTGACCCCCTCCGGGCCGACTGCTGTCGAGCCCGACTCCCCCTTATCAAGGGGGAGAACTTTTAGCTCCCCTCCTTTATAAGGAGGGGGTTGGGGGAGGTAAAATTACGCCAGCTTTACTGTTCTTTCAACTACTATTTTCAAGGGCGTGCCGATAAATTTAAACCGATTGCGAATACTGTTTTCCAGATAGCGCAAATAGGGCTCGGGCACGTTGATTTCGTTGCCGACAATAATGGCAAAAACCGGCGGATTAACATCTTTTTGAATAAATTTTTTAATGAGGGCGCGCGCTTTTTTATAACTGCCGGCTTTTTTCGGCTGGCGCGGCGGCGGCATTTTTTTCTTCAGGTAATCAAAGAAACCAGAAAGTTCTTTGGCTGGGATTTTTTGTTCGCGGGCGCGCTTTACTGCCATGACTAATGATAATATTTTTTGGCAATTATGGCCAGATTTGGCCGAAGTAAAAATAATCGGCGCCCAAGTCATAAAAGGGAAAACGCGGTGAATGTAGTTGGTTAATTCTTTGGTGGTGTCTTTATCAGCTTTAAACTGGTCGTATTTATTGGCGACGATGATGACACTGACGCCGGATTCGATAATTAAATTGGCAAGCTGGGCGTCCTGGGAGGCCAGATTTTCCGAGGTATCCAAAACAAAAAGCGCGATGTCGGATCTTTTTAGGGTGCCGATGCTCATATTAATTCCGGCGGCTTCCAAGGATTCGGCGTAGACTTTGCTTTTGCGCCGGATGCCGGCGGTGTCAATTAATTTAATGGGCTGGCCTTCAAATTCTAAAAACGTATCTTGCGGTTCTCTCGTAGTATGAGGAATGGGCGAAACAATGACGCGGTCTTCGCCTAAGATTTTATTTAAGAGAGAAGATTTGCCGACATTGGGTTTGCCGATGATACTGACATTGAGACTTTTCAAACTACCTTTAGGCAAGGTGGTAGAATTCTTACTGCCTTTAGGCAAGGTTTGTTTTCTACCTCCCCTAAAGGGGGTAAGAAGTTTTAGTACTCGATCAGCCATATCACCAACACCTTTGCCGCTGACAGCGGCAATTTGATGGACTTCGCCTATTCCGAGCTGGCGAAATTCCTGCGCTTTTGAAAACAGTTCTTGATTGTCGGTTTTGTTGGCCACGAGCAGGCAGGGTTTTTTTATTTTTTTGATTAATTGCGCGATGAGGCGGTCTTTGCTTAAAATTCCATCGCGGGCGTCAACCACAAAAAGAAGCAAGTCAGCTTGGTCAATAATCTTTCTGGCGCGGGATTCAATTTGATAGGAGAGGTCTTCTTTTTTAAGTTGTTTGTTAGCAGTTGTTAGTTTTTTATTAATTTTCGTTTCAAAAATTCCACCAGTGTCCACGACTCGAAACTTTTTTTTCTGCCAAGAACACACGCCAAAATTCAGGTCGCGGGTGGTGCCGGGAACCGTGGAGACTAGCGCTTTTCTCTGCTCGGTTAAGCGATTGAAAAGCGTGGATTTGCCGACGTTGACTCGGCCGATGATGGCGACTAGGGGGAGATTCATAATGTTTTTGTAATTTGTAGTTTATCCCGAGCGAGTGGAACGAGTCGAGGGATCTCGTATATTTTTTCCCGAATTTTTACGAATGTCTCACGAATGTTCCCGAATGACGACAGTCGCGGTATTCGGATACATTCGGAAGTAATTCGTACAAATTCGGATGTTTCACAGCGCTTGACAAGATTTTTTTAAAATGCTACATTTATTATGTCAAAAGTATAGCTCTCTCACAATTTAACTCGAAACGGCTTAAAAAACCAGAAAGTAAGGAGGCGGGGAAATGGCTACAAAATTATCACTCGATGCGGTTAAAAAAATTCTTCAATCTGTAAAAGAAGGACGAAAAGCCACACGCGTAGAATTAGGAAAAAGACAGTGGAGTTACAAGCACTGTAATATGTACATGGTGTTGGTTAAAGTCTGGATTAACGAGGTTAATGATCCTTTTCCTGAATGTAATATTCACTCACGCCCGCGTAGTCTGGAAGTAAGAGCACGAGATGAGTATGTCTGTGTTTGTCCAAAATGTCGTTATCATTTTCACGATAAAAATACTAGTCCAAGCCCTGACTACGAATACTATCAAACGGTTTACAATTACGATGAATAGCTCAATAAAAAAGGGAGGTATTATGGAAAAAATATGCTACATGCGCAACAATGGCACGGAAATAACCATTGATTTGGGAAAAATTTGGCAGATTGTATGTGCCGCTGTTTGTATTATTCTTTTAGTTTGTACAGTTCTTGCCATATTGGGTATATCAAAAAGCGTTTTTGCACCTATTGTAGTTGGAATTTTTCTTTTTCTTTTGATTTTTCTAGTTCTGTCTTCCTCTTTAATAATCGGTTAAAGACAACATCACAACTGTTTTCTCTTCGGCTACCAGTCAATCTGGTTGCCGATTTTTTTTATTCTCTTTTGGTTGGCGGGCTATAACCACCCCTCCGACTGTTGTCGGAGACCCCTCCTTGAAAAGGAGGGGATGACGATGTAAACTCGTTAACCCGTTAACTCGTTAATAAAATAACTCTAATGATTTACGACGAGATCCCTCGTCAGCCCGATTGCTATCGGGCTTCCTCGGGATGACATTCTTTTGTCTCTATTTCTCAATACACTCTTCTTCCTTCTCACATCCCAACACTACCACAAAATCGGGATTAGTGCTACTGGCGGTAAGAGAAATGACCGGTGGCGGATTGGTATTAATTTCGCCTTTCAAAATTGTGCTTAAAGTTTTCTGCGTTTCGGGATTTTTTTCATCATTCATTTTGTAAATTATTGTTTGCTTGTAATCCTGCGTGGGCGCGTTTTTGGTTTCCAGAACGCGGAAGTTGAGAGCGGAAAGTAAATCACCCAAGCGTTTGCCAAAACCCTCAATAATTGTGCCATTCAAAAGTAAAATTCGGGCGCCGCCATCGCCGGCTTGGCCCTCAAAAACATTATTGAAAAGTTCGCGCAGTTGCGAATAGTCGCCGGCGCGCGGCACCAAAACATAGGCGCCCTCTTCGGTGATGGAAGCTTTCAGAAGTCCTTCAGGTGAATCATTCAAAAGAATGTGGCGAACTTCGCTGTCAGCAATTTTGCCGGCTAAATTAATGAAAGAAGGAATTTCACCTTTTTTGATGTTGGTTTGGATGTGTTTTTCAGTGAGATTGAAAATGGAATAAATTAAATTGGGATTGAAGACTGTTTTCCAATTAAAAACTTTATTTTTCAAGGCCACCATAATTTTTTGCTGCCGCACTGCCCGGGCAAAATCCGAGCCCTCGCCATTATTGCCATGGCGCGAGCGGGCAAAAACCAAAGCGGTGGCCCCGTCCATTTTTTGGCAGCCTTTTTCAAAAGAAACTGTTTTGGTTAAAAAATCATCAGTGGGATAGAGGTTATCAGAAAAAGTTTTGTCTATGCAAATCGTGATGCCACCGACCTCATTAATTAACTCTTCAAAGGCGGAAAAATCCACGCGCAGATAATAATGGATAGGCACGCCAAAAACATTTTCAATAGTTTTGGCCAAAAGTTCCGAGCCGTTTTTATTCGGGCCGGTTTCGCCAAAAGCATTGATGCTGTTGATTTTATACCAGCCGTCGCCTGGAATTTGCACCAAAAAATCGCGCGGGATGGAAATTAAAACCACTTCACCGTTCGTTGGTCGGACTGAGCCCAAAATTATGGTGTCGGTTAAATATGGCCCGTCATGGCCGGCGCCGCCCTGGCCGGTTAAAAGAAAATTGATGCGGTCATCTTTTTCACCATTCAGTTTACTCTGGAGGCCGATCCAGTTTTTAAGCTGTTTAATGACCGGAATTTCACCAATGCCTTTCAAGACTGAATCCTGCGAAAAAATGACCTTGTAGGAAAAGGCAGTGGAGATGACAAAAAAAACAACAAAAATAAAAAAAACAACCTTGAGAAAGTGTTTGATTTTATCTTTAAAGCTATTTTCGGGGAGGTAGTTTTGGTTATAATAGTCGGACATAATAACGGGAAATCAGAAATTAGAAATCGGAAATCAGGGATTAAAAACCCAGATTACTGATTTCTGGTTTCCGTTTACTATTGTAGCACGAAAATCCGATTTGCGTCAATTATTTTTTTGTGTTAGAATGAGAGCAACTGGCGTTTGGGCTTGATTTATCCACCTTTAGGACGATTAGCTCAGTTGGTTAGAGCGTTGCATTCACATTGCAAAGGCCACTGGTTCGAGTCCAGTATCGTCCACCAAGGAAAAATATGAAACAGAATAATAAATTTCCAAGAGGCATAGAGGTGGTAACCGCGGCTGTTATTAGAAATAAAGAAGGAAAAATACTTTTAGTTAAATCTTCTTCTAAGTGGAATAAAAAATATGTATTTCCTGGTGGTCACATTGACCCGGGCGAAACAATAGAAAACGCCACAAAAAGAGAAGCACTGGAAGAAACAGGTTTAAAAATAAAAACACTGGAAATTATAACCAGTGGCGAACTGATAAATCCTAAAGATTTTTTTAGACCAGTACATTTTATTTACATTCATCTTTTATGTGAAATTTTAGGTGGTAAAATCAAGCTTGATGGTAGAGAATTGGATGATTATATTTGGGTAATGCCAGAAAAAGCAATAAAGATGAATATGGAAGAAACCTCAAAAGAAACAGTTAGAGAATATATTAAAAAATTTAAATCTAAAAACTAAAACAAAATTTATGTCTGATGAAAAATTATATCAAGAAGAACCGCCGAAAGAATCAGTTAAATCGTTTATTTGGGAAACGGTGAAAATTGTGATCGTGTGTTTAATTATCGTTTTGCCGCTTAGGGCGTATGTGATCCAGCCGTTTTATGTCAAAGGCGCGTCCATGGAGCCGAATTTTTATGACCATGAATATTTAATTATTAATGAAATCGGTTATCATCTGGGCAATCCGGTGCGCGGCGATATTATTGTTTTCAAGCATAATGACGCGGAACAAAGTTACTATATTAAAAGAGTGATTGGTTTGCCAGGAGAAAGAGTGGTGATAAAAGATAATGAAATTTATATTTATAATCAGCAAAATCCAGATGGTTTCAAACTTAACGAAAGCGAATATTTGCCAAAAACGACAACGACTGACGGTGAAATTGATGTGCGCTTAAAGAATAATGAGTACTATGTTTTGGGTGACAACCGCATGTCTTCACTTGATTCGCGCCGTTTCGGGCCGATTACGCGTGATACCATTGTCGGTAAAACTTGGTTGCGCGGTTGGCCGTTTGATAAGTTTAAAGTGTTTGAAACGCCTTCTTACCAATAACCAAGAAATAAGATACAATAATCAAAGAATTTCCAATTTCCAAGAAACAATTTCCAAATAAATTTCAAATTTCAATAATCAAAAATTAATAAAAAATTGGGACTTGAAAATTAGTAATTTGTTACTATTTGGAAATTGGAACTTGTATCTTGGAAATTTTTTAGAGATTTATGTCTCGCAAATCAAAACACCCCATTCATTCCCTCAAAGGTTTCCGCGATGTTTTGCCGGATGACCAGAAGTATTGGGATTTAATTTATGACAAGGCGCGCCAAATCGCGTCGGATTATGGTTTTAAAAAATTAGATACGCCGATCGTGGAAGACGCGCGGCTCTATATGAAAGCCACGGGCCAATTTACCGATATTGTGCAAAAAGAATTATATGTTTTTGAAGACAAGGGCGGAGAAAAAGTGGCGCTGCGGCCGGAATTCACGCCGGGAATTTTACGTTCTTATTTGGAACACGGCATGATTAATCAACCACAGCCGGTAAAATTGTTTTCTTACGGGCCAGTGTTTCGCCATGACAAACCGCAGGCTGGCCGTTATCGCCAATTCAATCAGTTTAATTTTGAAGTGGTGGGCAGTGCCGAAGCGGAAGTGGACGCGCGCTTTATTGCCATGGTCAAAGCGCTCTATTTTTCTTTCGGTTTGGAAGTAGTGATTGAAATTAACAGCATTGGCTGCCCGGATTGCCGGGAAAAATATGTCAAAAAATTGGTCAAATCTTTGAAAGACCAAGAGAAAAAATTATGCGAAAATTGTAAAGAAAGAATCCATAAAAATCCTTTGCGCGTTTTGGACTGCAAAGAAAAGCATTGCCAAACTTTGACCGAAAACGCGCCACAGATTATTGATAATTTATGCGAGGACTGTAAAAATCATTTTGTCAAAGTTTTGGAACACTTGGACGCGGCCGAAGTGGTTTACAGTTTGAATCCGCGCCTGGTGCGCGGGCTGGATTACTACACCCGCACCACTTTTGAGGTTTATTTAAGTGAAGAGGTGGCCAAGCTGGCACCGGAAGATGCCAGAGTGGCGCTTGGCGGCGGCGGCCGTTATGACGGACTGATGGAAATTCTGGGCGGCCGGAAAACACCAGCGCTTGGCATGGCGGGCGGAGTGGAGCGCGTGATTAATGTTTTGCGCCGTTTGAAAGTTTATGTGCCGGATCCGGAACAGGCCGATGTTTTCATCGCCCAGCTCGGCGAAGAAGCCAAAAAGAAATGCCAAAAACTTTTTGATGAAATGCGCAAACAAAACATCCGCGTGCGCGAAGCTTTTGCCAAAAATAGCTTGAAAGGACAATTGGAAATTGCCGATAAATTAAAAGTTAAGTTCGCTTTAATTTTGGGCCAGAAAGAAATTATGGATGGCACAATTATTATTCGCGACATGTCTTCGGGCATTCAGGAAATCGTGGTTTTTGACAACATTATTGATGAAATTAAAAAACGTTTGCTTGGCTCCAGCGATATGAAGGTCTATGTGGACCGCGCGAGCATTGGTCCCTCCACCTCGGAAAATTTTAACGCACCGACAGAACCAAAAAAACATCATCATAAAAAACACCGCAAGGGAGCCAGCGAACCGGCGGATAATTTCAGCGAAGACAAGGATTTTGCCCTGCCTGCGACCGACGATGATGATTTTATGGGCGGCGGGGAAGTAGTCAGTTTGGAAGATGCCAAAGAAGAAGAGGACTTGACCGGGGAGGGGGAGCAGTGGTAGAATTTACAAACAGTTGTCATCCTGAACGAAGTCCCGAGTATTCGGGACGAAGTGAAGGATCTCGTGGTCAAAGTGATTAATAATAAAGATATAAGGAAATAAGGATATAACAAGATGACTTCATATATCTTTATATCCCTATATCCTTATATTTTTTCATAAAACTATGAGATTCCTCGTCCTCCGACGTGATGTCGGGTCCTCGGAATGACAAGCACCTGAAAGGAGATATTATTATGGCTATAGAAATTAAAAGAAAAAACAACGAATCCAATGAAGCGCTCCTACGCCGTTTTCAGGATAAAATCCGGCGCAGCCGGACTTTGATTGTGGCGAAAAAGAAGCGTTTTTTTGAAAAAGAAAAGACCAAGCGCCAATGCCGCGAAGACGCCAAGCGCCGGAAATATAACCGCGAAAAGCGGGCGTTTATGATTAAAATCGGCAAATTGCCGGAAACGCCGGAAAGAGGCGGGTTTAAGCGGAGATAGTGAAGAGAGAAGAGTGATTAGAGAAGAGTGAACGGAAAATAAATAATAGATTAAGAGCGGCGCCTGCGGGCGCCGCTTTTGTTTTTTTATGTCATGATTATAATCATGACATGGTTTTTTTGCTATAAGACCAGCTTATTTTTGTTTTTTGACTTTACAGGCCAAAATGATATAATTTAAATATGAATAAATAATTTATCCACCTATGCCTATTACCGAACAAATCAACAATAATTTGAAAGAAGCGATGAAAAACAAGGAAGCGGACAAGCTTTCGGTACTTCGCATGCTGAACGCGGCTTTGCAAAATGAAACAATTGCTTTGGGCAAGAAGGGGACCGGTTTGTCTGATGATGATGCTATTAAAGTAATTAAAAAAGAAGTAAAAAAGAGAAAAGATTCCATAGAGCAGTTTACGGCCGGTGGCCGGCCGGAACTGGCAGCTGCTGAACAAAAAGAAGCGGAAATTTTGTCCGTCTATTTGCCCGCGGAGATGGGCGAGGAGGAATTAAAGAAAATCGTGGCCGAAGTAATCGCGGAAATGGGCGAGGTGGCGCCTAGTCAATTTGGATTAGTTATGAAAAATGTAATGGCCAAAACCGGAGGAAAAGCGGATGGGGGAATGGTGAGCAAGGCAGTGAAGGAAGTAATGTCAAAATAAGCACCAAATCACAAATTACAAATAACAAACAAATTTCAATGACCGAAATACAAAATTTCAAACAATATGACTTGGAAGACAGAACTTTGAAATTTGCTCAAAAAGTAAGAATATTTGTTAAAAAGATACCAAAAACAGTGGCTAATATGGAGGATGGGAAACAGGTGATTAGGTCGTCTGGCTCGGTAGGCGCAAATTATATTGAAGCCAACGAAGCTCTTAGTAGGAAAGATTTTTTAATGCGAATTAAAATTTCTCGCAAAGAATCGAAAGAAAGTCGTTACTGGCTTACTTTAATTTATTTAGATAATAATCAGCTTTTAGAGAACGATAGGTCAGAGTTAATACAAGAATCTACTGAATTAGTAAAGATTTTTAGTTCTATATTAAATAATTCAGAATAAGTTTGAGATTTGATATTTGATATTTGAAATTTGTTTGTAATTTGGTGCTTGTTATTTGGAATTTATTAAAATATTCCATGCTCAAAAAAAATAACAAAAGTCTTCTTTTGTTTGTTTTCGCACTTATTATAGGCGCGGTTTTGGTCGCGCTTTTTTGTTTGGCAAAACCGACTTTGGCGCAGGAGCAAGTGATGACTAACGCCGCGGATTTGAATTTGCCGGGAATTGGGGTAAGAGTCGGGCTGGTGCAAACAATTATCAGAATTATCAATATCTTTTTAGGCTTTTTGGGCTTAATCGCGGTGATTTTACTGATTTACGCCGGCTACCTGTGGATGACGGCGCAAGGCGTGGAAGAAAAAGTAACCAAAGCTAAAAAAATCATTATCAACTGCATAATCGGCCTCGTAATAATTCTTTTTTCTTTCATTATTGTGCGCGTCGTGATTACGACAGTTAATAATTGGGCTAATAATCAAACCAATAATGAAGATGGTGGAGGCGGTGGAGGCGGAGATGGAGGAGGTGGTGGTGATTTACCACCGATTGACCCGGGTATAAGCGACCCGACCAAATTTCAGGCCAATGATATTGAAGTTGGACACGCGGGCGACAAAATGAATGAAAATGTGCGCCTGTGTTCCACCGTGCAGACAATTTTTAATAACAGTTTAAGCGACAGCTCATTTAATGAAGAAAAAACAGGCAATTTGAGAATCGTATCAGTGGCGGGCGCAGGGGAAAAAATATTTTCAGAAACGGCCAATTGGAATTATTCCGGCCGGATTTTGCAATACAAAGTTGGCAACAAACTTTTCAGCGCCAATACGACCTATCGCCTGTATTTGTCCAAAAATCTAAAAGACACGGTTAATAATTCTTTGAGTAGCTGTCTGGCCGAGGGCTGTGAAGATAAGGGCGATGAATTTGTCTGGCAATTCAAGACGGGCACAGAAAAAGATGCGGTCGCGCCGACTATTACCGATGTTTATCCGATTAAAAACAGCACAGGCGTGGATTTGGCGCCAGTGGTGAAAATATATTTCAGCGAAGAAATTGACGGCTTAACCGCGAATGCCGCTAATATTAAAGTTTTTGACGGCGCGGGCAATCAAATTACTAATTTGACTGATTTTTTCTTGACGGACCGGTCAATTACTTTTGGCTTTAAAAATAATTTGAAAGAATTTACCAAATATAATGTTAAGGTTTCCGGCGTTTTGGATTTGTGCGGTAACATGATGAGCCCGGCTAATTTTGAATGGACTTTTGAAACCGGCAACAGCGTGGCGGCGATTACTTCTTACCAGCCGACGGGCGAGCGGGTTTGTCCCGATGCCAAGATTAATTTTTCTTTCAGCAATTCTTTGGAGTTGAACAGAATCATGCTGACTTTGCGAGCCGGCAGTGAAACTAAAAAAATAATTTTGCCGGCGGGGGTTGGTGGCGACAAAAGCGTGGAAGTGGCAGGGTTTGGCAAACTATCAGTTACGGATAATTTTTATACCAATTATGAATTTATACCAGCAAGCGCTTTAAAGGTTGGCAGTGAATATGGCGTGGAGGTGGTGACTGACAAAAAAATCAATGCCAATGGCGATCTTCTGAAAACAAATTGGAAATTTAAAGTGGAGAGCGAAGACCAATGCCTTAATAATGGCGACCAGACAAAAATATTTTCCGTGGTGAATGACAATCGTTGCGAAATCAGCGGCACGGCCGTGACGGTTTATCCTTCACCCAATCCAATTCGCGACAAAACCGGCGTGTGCCCCAAAGCAGTTGTTTCGGCGCGTTTTAATAAACTAGTGGACGAGACGACAGTTAATAATAAATTTAAACTTTTTGAATGCGCGAGCGAAGAAACAAGCAGTTGCACCAAAGAAGTTAGCGGAGCCGTGTCGGCTTTTGTTTATGAGACTAATGCCGGCGGTTTAAAATTTAAACCGACCAATATTTTGATAACTGATAAAAATTATCTGGCTGTGATTAAAGCGGGAGTAAAAGCCACAGACGGCACTGGTTTATTAAATGATTACAGCTGGCAATTTAAAACCGCGGCTACAACCAATTGCGCGGCTGAATTTGTGGATGTGTTGCCGCATGAATTTACGTCTACCTTACCGGCAGAGTCCATTGACTACAGCGCCATGGCTTTTTCCGGCGGGTGCCAGGAATTATCCGGACTATCTGGTTGGAGCTGGAGTTCGTCTGATTTAAGTGTGGCCAAAGTTACGGCAAAAAATGACAGCAGTTTAGCCACGGCGGTGACGGATTTGGCCAAAAAAACCGGTAAGACAAATATCAGCGCCACGATTAATGGTAAGGCAGATTTTGGAATTTTAAATTATAATCCGGACCCGAACGCGGTCACAAAAATTATTACCATCAAAAGCAAAAATCCGGCGGCTGGCGCCACAAGCATCTGTCCCAACGCCATGGTGCAAATGGTTTTTGACCAGGCCATGAATGGGAGCAGTCTAAACACTGCCAATTTGAAATTATTTATGGCTTCCGCGGAAAATAGTGGCGAGTGCCAAGCCGAAGCGGCCAATTTTTGGTGCCCGGTGACGACAAGAATTATTAGTTATAATTCCAAAGACGATAAAGAGACAATCGCGGAAATTGTGCCGGAAACAATTTTGAGTTCAGAAACAAAATATCTGGTGGAAGTGGCGGGCGGACAAAATGGAGTGAAGGGAGTAAACGGCGGATTTTTAGCTAGTGGAGAAAATTGGCAATTTACAACTCAAAAAGGATTGTGCCAAATCAACAGCGTTAGAATTGAGCCGAGCCGGCATTTGTTTAATCAGGCGGGCAGTAAAAGAATTTTCGCGGCCAGGGCTTTTGGCAAAAACAAAACCGGGGTGGAAAATGAAATTCAAAGTTCAACCGAATATCCTTTTAATTGGAGTTGGACTAAAATGGATGAGAATAATATTATCAGCGCGGCTAGTGGAATTAATTCCAATTTGGAAATAACGGCGCAAAATGCCAATGGCGTGGCGACAATTTACGCCACAGCCACTTCCGGAACTTCGGTGCCTTTGGCATTGCAATCAAAAGCCACAGGTTCTGCCACCATTACTAATTTCTTGTGTTTAAATCCAGTGAAAATTGAAGGTACGACTGCCGAATCGCATTATTTGACAATGTATTGCCGCGACAAAGAGGGCGAACTTTTGCCAAAAATTAAAGAAAATAATACAGCGGCGAGCGATTTGGACGGAGCTTTGGCGGAGAAATTTATTTTGACAGTTGATGACAAAGAACAGACTTTGGGCGAGGCTATTGGCATTCGGGTTTATGCCAACGCGAAAAAACTTTCAGCCAATGATTGGTATCTGGCCAATGTTCCCAATGCCGGCAGTGGAGCAACCAAAACTACCGTGGCTGGTTATGACGGCATTCGGGTTGGCCGCACGGTTTATGTGGCCGCGGTGAACGTGAACAATAGTAATGTTTATAACAACATCTATTTAATGTCCTATAATGATACGGCGCAAGCCGGGACAGTTGATATTTTCGGACAATTGCTGAAAAATTGGCAATTTAATGAGAATTTGGACGTGGTGGAACGCGGACAAATTGTTCGCGACAGCCGGCGCTTGGCGGATTTGGCAGCCATGAAGATGGCGTTGGTTAATTATTATGGTGAGAAAGGTTTTTATCCCAAACTTCTGGCCGGCAGTTATAAAATTGGCGAGAGCGTTTCGGTTTGGCCTTCTTGGAGTGCAGGGTTGGGAGCGGAGCTTGGCAGCGCGCCGACTGACCCGTTAAATAATTTGAAAATACCCTGCGTAACCGGGGTCGATAATACAAAATATGACCAGAAGAGTTGTTGGAATGACACCAATAAAGTTTTTGCCTGTCCAATTGGCTCACATGTTTATTGGTACAAATCCAACGGGACAACTTTCTCAATTTATGCTAATATGGAATATGAGGCCTGGAGCAGGAATGATTCTTGTGAAGATTATTTAA
>JAQTPI010000007.1:0-33805 GCA_028748975.1 Patescibacteria group bacterium | reverse complement strand
TATGTTTGACCAAATTTCTTTGGGTAGCGGCACTCCGCCGCCACCAAGCGCGCCAAATTTGCCGGATTTAAACGCTGGCAAGGCCTATCCCTTTAAAAAAGTCGGAGAACCGGAAGATATTTTTGGCGATACGGAAAAATTGGGCAGCGGGCGTGTGGAGCGGCCAAGTAATCCTGTTAATCCCATAGCCATGCCTGGTATGAGAGAGCCAAGCGCGCCAATAATTCAAACAGCGCCAAGTGCGCCAAGAGGACCATCTTTAATGGCGACCATGCCCGGTGCCGGTGCCGGCAGCGGTGGCCGCGGCGGCAATAAAGCTTTGACCGCGCTTATTATAATTTTGGCAATTGTTGCCATCGGACTTTTGGGCTGGTGGGCGTATGGGAAATATTTTGCCAAAGAAACTACGCCGGCCGACAGCAGTTTGGAAAATTCTTTGCAGAATTTGAATGATAATTTGCAGAATTTGAATCAGGAAAATAATGAGACAACAACACCAACAGAGGAGGTTGTTTTGCCAGCTGAAGAGCAGATTATTCCAACCACGACGGCAGATTTAACAACTGATTCTGATGGCGATGGATTGACGGATGCGGAAGAGGCGGAGCTGGGCACTAATCCCAACCGGGTGGACAGCGATTTTGACGGACTATCGGATTATGATGAAGTGAAAAAATGGGAAACAAATCCTTTAAATCCCGATACTGACGGCGATACTTATCTTGATGGCGTGGAAGTGCAAAATGGCTATAATCCGCTGGGAGCGGGAAAAATAACACCATAACAGATTTGCACAGATATAAATATAAAACAGATAGCACACAAATACACAGATAGGCACAGATTTCTGGATCCCCGCTTGCGCGGGGATGACAAGAAAAATAAATCTGTGTATCTGTGAAAATCTGTGCTCAATCTGTGGAAATTTGTTTATAAATATATGTCCGATCAATCAACCATTGCCCAAGAAACCACAGCGGAAGTAAAGAGAAAGCCGCTGGGAGAAGTTAAAATCCACACCATGCCGGAGAAGTTTTTGAATTATTTGACTAAAGGCAGAGTCTTGACAGCTGGCGGAGCGGTGGCTGGCGGAACTGGGCTTGGCGGTTTAAAAAGAAATGTCATTATCGGCATCGCGGTGGCGTTGGTTTTTGTTTTGGTTTTGGGAGCGGCGGCCTGGTTTTTTGTCAAAAGCATAAATCAAAAAACAGAAAACAATAATGTGATTATCAATCAACCATCAGGGCAAAATCAAAACCAAACAGTTAATCAGCCGGCAACGGAGCAGAAACAAGAAACGGTTGAATGTTCAGATACAAATTGTGAGGCTTGCAGCGCCGACCAGTGCCGAATTTTGGCCAATATTAACAAATGCCAATTGCAAAATATTAATGAACAAGATCTGGCAACCGGCGAAATGAAAGTGGTGGAAAAATGTCTGACCGCGGTGGCCGCGCCAAATAATGAAGCCACCACCACCCCACCAATAGAAGAAGAAAATCCGCCATTAGAAGAAGTAGTGGCGGCACCGGACATTGATAATGACGGTTTAACCGATGAAGAAGAAAAAATTTGGGGTACAGACAAGAGCGTGGCAGACACTGATGGCGATGGTTATCCTGATGGCTTGGAAATAGCCAATTTATACAGCCCTCTGAAAGGTAATTCCGCGCGCCTGTCAGCGTCAAATTTGGCCAATAGCTTTCTGGACAAGGAAAATGGTTTTAGTGTGTTATACCCGCGTGAATTTACCACGGCGGTAAACGAAGATAAAAGCGGGGTGACTTTTACCGCCACCTCCACGGGCCAGTTTTTTCAAGTTCAGGTATTGGAAAATGAAAATAATATTACGGATATTGAAGAATGGTATTTACAAATGAATCCAACAATCCAACCAAATGAAATTCAGCAAACACAGATTGGTGGCAAACCAGCCGTGGTTTCCGGCAGTTCATTTTATGTTTTAAATGCCGGAAAAATTTATCTAATTAATTACAATATGGGCTATCCGGTAACGGCTTACTTTTCCACCAGCTTTAGCGCTTTTGTAAAAAGTTTTGATTTTTTTGAGAATCCGTTACCACAGGTAAATGAATAAAAAATTGTGCGTTATCCCCTCCTTAAGAAGGAGGGGCGCGGGGAGGTAAGTTCGCCGATAGGCGAATATAATCAAAAGAATAAATTTTATGCGCCTAGCGGCGAATTGACCCCCTCTGCTTCCCCCCTTGTTAAGGGGGAGATAACGACGGCGACGAGATCCCTCGCTCGCCTCGCTTCGCGGTCGAAGCGGGCTAGCGCTCGGGATGACAAGCGCTTTGGCGTGAACACTTTTTGTGTTCACCGCATTTTGTCCTGCTGACAAAAATGTTATATAATATAGGTATCTGTTTTAGCTGTGGATAAAGGTAAACGAAGGTAATAAAAATAAAAATACTATGTTTTTAGATAAGTTTATAAAAACCAAAGAAAAAATATTGTTAGGATTAGACATTGGTACCTCGCATGTCAGATTGGTGGCTGGACAACTCAATCCGCAAAACGGAAGTTTTTATGTTGTGGGCGCGGTGGAAGTGCCCTCGGAAGGATTGTCCAAAGGAACCATTGTTTCCATTGAGGACGCCGTTTCTGCCATTTCTTCAGCTTTGGAACAATTGGAAAGAATAATTGGTTTTGATTTGGAGCGGGCCTATGTGGGAATTTCCGGCGCGCACATTGTGACCATGGCTTCGCGCGGAGTGGTGGCGGTTTCGCGGCCGGGCGGAGAAATCCGCGAAGATGATATTGAACGCGCGGTCAATGCTTCACAAGCCATTGCCACGCCGCCTAATTATGAAATTCTGCACGTCATTCCCAAACTTTTTGCCGTTGATTCTCAAAATAACATCAAAGATCCTCTGGGCATGACCGGTGTCAGGTTGGAGGTGGAAACGCAAATTATTCAAGGACTTTCGGCGCAAGTTAAAAATTTAACCAAAACCGTCTTTCGAACGGGTTTGGCGATTGAAGACCTAATTTTAGCAGTTTTGGCTGATGCGGAGGCGTGTTTGACCAAGCGCCAGAAAGAATTGGGCGTAGTCTTGGTTAATTTGGGACATTCCACCACTTCTTTCGCTGTTTTTGAAGAGGGTGATATTGTCACGACCGGTGTTTTGCCCGTAGGCTCGGCGCATATCACGAACGACATCGCGATTGGCCTCCGGACTTCTTTGGACACGGCGGAAAATATAAAATTGGAATATGGCCAGGCCAACCCCGCAACTTTTGGCAAAAAAGAAGAAATTGATTTGGCGGAATTTGATGAAAAAGAAGAAGGCCGGATTTCTTTGCGCTATGTGGCGGAAATTATTGAAGCACGCTTACAGGAAATTTTTGAAATGATTGATAAAAGATTGATCGCCATCGACCGCTCGGGACTTTTGCCAGCCGGCGTAGTTTTGACCGGTGGCGGAGCAAAACTGCCGGGAATTGTGGAAGTGGCAAAAAAAGAATTCCGTCTGCCGGCCTCCTTGGGCTTGCCGCAAAATTTACACACTGCCATTGATAAGGTTAATGATTTATCTTTTACCACCGCTTTAGGTTTGGCGCTCTGGGGCTATGAATTGGAAAAACAAAAATCCGGCGGGGAAATGAGCGCGGCCAAAAGATTGCCAATTAAAAGCGTGGGTGCGGCCGCGAGCCGAGTAAAAAATGTGTTCAAGAAGTTACTTGCCAAATTTTAGGGGAGTGCTAAGATATAAGTATTAATTTTTGGTAGTCGTTATACGGCCTCGCGGCGCGTATCGGCAGTCGTTAAAGGTTTTACGTCTAACCAAACCGTAAAACGATACAAGTGGCGACGCCGTAAAACGTAAAACGCAAAAAAATATGTATCCAATAACTAACACTAAAAACAAGTCGCGGGAAATTAAGCCGGACGTGGAAACGTTTGCCAAAATTAAGGTGGTGGGCGTGGGCGGTTCGGGCAATTCCGCCATCAATAGAATGCAGACTGACCGCATTAAAGGCGTGGAGTTTGTGGCGATTAACACTGACGCGCAAGCCCTGCATCATAATTTGGCCAAACACAAAGTTTATATTGGCAAAGAGATAACTCGCGGATTAGGCGCTGGCATGAATCCGGATTTGGGCCGGGAAGCGGCGGAAGAATCGGTGGATGAGATTCGCGAAATGCTCAAGGGCGCGGATATGGTTTTCATTACTTGCGGACTGGGTGGCGGTACTGGTTCTGGGGCTTCACCGATTGTGGCGCAAGTGGCGCAGGAAGTAGGTGCCTTGACGGTCGCGGTCGTGACCAAACCATTTTCTTTTGAGGGTGCGCAGAGAAAAATGATTGCCGAGAGAAGTCTGGATGAATTGGCGCAAAAAGTTGATACTATCATCACCATTCCCAATGACCGGATCTTACAAATTATTGATAAAAGAACCACGCTCTTGGAAGCTTTTGGTATTGTGGATGATGTTTTAAAACAGGGTGTTAAAGGCATCGCGGAATTAATTACAGTGCCAGGTTTGATTAATGTGGACTTTGCCGATGTCAAAGCCATCATGGCGGATGCTGGTTCGGCTTTGATGGGTATTGGTTCAGCCACTGGTGAAAACAGGGCAGTGGAGGCGGCTAAAGCGGCCATTGATTCACCATTATTAGAACTTTCCATTGATGGCGCTAAAGGAATTTTGTTTACTATTACCGGTTCCAAGAATTTGGGTATGCACGAAGTCAATGAGGCGGCGAGAATTATCACTTCATCCGCTGATCCGAATGCCAAGATTATTTTTGGCGCGGTAATTGACGACGACATTAAAGATGAGTTGCGTGTAACGGTGATTGCGACGGGTTTTGGCACGGGCGGCAAAGCGCCGGAACCGAAATATCAACCCACGCCGGCCTTGGATTTCATTCCGCCGATTGCGCCGCCGCCGCATAAGAAAGAACACATTCCCCAGCGGATTGAAAGAGAGCGCGAAGATTTGAAAGCGGCCAAAGAAATTAAAAAACAGGAAGAAGGCGGAGATGAATTGGATATCCCGGCATTTATCAGAAGGAAGATGATGTAAATAAATATTTATTTAAAAAGCGGGTCAAGCCCGCTTTTTGATTTTAGAAATAAAAACCCCCTCACGACAAAAATGTTAATCGCGAGGGGTTGGAGAAATCAATACATGATGTGTTGGCCGATGATTTTGTGAGCCACTTTGTCTTTGGCGGCTTCGGTGGTTATGCCGACCCGCAAGTAGTTTTGTCCATGATAGACAAATGATTTATAATAGAATCGCAAGTTTTTGTACTGAACCTTCAGGATGTTGAAGTCGTTGATCAATTCCCTTTCGCCGCCGAAGGGGTAGATTAATGCCAGACCGTGAACTTTCACGCCAGACCCACGGTTCCAGATATAGACGAGCTCACGCTGAAGCAAATCGTCTGCTCCGGGAAAACCGCATTCGTAAAGGGACGCATAGCGCCAGTTGGGTTCGATTGCGTCGGTTTCGGGGTGAGTGGTAAGGTAGGGAGCAAAAGTACTATCGATCCTTTCAGGATTAATTTCAGGAGGTCTGTTTTTGGTGAAAAATTCTGCATAGAGAGCGACGAGTTTTTTGTCATTGTCGCTTACTCGCTGGATGTTGTTTTGGGCCAAAACCGGCAAAGTGATTGCCACCAGAGCCAGGATGGTGACCAGAATTTTTTTAACGGGTTCCATTTGTTCCTCCTTTTTGCGTTTTGAATTGTGCCGGGCGTTTCCGCGGCATCTATTAACAGGGTAGCATAGCTAAATTTTTATGTCAAGCACTGTTTTTAAAGGCTATATTTTTATTTTTTATTAAAATAAAAATTATACAAAACGGACGACCGCGCGTTTTGTATAATTTTAAAAATTTAATATTTTTTATTTTTTTATATCTAGTAATTTCGTCGACTGTGAATTTTACTAGATAATAAAATTATAAAAATATTCTGTAAATACCTCACGATCGTGAGGTATTTACAGAATTTATTTTTTCAAAAAATTTGACATTTTTTTTAAATTTCTATCAAGTTTTCCACCAAAAAAGACCAAAAATTGACTGCTCTTGACGGGACTTTCGGAGACGGTTTGGGTTTGGTTTTGGGTGTGTTATAATGTAAGTAGAATTTAAAAAATTTTTAGCCATTGTGGAAAACTCCACGCGAAATTTGGGAGTTTTTTCATTTACTTATCCTTATGTCCAAGCAGATTGAACAAATCAGAAAGCGCGATGGCCG
Source organism: Patescibacteria group bacterium (assembly GCA_028748975.1). GTDB lineage: Bacteria > Patescibacteriota > Patescibacteriia > UBA2196 > UBA2196 > JAQTPI01. The sequence continues at coordinate 27,567 of JAQTPI010000007.1, read as the reverse complement.
GATTGTACCCTTTGATGAGGGAAGAATTGAGGTGGTGATTGCTAAAGCCGCCTCTGATGTGGAAGAAATGACAGATAAGGACGTCAAAAAGGTGGCCTTGGCAGTTAATCGCGCTCTTTTTGACAAATATGACGGGCACACCATCCCCGGGGTGGAGGAAATACAGGATGTGGTAGTGGAAATCATGATTCAAAACGGATTTACCAAGACCGCACGGGCCTATATGATCTACCGCCAGCGGCATAAAGAATTGCGCTTAATGCGCCAGCCCTTAACCGAGGTGATGGAAGTTTCTGATATTGCCCAAAACTCATTGGTGGTCCTAAAAAAGCGTTATTTATTAAAAGATGAAACCGGAGAAGTGATTGAAACACCAACTGACATGTTTAAGCGCGTGGCAATGAACATCGCTTTGGCTGATGAAACCTACAAAAATTTATATCATCAAAATGTGGATGTGGAAAAGACAGCGGCGGAGTTTTATGAAGTGATGGCCAGAATGGAATTTGTGCCCAATTCGCCGACTTTAATGAACGCTGGCCGTGATTTGCAGCAACTTTCCGCTTGTTTTGTTTTGCCGGTGGAAGACGATATGACCGGAATTTTTGACGCAGTCAAATGGACGGCTTTAATTCATCAGTCGGGCGGCGGCACTGGTTTTTCTTTTTCCAGATTGCGTCCGGAAAATGATCGGGTTAAATCCACCGGTGGTATTGCTTCCGGTCCGATTTCTTTCATGAAAGTTTTTAACGCCGCGACCGAACAGGTGAAACAGGGCGGCACGAGGCGTGGAGCCAATATGGGAATTATGCGGGTGGACCATCCGGATATTTTGAAATTCATCGCTTGTAAAGAAGACATGACTTCTTTAAATAATTTTAATATCTCGGTCGCGGTGACGGACAAATTTATGAAAGCTTTGGCCAAAGACGATGAATATGAATTGGTTAATCCGCGCAATAAAGAGGTATCCGGCCGTCTTTCCGCCAAAATGGTTTTTGATTTAATTGTGACCAATGCCTGGAAAAATGGCGACCCGGGCATCATTTTTATTGATCGCATTAATGCTTTCAACCCCACGCCGCAGCTCGGCGAGATTGAATCCACGAATCCTTGCGGAGAACAGCCGCTTTTGCCTTTTGAATCCTGTAATTTAGGCAGTATCAATTTGGCCAAAATGTTAAAAGAAGAAGACGGGAAACGGGAAGTGGATTGGGAAAAATTGGAAAAAGTTACGCGAACGGCAGTGCATTTTTTGGATAATGTGATTGATATGAATCGTTATCCCTTGCCGCAAATTGAAGAAATGGTGGAAAAAACAAGAAAGATTGGCCTGGGAGTGATGGGCTGGGCCGACATGCTGATTAGATTAGAAATTCCTTATAATTCTGAAAAAGCCTTGAAACTGGCGGACAAAGTCATGAAATTTATTAATGAAAAAGGCCACCGCGCTTCGGAAGATTTGGCGGCGGTGCGCGGAGTTTTTCCGGGCTTTACCGGTTCAATTTTTGACAACAAAAAAAATACGGATTATAAATTGCGCAACGCTACGGTCACAACTATTGCGCCAACTGGAACCATCTCCATCATTTCCAACTGTTCTTCCGGCATTGAACCGCTTTTTGCCGTCTGTTACACCAGAAAAAATATCTTAGATGCCGGTGATGAATTGATTGAAGTCAATCCTTTGTTTTTGGAAGTAGCCAAGCGCGAGAGTTTTTACAGCGAGGAATTGATGCGCCAAGTGGCGCGCCATGGTTCAGCGCACGGTGTGGTGGGCATTCCAGAAAAATGGCAGGAAGTTTTTGTGACTTCTCATGAGATTGACCCGGAATGGCACGTAAAAATGCAGGCGGCGTTTCAGGACCACACTGATAATGCCGTATCCAAGACAGTTAATTTCCCCAATTCCGCCACCATGGAAGACGTGAGAAATGTTTATATGCTGGCCTTTGATTTGGGTTGCAAGGGCATTACCATCTATCGCGACGGTTCGCGTGATTTACAGGTTTTAAATGTGGGTTCGGCTGGAGAAAAGACCACTCCGCGCCAGATGCCCGAGGGCGATCACGGCATTAGAAAGGAAGTGGTGCGCAAGGGTGATTTTGAAAAATTAGCGGCCAAAGCGGGCCAGCCTAATTTGATGGATTTACTCGCGAATAATCAGAAATTAGAAAACGGAAATCAGGGAGATGAAAAAAATATTCTATCAGCGAATAAACAACTAAAAGAGGAAAAATGCCCAGAGTGCGGGCAGAAAATGGAAATTAAAGAGGGGTGCATGACTTGCCCGGTGTGCGGATGGGGGAAGTGTAGTCTTGGATAATTGATTTGTGATTTGATAGTTTATCCCGAGCGAGCGGAGCGAGCCGAGGGATCTCAATAGTTTTTTCGCGAATTTAATGCGAATTTAGGTGCGAATTATGCGAATGACGTCCGTCATCCCCCCTTTTCAAAAGGGGTGCCGATCCGCCAGCTGGCGGAGAGGCGGGGTGGTTATAAAAAGTTAATATTTTCTTGCGGGCGTGGGTTTTGGCCCGCGCCTGGTTGATTTTTAGGAAAATAAAAAAGCCCCAACCGCGCTGGTGTGGTTGGGACTGCATTGGTCCTTCCAAAGGCTATTACTTTGGAGGCTGATAATGTCGGATGATGCTGTTGATGGTCCAAGGGCTTCGCATCCGATAATCAATGTTACGCTGTTTTTGTATTCGATCTGCTTTTTGTTGGTAGCGGTCGGCCTGAAGCTTGCTGATTTCGCCGACAAGCGCCATTATTGTTTCCGAGCTTTTTATGGCCGGATAGGCGGCGGCATAGGCGCTGACTTTTTCAGGGCTGATTTGGGCGAAAATCGTCTTTTCGTGCTGGGGATAGGACACTGCCAGGTAACTGGCGAACTGGGTGGTCAGAGCTTCGGCTTTTTCCTGATACATAACTTCCATTTTGTCGATTTTTTTCAGGTCATAATAATCACTGACTTGTATACTGTAGGACGCGATAGTGTTAATGGCTAAACAGAATAGCCACAAACCAGCAAAGACACTCATAACCACCGCGAATCCGGGCCAGCCTTCGCCCTTATAATCGTTTATATATTTTTTGCAGTAAAAGTGCATTGGCACAGCCGCAAGAAAGGCTATGAAGGCAAAGATGAGACAGATAATGATCCAAATCATGGAAATTTTCTCCTTTTTTTGGTTTCTGATGATGATACACAGGAAAGACAAAAAATATTATTTTGTCTGTTTTGCCTCCTTTCATCCCATTCTTTTTAAGTTAAAATGAGCCAAAAATGAATTTTTATATCATTTAAAACAAGTATAGCATGCCAAAAAAACTTTGTCAACAACTACACCAAAAATTTTGGTGTGGTGGTCAAGCGGACAATTTAATTTTGATTTACACCGGCAATGGCAAAGGTAAAACCTCGGCTTCTTTGGGTTTGGCACTAAGGGCGATGCGAGATGGAATGAAAGTTATAATAATACAATTTATTAAATCGGAGAGTGGGTCGGGGGAGGTGGGTTTGAAGAAAATTTTGCCGAAATTGGAGGTGAGGTGTTTTGGGCGAGGACTGACAAATAGAAATCAGAAATTAGAAATTAGAAATCAAGAAAAACAAATTATAGTCACGGGATTGGAATTTGCAGAGCAGAAAATTAAATCCGGAAAATACCAGGTTGTAATTTTAGATGAGATTTTTGTGGCTTATGGTTTGGGACTGATTAAATTAAGTGATATAATTAAATTAATAAAGCAGGCGCGGTTGGCGCGGGACAAAATGTTTTTGGTTTTGACCGGCCGCGGCTGCCCCAAGGAATTATATAGACTGACAGATTTGGTGACGGAGATGAAGGAAATTAAGCATCCTTATAAAAAAGGAATTCAAGCTATAAAAGGAATTGATTATTAATTTTTGTCCGCCTCCGCTCCGAAGCGTCCCATTGAACGCTCCGGCGGACAGGCTCCTGTTTTTTAAAAAATAGAATTTATTATATCTTGTCCGCAGACAAGAATAGGAAGTTTACCCGCCGGAGTGTTAAAGGATTATTAAGGAACGAAGGCGGGGAAACTTAATCTATGTTTTCTAAAAAACCTGAAAATTTATCCAACGAAGAGTTGCTTTGGAAGATTTATAAATCAACCGAACGCACCCGGCGTTATATTTTGTGGGGCCGAGTGATTTCTTTTGTTTATTTTCTTTTGATTGCGATTCCAATTATTTTAGCCATAATTTATCTGCCACCGATGCTTGAAAATATTTTGGCACCATATAAAGAATTTTTAAATTCTGGTTCCAGTGTTTCCGGCGCTGCCGGTGATAAACTTAATAATTTATTGAAAGATAATAATTTGAATTTGAACCAGTTGCTGGAGATGTATAAGAAATAAAAAATAAAAATTTATAAAACCGCCGGAAAAGGGCGGTTTTTGTGTTTTAGGGCTTAAAATGATAGAATAAAGGAGAAATATGAACGACTTGATTGAAAAAATTAAAGAATTACAAGTCAAAATCGCGGAAGTGGCGGTGGTTTTGAACTTACCGCAAAAGAAGCAGAAAATTTTGGAATTGCAAGAGGAAATGAGTAATCCAAATTTTTGGGCTGATAATGAACGTGCCGGCAAAATTGCCGCCGAAGCCAGTAATTTAAGCAAAGAAGTGGAAGAAATGGAATTATTGAAAAAAGAAACGGCGGATGAATTGGCGTTGGCCTTGGAGTCGGAAGCGGAAGGTAATAATGAATTGGCGGAAGAAATTGAAAAGAAATATGAAGAGTTGAAAAATAAATTCAGCGCGATTGAATTTGACGCCATGATGAATGGGCCACATGACAACAAAAACGCGGTGGTGGCGGTGCATGCCGGCACTGGCGGCACGGACGCACAGGATTGGGCCGAGATGCTGGAGCGGATGCTTTTTCGCTACGCTGAGAAGAAAAAATTTAAAGTTACAATTTTGGATCGGCAGATGGGCAACGAGGCGGGAATCAAATCTTCCATTTTTGAAGTGGCGGGACCGCACGCTTTTGGCTATTTAAAAAGCGAAGCCGGAGTGCACCGACTGGTGCGCATTTCGCCATTTGACGCCGAAAAAATGCGCCACACTTCTTTTGCTTTGGTGGAAGTTTTGCCAATGTTTGAAGAAGCGGGTGAGATTGAAATTAAAGATGATGATTTGGAAATTGATGTTTTTCGCTCCAGTGGACACGGTGGGCAGTCCGTTAATACCACGGATTCGGCGGTCAGAATTCGCCATAAACCGACCGGCATTATTGTCACCTGCCAAAATGAGCGTTCGCAGATGCAAAACAAACAAACGGCCATGCGCGTGCTTTTAAGTCGCTTAAAACAGTATTATGATACCAAAGAAGAAGAGGAAAAGAAAAAATTACGCGGAGAATTTACCGAAGCGGTTTGGGGTAATCAGGCGATTTCTTATGTGCTGCAACCATATAAAATGGTGAAAGATCATCGCACGGGCTACGAGACGGTGGAGGTGGAGAAAGTTTTGAATGGGGAGTTGGAGGAATTAGTAGAAGCGTTTTTGAAGAAAGTTTAGTGTAATGTCATCCTGACGACCCCGACAGCAGTCGGGGGAGGAAGGATCTCGTCGTATGTCATCCCCGCGAAAGCGGGGATCCAGAAAACGACGGCGTGGATTCCCTTTTTCAAGGGAATGACAAAACAGCTACGAGATCCCTCGCTATCGCTCGGGATGACAACCACAAAATATGAAAGCACTATCTATTGACTATGGCACTAAAAATATCGGCTTGGCTCTCTCGGATGACGAGGGCAGAATTGCGTTTGCGTATGCGACAATCAACCAACAGCCAACAACTAGCAATAAACAACAGACGATTGATAAAGTTATTGAAGACATAAAAAAGATTTGTGAATTGGAAAAAGTGGAGACGGTGGTGGTGGGGATGCCGCTTGGACTTTCGGGCAGGGATACGGAAAAAACCAAAGAGGTTTGGGGGTTTGTAAAAAATTTACAGGAGAATTTGAAAATTCCGGTGGAGACGGAAGATGAAAGATTGACCACGGTGGCGGCGGGACATTTGGAGAACAAGAACGCGCGCAACATTGACGAACTTTCCGCGCAGATTTTGTTGCAGGGATTTTTGGATCGGCAGAATAGTTATCTCCCCCTTAATAAGGGGGAGTCGGTCCCGAGAACTCGGGACCGGAGGGGGTCAATTCGCCGATAGGTGCATAAAATTAATTGAGGATTATATTCGCCTATTGGCGAAATTACCTCCCCCTGGCCCCTCCTTGTTAAGGAGGGGATAGAAAATGACAAATAAAAAACCCTCGTACAAGTACGAGGGCTGCTGGAAGGCGTTGATTGTTGTGTTACTTTTTGATCAAGTGGCGGATTGAGTTGCCCAAGCGACTGGTTTGGGTGGAAACTTGGCGACGAATGTTTTGCCGAATGTTCCGCATTCTGACCTGAGTTGATTGGATCTTTTGGGCCGTTCCCTGCCGGAGGTTGTAGAAGTTCTGTGACAGTCGAACCCGGAGCGTCTGAATGTTTGGTTTTTGCTCTTTTTCCCAGTTATCAACCGGCCAGATTTTTCCCGCGCGGATCAGGCGGAAAAGTTCCTGTCCGTCTGCGAGATTGCTGCCCCAAATTTTTAAAGATTCGGCTACGGAATTTGGATTGTCATCAACCGTAGCCGTGGCGGATTTGTATTGATAGATCCCGCAAATACGTCTCATAGAGCCCGGGGGTTTCACTATCAAGTTGTAAGAGCTGAAACCGATAGCAAATTCTTTTAATGCAGCTGGCACAGCGCATAAAAGAATATCATCGCTATCATTCCAGAAAATTTCACCGCCAGAGAAGTCAATACGGATGTTCTTAAAAAAGTTATGCAGACCTTCGTCGCACATGTGAACACCCGCTTGCAGAATGGTTTTGTTGTTCAGAATGATTCTTACTGACATGATGCTTTCCCCTTTCTTCTTTCCGCCGCGAGTGGTCCCGCGGTCGGTGAGTGGGTTTGGTTGTTAAGGTTCCTTCCAGCAATTGGAGTATATCATAATTAAATTTTTATGTCAAGTGGAAAACTATTAATTTACGCTTTTTCGTTCATTTTTCCGCTAACCTTAGCCATTTTTTTGACGCCGAAAGTGAGAAAAATGGCGATCAAATTTGGCATTTTGGACGTGCCAAATGACGCGCGGAAGATTCAAAAAGAACCGGTGCCGCTTCTTGGCGGAGTAGCGGTTTTTGGGGCGTTTTTGGCAGGACTTTTAATTGCGTGGCTGGCTGGTTGGCTCAATGACGGCGTATTAAAAAATTTACAAATTGCCGGGTTGTTAATTGGTGGTTGTTTGTTGATGATTGGCGGTTGGCTTGATGATAAATATAAATTAAAACCTTGGCAGTCGTTTTTATTTCCAGTGGCGGCGACAATTGTGGTAGTAATTTTTGGGGTGGCGGTGAAATATATTACCAATCCATTTGTGGCCGGCACGGGTCCGTTTGGCCGCGCGCTTTTTTATTTCAACTGGCTGGATTTGAAAGTGATTTCTTTTGGCGCGCTGTTTTCTTTTTTTTGGATACTCGGCATGATTTACACTACAAAATTTTTGGATGGACTGGACGGACTGGTCTCCGGCATTGGCGCTATTGGCGCAATTATTCTTTTTATCGTTTCACTTTTTTGGGACGTGCCAATGAGCGGAACTTCGGTTTTGTGTTTGCTTCTGGCCGGGGCGCTTTTGGGATTTTTAAAATTTAATTTTCATCCGGCCAAGATTTTTTTGGGCGAGGGCGGAGCGACTTTTGTGGGATTTATGCTGGGGTGCCTTTCTATCATTTCCGGCGGGAAAATCGCCACAGCTCTTTTGATTATGGGGCTGCCGATTTTAGATGTGGTGTTGGTGATTTTACGGCGAGTGTTTTCCGGCCGGCATGTTTATGAGGGCGACCGCGGGCATCTTCATTTCCGCCTGCTTGACGCCGGTTTAACCCAGCGCCAAGCGGTTTTGATTTTATATTTTTTGGCGCTGGTGTTTGGATTGAGTTCTTTGTTTTTGCAAAGCAGCGGTAAGGTAGTGGCACTTGTTATATTACTCGCGGTGATGATTCTGGTTGTGGGAGGGGTGGTTTTGATGGGGAGAAAAAAATCAGAAAACAGAAATTAGAAATCAGAAATAAAAAAATCCTGACTTATACTGAGCCAGGATTATAAATGATAGACATTTAATCTTTTTTTAACCCCGAGAATATTCCAAACCATCTTGTTTTTCCGGGTATCGTTTGATAAATAGCCAAACTAATGTCTGTTTTTACACTTTTACCAGCACTTTGATAACCGATTAAACCACAGTCAACTTTCGCGTTGGAGCCAGCTTTTTGATAACCAACCAGACCAATAAAAGTTTCAGCATCGTTACTTGCCTCTTGATATGCAGGTAGACCAAACACAGTTCCTACGTCGCCGCTGTCAGCTTTTTGATATCCAAATAGATTAAAAATTGCGAACGAGCATTCATTTGAGCGTTGATAAATTCCGCCAAGCATAGAATAGCTTGTTTTATCAGCTCTTTGGTAAAGAGAGAACAAGGAAAAGATATTTTTCCCTTGTCCACTACCAAGAGGCGTTATAATGGTATTGTTAATATTGTAGGGAACACTCAATAAAGAGATAATAACGACTGATTTCAAAAGTTTTTTGCCTTTTGGTTTTTTGATTAAATACCAAATTCCAGAAAAAACAATAGTACTTAATAGAAACCAGAAAAAATTGTTCACGACCTCCTCCTTCTTGATTGATTGTTCGGGCGAAATTGCCCAAGGAACCATGATTCCATTATAGCAATCCTAGAAACTTTGTCAAACAGTCGTTTATCCTCCCCTTTCGAAGGGGAGGTCTCCGACAGCAGTCGGAGGGAGGGGTTGTAATGTAGCGATAACAACCACCCTGGCCGATTGCTATTGGCCACCCCTCCTTCGAAAGGAGGGGATAATGGGCGGCGAATCTCATTATGAAAAAAACTATTTTTATATTTTTATTTTTTTGTATTTTTATATTCCTGCTTTCCGCCTGCGCCAAACATGACGGCGTGATTTTGGGTGAAAAGACGGTGCGCTTGGGCGGGCAGGAATTTGCGGTGGAAATTGCGGATACGCCGGCCAAGTGGAGCCAGGGACTTTCAGGACGGGAGGATTTGGCGGAAAATTCGGGCATGCTTTTTGTTTATGATGATTATAATATCCGTTCGTTTTGGATGAAAGAGATGAGAATTCCATTGGATATTGTTTGGATTAAAGATGGTTTGGTAGCGGGGTGCGCTGAAAAAGTGCCAGTTTTGGATGAAGATGGATATATTTCACGGATTTTGTCGCCGAGTGAGGTGAATTATGTTCTGGAGATAAATTCGGGATTGTGTGAGAAATATGGGATAAAAGCAGGCACAAAGGTAGAAATTAGAGACTAGTAATTAGTAATTTGTAATTTGTAACAGCCTATTTACTAATTACTGATTACAAATTACGAATTACTTTTTCAATTTGACACAAAACCTGGGATGCGCTAAAATAGATTTATTATTAACCTCGCCTGAAGGCGGTAAGAATATAAAAATATGGCAAAAATCGCAGTTATTAAGACCGGTGGCAAACAATACCTGGTTAAAGCCGGCGATACCTTGAAAGTGGAAAAACTGGCAGCCGAAGCGGGTAAAAATTTTACTTTTGATAAAATTTTATTGGTGGCTGAAGACAGCGGCGCGGAAATGAAAATTGGCAATCCGGAAGTGGCTGGAGCCAAGGCTGAAGCCGAGATTTTGGAGCAGGGCCGGGCGAAAAAAGTTAACGTGGTGCACTATAAATCCAAAACTCGCCATCACAAAGTCTATGGCCACCGTCAACCGTTTACCAAGGTGAAGATTGAAAAAATTTAACTAATTAAAAGTCCCGATTTTTCGTCGGGATTTTTAGATGAGAAAATATATGGGATTTGAAATTTTAGAAAAGAAACCAAAATTAAAACAAAGAGAAGCCCCACCAGATCCGCGAATAGATAAAGAGATGTATCCTTGGCCAGATCATTTAGACGATGATGAAAGAGTTGTTAAAAACGATCCAGAAAAAAAAGAAAGAAAAGCAATGGTGGTTGATGAGATTGGTGATGATGGTTTAATAGAAGATGAAATTGTGGAAAAAATTGACGCGGAAAAAAAGAGTGATAAGAAAGAAAAAAAAGAAAAAATTGACGATAATTGGATAGTAAAAGGCAAAACAGCAGTTTTTAAAGATGTCAGAGAAGATAAGGGAATTTATGAAATAGTTGATGTAATTGGGGAAGAAAGTCAAGTATTATTAAAAAATGTTTTTAATGGAAAGGAAAAGTGGGCTGATTTTAGTCAGTTGAAACGTGGGCCAGAAGGTTGGAGAGCAGAAGAGAAGAAGGAAAAAATAATAGACAATCCCGAGGGAAAAGGTATTTTGGACAAAGTACGAAGAATTATAGGCAGATAAAACAAAAATCCCTGTCAAATGGCGGGGTTTTTTTGTTTGTCATTCCGGCCCGAGAGCCTGAATCCATGAATATTTTTTCTGGATCCCGTGTCACGGCACGGGATGACAGACGACTACGAGATTCCTCGACTCGGCCGATTGCTATCGGCCTCGCTCGGAATAAACTATTGAAAAATTAAACCACAGTCCGGCCGCGGAAGGCGTTGGCTAAAGTGATTTCGTCGGCGTATTCCAGATCGCCGCCCTGCGGGAGTCCGCGCGCCAGTTTGGTAATTTTAATTTGCGGCGCGGAATTTTTAATAAGTTTGGTTAAATACAAACAAGTTGTTTCGCCTTCAATCGTGGGGTTGAGCGCCAGAATTATTTCTTTGACCGTTGCTGGCGTAGCGGTAATTCTTGCTAATAAATTTTTTATATTCAAGCGGTCCGGTGTAATTCCTTCGGTCGGGCTTAGGACATTACCAAGCACGTGATAGAGCCCTTTGAATTCGCCGGCTTTTTCCAAAGCGGAGATGTCCATTTCTTCCGCTATTACGCAAATAACCGAATGGTCGCGGCGGGGATTGGCGCAGATGGGGCAGAGTTTTTCTTCGGAAAATTGACCGCAAACGGCGCAGTGACCAACGCGGTCAAGAATGCCGAGCATAGACTCGGCAAAATTTTTCAGGACAGCGCGGTCTTGTTTTAATAAATAAAAAACCAGCCGTTCGGCGGTTTTTTGGCCAAGGCCCGGCAGGGAAGCAAAATGGGCGATGAGTTGGTTGATGTTTGAAGGGAGGGGCATGAAGTTGACAGAAAAATTAGAAGTGCTACGATTAAGTTATTATAGTTCATTTTTAACCTATAACAAACAACCAAAGAGGCCAAAAAAGGAGGGAAAAATGTCAAAAATTATTTTGGTCCGAGAGGGGAGTTGGGGAGAGGTAAAAGAGGGAGAGAATGATAAAATGATTAAAATCTATCAAGAAGATTTAAGGGAAGCGAAAATGGAAGTAGAAATTATTGATACGGCCAAAGAAGCATTAGAAAAAGTGCTTAAGGCAGATGCTTCCTTTGACGCTGTTATCTTTTTTTCACGCGGTATGGAGAAAACCGCAGAAGCTTTCGGGATTGCTCTAAAAAGAAAATGGTTAAACAGGACAAAAATCATTATTCTCAGCGCATTAATTCCTCGCAATAAGATTATATGGATTGATAAAGGGGCGGAGTCGGTCCTTCCATTAATTAAAGATATTATCCAAAATTGGGATTTTGATGGGAGCAACGAATCTTTTTAAAAGAAACACCGCCACGTTAGCTAACGGGGTAAAATCATTACCCCGTTTTTTATTTGTCAAAAAATTATTTTCTGGGTGCCATCAGATTAGCCTATCGGCGAGTTAACCTCCTTTACTTCTCCTCTTTCTTAAGGAGGAGATAGCGAATGCGCCGAGCGAATCACTGACCCCCTCCCTCCGACACAATGTCGGAGGACTCCCCCTTATCAAGGGGGAGAGCTTGCGACGAGCTCCCCTCCTTTATAAGGAGGGGGTTGGGGGAGGTAATTATTTTAATAGAACTCCGCCGGAGGCTGCAGGCCTTCCATTTTCTTTTCCAAATTTTTAAAACTGGTGCGCTGTTCGTCAAAATATAATTCCACCATGCCGGTCGGACCGTTTCTGTGTTTGGCAATATAAATATCGGTGATGTTGCCGCGGGGCGTATCTTTTTTATACATTTTTTCACGATAGATGAAAAGCACCACATCAGCATCTTGTTCAATTGATCCGGATTCGCGCAAGTCAGCGAGTTTGGGAATGGCAGTGGGGCGGGACTCCACCTGGCGGCTTAACTGTGAAAGCGCTAAGACCGGAATATTTAATTCACGCGCGATGGATTTTAAACCGCGGGAGATTTCGGAAACAACCTGCACGCGGTTGTCTACGGTGCTGTCAGCCCCGCCTTCCATGAGTTGCAAATAATCAATCATAATCATACCTAAACCTTTTTCGGCTTGCAGGCGGCGGGCCTTGGTGCGGATTTCCATAATGGAACCGGTGGGGGAGTCATCAATAAAAATCGGGGCTTCAGCCAGTTCGCCCATGGCGTGGCCGAGACGGGAAAAATCCGATTCACCCATTTCTTCTTTGTCAGAAAGCCGGCCGGTGCGCAATTTCCAAGAATCAACCCCGGATTCGGCGCAAAGCATGCGCTCCACCAATTGTTCTTTACTCATTTCCAAGGAAAAGATGCCGACGGGAATTTTTTGATAAAGCGCGACCTGGCGGCAGATGTCCAAAGCCAAAGAGGTTTTACCCATGGACGGACGGGCAGCAAGAATTATCAAATCGGATTTTTGCAAACCAGCCAGTTTATTATCCAAATCTTTAAAGCCAGAGGGGACGCCGCGCAGTTTGCCGGATTCACGGTGCAGTTCATCAATGCGTTCAAAAGCATCGGCTAATAAATCTTTCATGGGCGTGAATTTTTGTTTTAAAAATTGCTGGGAGACGCCAAAGAGCCGGCTTTCAGCGCGATCCAGAGTGCGGGTGACATCTTCGGCTTCTTCTTTAAAACCCATTTGCACAATTTCCGTGGCAGCGTTAATCAAACGGCGGAGTGTGGCTTTTTTTTGGACGATTTGGGCGTAGGAAAAAACATGGGAAGCGGTGGCGACGATGTTGGCGAGCGAGGTGAGATAACTTCGGCCGCCGACGGTTTCCAATTGTTTTTTTTCTTCCAAACGGGCGGTGACGCTTAAAATATCAATGGGTTGGCGTTTTTCGTACAAATCCGTCACAGCTTCATAAATTTTTTGGTGGTCGGTTTTGTAAAAATCATCGGCTTTCAAAAGATCGGCGATTTTGGTGATGGCTTCCTGTTCAATTAAAAGACAGCCCAAAACTGATTGTTCGGCTTCAATGTTTTGCGGTGGAATTTTTTCTAAATTAGAAGTATTTAATTCGGGCATGAGCGTGTTTGTCATCCCGATCCGCCAGCAGGCGGAGAGGGATCTCGTTTGTCCGTCATCCCGAGGTCTGATAGCAATCAGGCCGATGGGATCTTTACCGTAAAGATTCCATCGCTTCGCTCGGAATGACGTAATATTTTTTGGCTACCTTCATCTTACCAATATACGCGTCTGCTCGCAACCCTTAATTTTGCACAAGTTATCAACGGGGTTATACACAAACAAAAAAACCGCCAACAAGTAGCGGTAAAATAGTTGGTGCGCCGTACAGGATTCGAACCTGTGACCATCAGCTTAAAAGGCTGTTGCTCTACCAACTGAGCTAACGGCGCGTAATTTTTATCTTAATAAATTATAGCAAAGAAAAAAGATTTTGGCAAGAAAAAAGCGGCTGGCAGTGGTTGCTGGCAGCCGCTAAGGATTAATCTGGTACCCTATTATTGATGGTAGTAACCAGTTCAAAGTTTTGCCAGTCAAAAAGTTGCTCTGGCCCTTTTAACAAAAGCACTGATTGATTTAGTCCGCCTGCACTTTTAAAGGCATAGAGACAGGGATCATGAGAATTATTTTTGACTATAATTCCGTCAGAACAACTCTCCACAACAATTTGATGACCCCGGCCATCTATGATTCTAATGAGTGTATCTTTGGTTTCTACAACTTTCAGCATTTCTTCCTCCTTTTTTTGATGTTGATTTAATTGTAGTGTTATTGTAGCGCAAAGACAAAATTTTGTCAAGAATAATAAATTGTGCTACAATAGAATTAATATGAAAACCAAATTTTCCTTCTTTTTCTCAAAGGTTTTGCCGGTTCTAATTTGGCTGGCGGTAATTTATGTTCTGTCCAGTTTTCCGGGCACCAATTATCCCAAAGAGCCGGAGATTTTCAGCTGGACGGCGCACGCGGCGCAGTTTTTTGTGCTGGGCTATTTGGTGGCGCGATTGTTTGGTAAAAAGGGCGTGGCCAGCTTTATTTTTGCTTTTCTTTTTTGCCTGTTCTATGCCGCAAGCGACGAGTGGCACCAGAGGTTTGTGGTTGGCCGGCAGGCAAGTTTAATTGATTGGGGTGTTGATGGGGTGGGGAGCATTTTTGGAATTATTGGTTTCTTCAAACAAATGTCATCCTGAGGAGTCCCGAACACGGGACGACGAAGGATCTCGTAGTCGTTTGTCATTCCGGGCTTGACCCGGAATCCAGAAAAAAGGTTCCTGGATCCCGTGTCTCGGCACGGGATGACACAAAAACAAGATCCCTCGCTACGCTCGGGATGACAACCGACTGACTTATGAAACGAATTCTTCTCCACACTTGCTGCGCGCCATGCGGGGCGTATGTGATGGAACAATTGCAAAAACAGGGCTATACGGTCGCTGTTTTTTTCACTAATGATAATATTTATCCGAGGGAAGAATATGAAAAGCGCAAAAATGAGATTAAGAAATATTGTACTGAAAATAAAATAGAATTTTGGGAAGATGAATATCAACCGGAAGAATGGTCGAAAATAATTAAAGGTTTGGAAAACGAGCCAGAGGGCAAAAAGAGGTGCGAAGTATGTTTTCGGTACCGTCTAGAAAAGACTGCGCAAAAAGCCAAAGAAAATAATTTTGATTTTTTTGGTTCCACTCTTACTATTTCGCCCCATAAAAATTCAGCTACTATTAATGCCATTGGCAAAGAAGTGGGTGAAAAAATCAGCGTGCCGTTTTTAGTGGCGGATTGGAAAGAAAATAACGGCTTTAAATGTTCTTGCGAGATTTCCCGGGCTAATAATTTTTACAGACAGAATTATTGCGGCTGCCAGTTTTCCATACGGAATGCTAATTAATGCGAATTACTGGCGAATTATGCGAATTGGCCCAGATTTTTATTACTCGATATAATATGGTATAATAAAGGCAGAAAGGAAATTTAAATTTATGTCCATTTTTCATCGTGAGAATTCATCCAAGGAAACCTTAAGATGGGGCATCGCCGCGGGCGTGGCAGAGGCGTGTTATATTGGTTTGGTCACTTTGGCCATGAATGGCTTGAATCAGTTAGTTTCCGGACGCGACGGCACTGGCGTTTTTATGCCCGGTTTTTTGTTGTTTTTGCTGTTTTTTGTTTTGAGCGCTTTGATTTCAGCGACTCTGGTTTTTGGCCGGCCCATGTGGCTTTTGATGGAAAAAAAATTACGTGAGGCAATTGCGACACTGACGGCGACAATTTTGACATTACTCATGATATTTTTGGCGGTAGTGGTTTTGATTTTAGTTTTATAAATTAATTTTTAAAGTTTATCTCGAGCGGCCTTTAGAGTCGTTTAGAGCCGAGGGATCTCGGACGAGATCTTTCGACTCGGCCGATTATTATCGGCCTCGCTCAAGATAAACTACAATAGAACCCTATGTTTTTTGGACTCTTGCTCGTCATCCTCGGCGTTCTTTTTCTTCTGCGCAACTTCGGCATTCTCACGGCTTCGGTCTGGGGCATCCTCTGGCCAGCCGTCATTGTGATTTTGGGATTGTCGATGATGTTTAAGAAGAATAAGAAGTTTTGGGAGTAAATTAAATTTAGAAGCGAATTTACGCGAAAGATAACGCGAATTTACGCGAAAATTTTTTGTTTTAATCTTAAATAAATATATGAAACCAAATGATTTTAAAAAAATAATTATTGTGATCGGGGTTTTGGCCGTGGTTTTTATGGCGACGGCGATTATTTCAGCCATTGTCATTAAACGTGGCGGTAAAATAATTTTGCCGTGGGTAAGCGGAAGCGACCAGAAAGTTGATTTAGTCCAAGTACAAAGCGATTATCGTAGCCGGGCCAAGGAAGTTATAAAAAATTATTTAGAGCAAGATGTAAAAATTGGAAACACGAATTATGATGCTAAAGCGGCTAATGCCGCGTCCACTATCGGGGAATTACTGAAATTGACTTTAACCAAGGAAGAAAAAGCAATTCAATTGGAGTTGGTTTTGGCACTGTCTGATGCCGAGCGCGGCTGGCAATTAATTGGCCAAGAGATGAAGGACGAAGGGCAGGGACTTTTGGATAAATCCAGTAAAGAATTAAAAAAAATAATGGGAGAGAATGAGTGGCTGAAGTAGAAGTTTTAGCCTGTCCTGAGGACTCCGACATCGCGTCGGAGGACGAAGGACCCCAGATGAATTTTGGGCGGACCATAAATCCTGAATTAAAATCTAAAATTTCAAATCCTTTTATATTTTTATTCTTTCATATCTTTATTACTCATTACTTTGGTCACGGGATCCTTCGGCCGATGTGATATCGGCCTCAGGATAGACTAAAAAGAGTATGTTTCTACTCAAACGTTTTTCACCATATCTTATAATAATCTTAAACATCAGCGTGTTGGAAATTTTGATTAAAAAACCAACACTGATTTTTTGGTTGGCGCCGATTTTAGTTTTTTTGATTTTATTTTTAGCAGGGCTGGTGGCCCAAAAATCTTTAGGCTTTAAAGCTATCAGTCGTTTTATTTTAAAATATTTTTTATTGGAAGTTGTGCTGATCGCTAGCTTGGTTTTTCTGGAAAATAATGTCATTAAACAAGTTCTAATTATTGCCACGACTTTGGCTTTGGCTTTGCACCAAGAATATCTTTTCAGATTTTTATACCGACCGGAAAAATATAAAGCTTACAGTTTGGAGAATTTGAGCAGTTCCATGAATCTTTTGACGATGCTTCTTTTAGCGTTGGCCATTTTTGGTTTGATGGTTTTCATGAATATGGCTTTGTGGTCGGCTTTAATTTTGGCGGTAATAGTGACCGGGGCGTGTTTTGCTATTTTTTTAGTGGCGGCGAAGATTGAAATTAGAAAGAATAAGTGGTATATGATTATGGCCATGTTTTTGATGGTGGAAATTTTTGTTATTTTAAGCTGGCTGCCATTTAATTTTTATTTAAAGGCATTATTGTTTTCAACTTTTTATTATTTGGTGGCAGATTTAAGCCGGCACGTAATTGGGAAGACCGCCAATACTAAAGCTGTTTTTTGGCCGACATTGGTGGGCGGCTTGCTTTGGGTTTTGCTTTTGGTGACGGCGCGGTGGACGTAGTTTTCTGCCACCTTTTTTAGTAAAAGGTGGCGCCAAAAAGCGCCGCCAGCAAAAAAGTTTTAACAAAATAGGTTTCGTCGTCGCTAAGTCCGTTAACTCCTCGTCCCGCTCGGCTTGTGTTCAAGCCTCGCGGAACTTCGTCAGACAGAAGCGGACTTTTCGTCCTGCGGGACGAACCGCTCCGACTCAACTCTATTTTGTTTTAAAACTTTTTTGAAGCGGCAGTCACTAACCACACACAACTAACGCTCCGCCAAGCTCGCATTAATGGAATCGCAATAACCATCCTAAATAATTTATTTTTTGATATTTATATTTTAATTTATTTTACTATGTCCAAAACTTTTCAAACCAAAAAAATCGGCGAGATCGAAGAGAGGCAAAGAGAAAACAAAGGTGATATTAAAGAGATTTACGGAGAAAACAATGATAGTCAGGAATTTCGACGGCCCTTAACCCGCAGCCGGACTTTGGTGATTGGCCTCGTGGCCGGCGCTGTCTTTGGCTTAATTGGCGGAATTATTGGCGCCTTGCTTTTCTTTTCCGGAATTTTTTCACCGCTGAAAATTAGTTTGGATAATTTATTGCCCAGCCAGCAATTCAAAATTGAACAACGCGATCAAGTTAACATTTTGGAAGATGAGCGGCTGGCCAAAGTTAATGAAAAAGTAAAAAACGCGGTGGTCTCCGTGTTTAAGAAAAAAATAACTTCGGATAAATTACTGAATAATGTCTATTTGCCAGGCGAAAAACTTGGCGGTGGTTTAGTTTTGACCAATGATGGCTGGATTGTGACACAGAGCGGCGCCATTGCTGACGCCGGCAGTGCTTACGTGGTAGTGACTGGCGATCGGCAAATTTTGCCGGTGGAAAAAATAATTTTTGATGATTATAGCGGAGTGGTTTTTCTAAAAACCAACGGTAAAAATTTAAGCACCTTACCTTTGGTGGATTTCAAAGATGTCTTGGCTGGCGACAAAGTGATTCTTTTTGATGATTTTGGCGGTGACTTAAAGTTTAAAGTGGCGCGAATTCTGGCTAATAATTGGCAAAATAACGCGACCACCCAAACCCTGGTTAAGGGGACAAGCCAATTATCCAGTTTTATGGTTTTAGATATTAATTTAGAAAAAAATTATGGGGGCAGTCCGGTGATTAATTTGGCGGGCGAGGTGGCGGGAATTTTAATAAACAAAGACGGCGCGCCTCTGGTTGTTTCCGGCATTGATTTTAAAAGAGCCATGGAGCAAGTGTTGGCGAATAAAAATAAAGTTGAACGGCCGGCGCTTGGTACGCGTTATTTGGATTTAAGCCAGCTGATTGGCGGCAGCATTAAAATTAAAAAAGGCGGAGAGGTGCTGCCTTTGGAAAACGGCGCTTTAGTTACCGAAGTGGTGGCGGGGTCGGCCGCGGCCAAGGCCAAAATTTTAGCTAATGATGTGATTTTAAAAGTGGGCGAGAGCGAGGTTAATGGGGTTGACACTTTGGCGCGTTTGATCCAAAATTACAAAATCGGCGAGAGCGCGAATTTGACGATTTTGAGGCAGGGCAGCGAAGAAGAAAAAATAGTGACGGTGAGTTTTTAATATAGGCGAGTGTCATTCTGAGCGATAGCGAAGAATCTCGTAGCCGTTTGTCGTTCCCGCGATTCGCCAGCTGGCGAAGGGAATCCAGAAAATAATTGTATGAAAAATTTAATAAAAAAGTCAAAAGAAATTTTTGATAGGTTGAATATTCCAGAATTACAGAAGGCTGGGATTGAAAGAGAGGATGTAAAAATTTCTTCCCATAGTCATCACATCGTGACTTATCCTCCGTTGTCTGCCTTGCCATATATTAAACCGTCAAAAATATATTCGCCAAATAGTAAAAAAGTTTTGGGAGAAATTGCACTTTATTTGCACTTGCCATTTTGTACAGGGAAGTGTTTGTATTGCGCTTATGTCAGTTTGGTAAATCAGTCGGAGGGTTTTATGGACAAATATCTAGATACGGTTGAAACTGAAATTAACCTCTTATTAAAGTCTGGTAAATTTAATGATACAAAACTAAACACAGTTTATCTTGGTGGTGGAACACCAACCTGTTTGTCGGTCGGACAACTTAATAGAATTTTTAGTTTATTACAATCAAAATTTACAATAAAAACCGACGCAGAAATAACGGTTGAAGCAAGTCCGGAAACAATACTTGCAAAAGATGGTAAAGAAAAATTAAAAGTGCTTCTGAAAAATAATGTTAATAGATTAAGCATGGGGTTTCAAACCTTTAATGATGATATTTTAAAAGTATTAAGACGTAGATATAATTCAAAACAAGCAATTGAAGCATATAAGATAGCAAAAAGAGTTGGGTTTGAAAATATCAATATCGATTTAATTCCAGGATTACCAGACCAAACATTGGAAGTTTGGCAAAAAGATTTGGAAAAAATTGGAAAATTGGCACCAGCTTCCGTAACTTGTTACCCACTTTCCATTAAGCAGACTACGGCAATTTATCAACTATATCAAAAGGAAAGGCAAAGATTCCCAAACCGAGAAGATGTTGTGCTTATGCACATAATGGCAACCGAGTTTTTTGATAAATTGGGATATTCTCAAAAACCGGTTTATTGGTTTACAAAAGAACTGAAGTATATTTATAAACAGCAAATTAGTAAATGGAGTGAACTTGGAAGACAGCTGGCATTGGGCGTTTCCGGATATTCTTTCATAAACGATTTTCAGTATTTTAATTATTTAACAGTGTCAGAATATTTAGAAGCAATCAATAAAAGTATTTTACCAATTTATAAAGGTATAAAGTTGTCAAAAGTTAATTTAATGCGGAGATTATTGGTACTTGGTTTAAAGGCCGGAATAAGTAAAAAATTATTTATATCAAGATTTGGTAAAAAACCCAAAGATGTTTTTAAAGATGTTTGGAAAAAGATAAAAAGTCTAGGTCTTGTTGAAGAAGACAACGAAGTAATCCGGTTGTCATATAAGGGTAGGCCGTTTTGTGACGAGATTTCCAAAGAATTTTATAGTGAAAAAATAAGAGAGAATTTGTTTAGATAAACTATTAAAAATATAAAAATGCATCGTTTAATCCGCAAACCACATCTAATCTTCATTCCGCATCGGGAAAATGGCTGGAAACCGCATGCGATTCGGCATCGGTCGCTTTTGTTTTATTCAATGGCTTTGATCGCGGTGAAAGCGGTGACAACTTTTTTATTAATCGGTGCCTATCCCACGCCGGCGGAATTTTCCACCATTACAACTAATAGAATTATTGAATTAACTAATCAGGTGCGGGCGGAAGAAAATTTGAATATACTTAAAACTAATGATCTTTTAAGCCAGGCCGCGGCGCTCAAGGCCAATGACATGATAAAAAATAATTATTTTGCGCATACCTCACCACAAAAAGTGACGCCGTGGCATTGGTTCCAAACCGCGGGTTATGAATATACTTTTGCCGGCGAAAATTTGGCCATGAATTTTTCCGAAGCGGAAGAAGCCATGGACGCCTGGCTGAAATCGCCGACACACCGCGATAATATCGTTTCCAAAAATTATGAAGACATCGGCGTAGCCGTGGCCGTGGGGAAAATTAATGGGCAGGAAACAACTATCGTAGTCCAGCTTTTTGGCAAGCGCTATGTGGCAGTGGCGGGCGAAGAGACGTTTAAGCCGTCGGCCTCGGAAGTAATAGTGCCGGAGCAGCAGGCGGGCGGAGAAGTTAAACTCACGCCGGAAGCCGGACAACAAGAGGTAACTTTGACCGAGGGAGAAAAAGGCGGGTGGTTGTATAAATTTTTGCAGTATTCTTACAAATTCTTTTTGGTGCTGACGATTTTTGTCATCATTAATTTGCTTTTGACTATTTTTATTCGGGTAGAAATTCAGCATAAGCCGATTATTTTGCACGCACTGGTGGTGATCGCGCTCGGCATTACTATGTTTTTGCTCAAAGCGCATTTTGTGGAGGGACTGGGAAAGTTGCTGATAGTGTAACGAAAATCCAAAAAAAGACACTTATATAGTGTCAGCCAATCAAAAACCTCCATTTAAGGGGGTTTTTGACAGTAATAAATTTATATGTTAAAATCAAAATTTCAATTTTTAACAATCAAACACAGAGGAGAAAAAGTATGAAAATTACTGACTTTATCAAATTAGTCTGGCAGTATTTGGAGCCGCACAAAAAACTTACTTGGTTTTGTATTTTTTTAATTACCACAGCTTCTGTTATCTCTGCTTTTATTCCCAAATTTTATGGCCGACTGGTGGATATAGCGACTCAACCAAATGTAGATTTGGGTTTGGTTGCCTGGATTCTCGGCCTCTGGTTTTTATTTGTATTATTTTCCAACTGGATTGGTCGTTTTGTGGATTATCAAAGTTCTTTTCTGGGCTTTGAGGTTCATAAAAGTTTTTTGGTTGATATCTACGCACATTATTTACAGTTACCAATTTCTTTTCATAAAGAAAAGAGATCGGGCGAGCAATTGCAGAAGATTAGCCAAAGTGCCGGTTTTTTGTGGCAGACAGTTGGTGATACTATATTTTTTGTTTTGCCGGCATTTTTGTCGGCGATTGTTGTTTTAGTTTTAATTTTTATTGCCGAATGGCGCTTGGCACTGCTTTTAACATTGATTTTTGTTTTTTATACGATTGTAACTATAAAAAAAGTCAAACCAATTGTTAAAGCCCGACGGCGTGTAAGCAAATTTTGGGAAGTAATTTGGGGCGACATGCATGATGCTGTTCGTAATATTGATACTGTTAAGGCGTGTGTCAAAGAGGAAGAGGAAAGAAAAAATACTGTTTATAACTTGGAACGAATAACCAAGCCATTAAAAAAACTTTGGCTCGGCTTTCGCAGCATGGATGCTTGGCAGAACAATATTCAAGGTTTGGGATTTGTTATTGTTTTTGGCTTGGCTTTATATTTTTTGATACAGAAAGAGATTACGGCCGGGTTATTGGTAAGTTTTATTGGCTATGTTAATTTGGCTTTCCGGCCATTTAACCAGTTATCTGGTAATTATCGTCAAATTGAACAGGGTTTGGTGACGGTTGGTCGGGCCGTGAAATTATTGGAAATTGAAAAAGAACTATACGGCAAGGGTAAAAAAATAAAGGAAGTAAAGGGTCAGATTGAGTTTAAAAATATTAGTTTTGGTTATGGCGATAATTTAAAAAATGTTTTGCGTGGCATCAGTTTTAAGGCCGAAGCGGGACAGATGGTGGCACTGGTCGGCGAGTCGGGTACTGGTAAAACAACCTTGTTAAGTTTGATTTCGCGCTATTACGAACTGAAGACTGGTAAGATTTTTTTAGACGGAATGAATATTAATGAATTGGATTTGATTTTTTTGCGTTCCCAGATCGCCTTGGTTTCACAGGAAATTTCTCTTTTTAATGATACCCTGAAGAACAACTTGCTTTACGCCAAGAAAAATGCCAGCGAAGAAGAAATTATTAAAGCACTGGAAGCGGCTAATGCTTGGGAGTTCGTTAATAAATTTCCTAAAAAGATTAATCAAAAAGTGGGTGAGCGGGGAATTAAGCTTTCCACCGGGCAAAAGCAGAGAATCGCGATTGCGCGGGCGATTTTAAGAAATCCCAAGATTTTAATTCTAGATGAAGCAACATCGGCGTTAGACTCTATTTCTGAAAGATTAGTTCAGGAGGCCTTGAAACGTTTGATTGCCGGGCGCACCACTTTCGTCATCGCCCACCGGCTGTCCACAATTGTCCATGCGGACAAAATTTTGGTGTTTGACAAGGGACAATTGGTGGAGCAGGGGAAACACGAGGAATTGGTGGCCCAAGGCGGAGTTTACGCCAAGTTATATAAAGAACAGAAATTTTAATAATAAAAATGAAAACAAAACGATCCCGAGTTTTCGGGATCGTTTTTTTATTTAATATTTGATAGTTTGTTTTAAATAGTAATCCATACATCAATCACGATCGTGATTGATGTATGGATAGAAAACAGGGATAAAAAATTGTCTTAAAATAAAGATGATTATCTTTATTTTAAGATCGATTTTAGATTAGAAAAAATAAAAAAGTCCGCCCGAGTGACCCGGGCGGAAAATTGAATTTATAATGCGACCCTAAATTCCAGAGAAGAGAAAAAAGCGTCAATTGCTGCTCTAATTTCGTCAAAATTTTTATATTCAACAACTTTGATGGCAGGCGAGCCGTTGATCATAGCGGAAAGTTTTTTGCCTTCTTGCGGGCGGTATAAACATAGGATGGGTTTTTTGTTGTCAACAGCTCCTCTAATTTCATAACCAATACCAATTGATGGTGTGGAAACTTCCGATATAAGAATATCGGATTTCATTAGCCAATTATCATCCCTGGCGTGGATCTGTCTATCGGTGAGACCACCTTCGCCGGCAATGGCAAGTTTTTTATCTCCCACATGTTCGGTGAGAACTTCCCCATATTTTTTTAGATATTCAATAATTTTTTGATAAAGTTCTACATCGTCCCTACCACCACGAATTGATGCGGCAAAATAGATTTTCATATTACCTCCCTGCATAAAGTTGTAAATATTGGGGTTATGTCTTTTGATTTCGTTTCCAATTTTTATATTAGAGCAAATTTTATTTTTTGTCAATTTATTTCTGGGAGTTATCCACAACTTTTTCCGAAGGGGAGAATTTGGGGTTTTTGATGCGCCACTTTTCCACAAACTGGCCAATGCCGGCGGTGTCCCGTTTTTCCTCGCGCGAAGGCAGGTGCTGGGACCATTTTACCAGGTCCTCAAAGTTGATTTTATAGCGTCCTTGAACTACAATATATCTTAGATCCCCTGATTTTAAAGCGCGCCGAATTGAGCGTTCATTAACGCCGAAAAGCTGGGCAGCTTGGGAAGGGGAGACTCTTATAATTGACATAGTAAGTTCTGTAAAATAACGTAGTTTTTATAAGCAGGAAAGCCAAAGATAATATTATTTTAAATGATAAAATCCAAATGTCAAATGTCAAAGGATTGGCGCTTCGCGCCAATTATTTTGAGCTTTGGATTTTGATATTGATTTGACATTTGAAATTTGACCTTTAACATTTGTGTTTATGTCTACACTAGTGTAGACATTTTTGGTGTTTTTGGGTGTTTATAAGTACAGCGAGATCCCTCGGCTCCCGACTTCCCTATGAGGCCGTTCGGGATGAACTAAACCAATTGTCTACACAGGTCTGGACAAATATAGTGTATTCCTACGCAAAGGGCTTGTCAAATCAATTATTTTTTGCTATACTTTTATATCTGTGTCAAGTGTAACGTTTTTTAGGTTTTTCTCCCTTATATGTTGAAGATTAAGGAACAAATACTCATTGGCAGAATTCGCAAACAGGATCGAAACGCTTTTGAAGAAATTTATGATGAATACGCCGAACGGATTCATCGTTTTTTGTATTTTAGGGCTCCCACAGCAGAATGTGATGATTTACTTCAAGAAGTATTTTTGGACCTGTGGGACTATTTAAGTGATGGTAGACAAAAACAGGTGGAAAACTTAAAAGCTTTAGTTTATAAAATAGCAAAAAATAAAGTAGCCAATTATTTCGGCGAAAGAGAAAGAGAAAAAAGACTGGTGGAGTTGGGCGAGATAACAATTCAGGAAGAATCAAAATTGGCGTTGGTGCCGGACGGCGAACTGGATTTACAAGCCGACATCCAAAAGATTAAAAAAGAAATGGAGGGTTTGGAAAATGAACTGTACCGAGAAATTTTAGAGATGCGTTTCATTGATGAACTTTCCCATAAAGAAATTGCCGAGATTATTGAAAAAGATGTGGGCACGACGCGCGTTTTGCTCCACCGAGCTCTCAAACAAATGAAAGAGAAAATGAATAATGAAAAATGAAAAACGAATAATGACGGCGCGCCTAGCAGCGAATAAAAATAAATTCGTAATCCGTAACTTGTAACTTGTAAAATATAAAATTACGACAAGATCCCTCACCGCCTGCTGGCGGATTCGGGATGACAAGTAGCTATTATGACCGACAAAGAATTACTTAATTTAATGAAAGAAACCGGACGAAGAATTGAATTTAGCCCGGTGAAAAAAGAAGCCCTTAAGGATTCTATTTTGGCGCGCCTGGAAAATGAAAAATCAGCCACTAATCCGCAAAGAGTTCCTTTCTGGCTGCGGCTGGCCGATACTTTTGTGCCGGCGAATTTGACCTTGCGCCCGGTGGCCAGTTTCAGTTTAGTCATGGCTTTATTTTTAATTACTTCTTTTGCCACGGTTAATGCTTCCAAAAATGCTTTGCCTGGCAATCCTTTATATAATGTGAAAATCGGGGCGGAGCGCTTGCGCTATTTTGTGGCGTTTTCGGATGAAGCGCGGGCGAAAGCCAGCATGGAAATTGCCCAGAAACGCGCGGCGGAACTGAAACAATTGATGAGCGTGGCCGAAGGGCCGAATAAAGATCTGCTGGGCGCGGTGGTTTCGCAACAGTTAGCCAACGAACTTGATAATGTTAAAGAACAATTTAATAAAATAAAAAACGAAGAAAAGGACGCGGTGAAATTGGCGGCGGTGGCCAAAGACGTGGACGCGCGGGTGGCGGCGATTGAAAGAGAATTACCAATAGTGAGTGATAAAAATAATTTAAAGAACGTTTTGGCTAAAACGGAAGAAGTTAAGTTTGTAATTTTATCCACCTACGTGGATCAATACCAGGCCGGTGTGGTTGATTTTTCTAAAGAAGCAATGGTGGAAAAAATAACAGCGCAGCTTAATCAAATTTTAGAAAAAGCGAATAAATTGGAACCGCTAAGCCGGGGAGACCAGGAAAATTTGGCCATGGCAAAAGAATTATTAAAAGAAGCCAAAAGATTTTTGGCAGAAGAAAATCTAAGCGTGGCTTGGTTGAAATTACAGGAAGCGAATGAAATTATTAATGGTTTGGATATTAAAATTAATGGCGGAATTGTGGAAGGTGAAAGCGTGGAAATTAACATTCCAACCAGCACGCCTTCAACTACGGTTCAGACAGGACAGATGGAAAACAGCACAGCTAGTGGAGACATAATTTTGAATGATTGGCTTAATAGTCAAGAAGAACAATCAAAAGAAGAGTTTAAAGTAGAGATAAAATAAACTGGTTGTCATCCTGACGACTCCGACGTGATGTCGGAGGAGGAAGGATCTCGTCGTATGTTATCCTCGTGAAAACGGGGATCCAGAAAAAAAGACGACGACGTGAATTCCCGCGTTCGCCTGCCTAACTGGCGAGGCTGGCGGGAACGACAAACCACTACGAGATCCCTCGTCCCGAGTATTCGGGACTCGGGATGACATTACTTAAAAATTAATTAACATAAACGGCAAGTTCAGTTCTGTTCTTTATTTTTGTTTTCATTTTTGGAAACAGAAATTAAGGACAGGACTTTGATAAAGGTCGATTCCATATAATTATGGAAAGGACTTGTTCAAAAAAACTTCTTTAATTGCCACTACTTATTTCTGTTCGCTATAGAAACAGAAATGAGCCGCAATTAAAGATTAGAAAAGGTTCAAAATAAATATGAAAAAAGTTTTTAATGTAACAATGATTGTGGCGATGGTTGTCTGGGCGCTAGGCGGAGTTGTCGCTCCGATGCAGGTTCATGCCGCTTCCGCTGGCTCTCTTATTAAGATGGCTGGCAATCCGGCGGTGTACTACCTCGGTGCCGATTCCAAACGCTATGTTTTCCCGAACCAACCCACCTACAATACTTGGTATGCGGACTTTTCCGGCGTCGTGACAATTTCCGACACGGAAATGTATTCCTATTCCATCGGCGGCAATGTTACTTTCCGCCCGGGCACCAAGTTAGTCAAAATCACTACCGATCCCAAGGTTTATGCCGTGGAACCGGGTGGTGTTTTGAGACATGTTCCATCTGAAGCGGTGGCAGTCGATTTATTCGGCTCCACCTGGAATAAACAGATTTTGGATTTGGCCGATGCTTTCTTCGCTCCGCCGACCTATACGATTGGCGCGGCCTTGACAACCTTGTATCCGAAAGGATCTTTGGT
>JAQTPI010000006.1 GCA_028748975.1 Patescibacteria group bacterium | reverse complement strand
TTCTATTTCTTTATATCTCAACTCTTTCACGCCCGCGCGCACCAAAAACATCAAATCAAAACCTTGTTTTAAATTTTTATCATGGAGACGAATTATTTCTTTAATCCGGCGGCGGATTTGGTTTCTGACGGTCGCACGCTTATCAATTTCCAAAGAAACCACAATGCCATAGCGGTTTTTATTTAAATTATTTTTTATTATTTTGAAGCCCAATTCCGGCGCAAAAAAGGGCTGGCCAAATTTGGCCACCCTGGCGAAGTCGGATTTTTTTTGCAGAGATTTAATCATAAGTGGGGTGTTGTCATTCTGACGACCCCGAGACCTCGGGGGAGGAAAGATCTCGTCAGTAAATTTCTAATTTCCAATTTCTAATTCCTAATGAAATGCTTAATGCCAAAGTTTAAACATTGGGCATTGGACATTTCATTGGAAATTGGATATTAGGCATTGGAAATTATTATACTAACGAGATTCCTCGGCCGATTGCAATCGACCTCGGAATGACAACCCACTATTAAACAGTTAATCTTTTCCGGCCCTTAGCGCGGCGGCGCTTCAAAACATTCCGGCCATTTTTGGTGCTGTTTCTTTTACGAAAGCCATGAACACGAGCGCGGCGGCGTTTGGATGGTTGGTAGGTTCTTTTCATGTTTGTATGCGAATAACGATGCGAATCAGCACGAATAACATGCGAATCGTACGCTATATTTTTTAATTATATTATAAACTTAGTATAGCTGAAAAAATAAATTATGTCAAAAAATTAACTAATTTTTAGAAATTAGAAATTGAAAATTAAAAATTCTCGTGATATCCCCATTTGTCCCCAAATTGTCCCCAAACCAGGAACTTTTCCACTTTTTTTCGATGCTTGATGGTGTTTGGAATTGGTGCTAAAATTAAAGTGATAAAAACAAAAACAATATTATGACCAACGAACAACTTTGGCAGGCAATTTTAGGAGAACTGGAATTGTCCTTATCCAAGGCCAATTTTACAACTTGGTTTAAAAACACTTTTATTATCTCTCAAGAAGAAGATAATGTTGTTGTTGGTGTGCCTAATGAATTTACCAAAGCCTGGATGGAAAACAAGTATCAAGAAAAGATTGTGGAGGCTTTGAAACACATCACAAACAATAAATTACGTCAAGTGTTTTATCGGGTAGAAACCAGTGCAAAACCAAAAAACATAGTAAATTTGAAGGAAAAAATCAGAAATATCAACAAATTTGAAGCAGAAAGTCAAGAAATAGAGGTTTCCAACAATCCTTTTGGACTTAATCCAAAATATACTTTTGATAAATTTATTGTGGGAAAAAACAATGAACTGGCTCACGCCGCAGCCAGGGCGGTGGTAAAAACACCGGGCAAAGCCTATAACCCGCTTTTCATTTATGGCCGGGCAGGGCTTGGTAAAACCCATCTTTTACAGGCCATTGGCCAGGAAGTTCTAAAAAACAACCCCAATTGCAAACTAAACTATCTAACTTGCGAAAAATTTACCAATGAATTTATCGGGGCGCTGCGCGCCAATAAAATCACCGAATTCCAGCACAAATACCGCAGTATTGATTTTTTAATTATTGATGATATTCAGTTTATGGCGGGCAAAGAACAGACGCAAGAACAATTTTTTCACACCTTTAATGATCTGTACCAAAAAGACAAACAAATTATTCTTTCTTCGGATCGGCCGCCCAAAGCCATTAATAATCTGGAACAGAGATTGCAGTCGCGTTTTGAATGGGGCATGATTGCCGACATTTCCGAGCCAGACTATGAAACCCGGGTGGCAATTTTACAGCAAAAATTAATTGATAAAAATTTTTCTTTAGACCGTGAAATTATTGATTATCTGGCGGAAAACATCCAAAGCAATATCCGCGAATTGGAAGGGGCTCTCAACCATATTTACGCCCGCTTTCAATTGAGCCAGCATAAGCCAACTCTGGAAGAAGTAAAAAGCGTACTGCAGTCCATTAATACCATTACTCCCCGAAGTTCTTTAACCACTAAATCTATTTTACAGTCGGTTTCGGAATTTTTTGACACCTCACTATCGGATTTAACCGGCGCTTGCCGCAAAAAAGAACTGGTGATGCCGCGCCAAATCGCCATGTATTTGATGCGGGAAGAGGTGGGAGCGTCTTATATTAATATTGGCAACGAACTGGGCGGCCGCGATCACACCACCGTCATTCATGCTTGCGATAAAATTAAAGAAGCTTTAAACCATGATAATAAAATTAAACAGGATATTACTCTGCTTAAACAAAAAATTTATAATAAATAGTAAGTTGGGGATAAGACACGGGAAAAGTACAATTATTAATTGTGGAAAAACAAAAAATTATCCCCAAAAAAAATATTTTTTATATAAATTTTTTAAAAAATATTTTTATACCAAACATTTCCACATTACTTATTAACAAAAATTGTTTCTTGTTTTTCAATTATACTAGCTTTACAGGCTACGGGGAATGGTTATCAACAAATCCACAACCAATTATTATGAATAATATTAAATTAATATTTAAATAATATAATAATAAGTAATCTTCGCCAGCTGGCGAAAAAATATTTATGAAAATAATTTGCAAACAAGAAAATTTAATCAAAGGTTTGAATAAGGTTTCTCATTTAACCGGCAAAAATTTTAACTTGCCGATTTTGAATAATATTTTATTCAAGGCGGAAAAAGGAAATATTGAAATTTCGGCTACCAACTTGGAAATTGGAGTCAAAACCCAAATCAGGGGCAAGGTGGAGGGCGAAGGCCGAATTACGGTGCCGGCCAAAATTATCACCGACTATATTAATTTAATTAATAGTGATAAAAACATTGATTTAGAGGAGGTGAGTGGTGAATTAAATGTGATGAGCGAAGATTGGCAGACAAAAATCAAAACCAATCCGGCTGATGATTATCCTTTAATTCCGGAAGTGAAAGGCGGCAAGAAATATAAAATAAAACTAAACGAATTTAAACAAGCACTTAATGCGGTGGTTTTTGCCGCGTCTTTTGACGAAGCGCGGCCGGAATTAACCGGAATTTTATTTAATTTTAAAGGTAAAAATCTGATTTTGGCCGCTACCAACAGCTACCGCTTGGCGGAGAAAATTATAGAATTAGAAGAAGAGGTGAAAGAAGAAAAAATTATTGTGCCCTTAAGATCAGTCCAAGAACTCTCGCGGGTGATGTTGGATATGGAAAATGAATTTTTTACCATTGATTTTGAAGACACCCAGGTCAAGTTTGATTTTGAGGAAACAGTGGTGATTTCACGCCTGATTGAAGGTGATTACCCGGATTATAAACAGGTGGTGCCGGCCAATTTTAACACCGAGGTGGAAATTGAAACAAATGAATTAATTAAGGCGGTGAAAGCGGCCAGTTTGTTTGCCAAGACCGGAATTTTTGATGTGACCTTGGAATTTATTAATGCCGCGGTGGTGATTAAGGCGATTAACAGCCAAGTGGGCGAAAATACCATTAAAATTAAAACTGAGCAAAAAGGCGGCAATGTGGTGGTGGTGTTTAATTATAAGTTTTTACTTGATGGTTTAAATAATATTAATTCCAATAAGACCAGAATTTTCATCAATTCCGCGGCTAATCCGATTGTTTTTCGTCCGGCGGGCGAGGAAAAATATATGTATTTGGTGATGCCGATTAAACAGTAAATTTCTTTTAGCCACCTTTTTATAAAGGTGGCGCCAAAAGCGCCGCTGTAAAAAAGTTTTGACAAAAGCGGCCTCGTCGTCACTAATTTTGTTAACTCCTTGTTCCGCCTCGTTGCGCTCAACTCGGCGGAACTGCGTCAGACAGAAGCAAAATTTTTTTGACTGCGGTCAAAAATCGTTCCGACTCAGCTCGCTTTTATACCAAAACTTTTTTAAGGCGGCAGTTACCACTAACCGATTATTATGGAAATTAATTTAAAAAAATATATTCGTGAAATTCCCGACTGGCCCAAGCCGGGAGTTAATTTTAAAGACATTACCACTCTTTTGGAAAATAAAGAGGTTTTTAAATTTGTGATTGATGAGTTATGCCTTCCTTATCAAAATGAAAAAATTGATAAAGTGGTGGGGATTGACGCGCGCGGGTTTCTTTTGGCGAGTACTATGGCCTACAAACTTGGCGCCGGCCTTTCCATTGTGCGCAAAAAAGGAAAACTGCCATATAAAACAAAATCAGCGGATTATGATTTGGAATACGGCTCTAATACCATTGAAATGCACGAGGACACCATTAAGCCGGGCGAAAGAGTGGTGGTGGTTGATGATTTGGTGGCCACTGGCGGCACATTGCTCGCCACCTGCAAATTAGTGGAAGAGATGGGGGGAAAAATTGTGGGCGTGAGTTATGTGGTGGATTTGCCGTTTTTAGGAGGAATTAATAAATTGAAAGAAAAATATCAGACGAATTATTTGGTAAAATATGATGCGGAATGGGCCGAAAAAAAAGAGGAAAAAGAAAATATAAATTCAGAAATTCCTGTGGCGGAAATCGGAGTTTTCGGCGGATCTGGTTTTTATGATTTGATGGGTGAAAAAATTGAAATTGATTTGCCTACGCCCTATGGCGTAACTTCAGATAAAATTTCCATTGGCCGGATTGGCGGGAAAAATGTGGCGTTTATCGCGCGCCATGGCCAAGGACATAAATTGCCGCCGCACCAGATTCCTTACAAGGCGAATTTATGGGCGATGAAAAAATTGGGAGTGAAAAAAATTATTTCGCCAGCGGCGGTCGGGAGTTTGCAGGCGCACATCAAGCCGGGCGAGTTTGTGATTTGTGACCAGTTTATTAACTGGACCAGAACCCGCGGAGCGGATTTGCGCGATGATACTTTTTTCCATGGGGTTAATTCAAAAAATGGCGACTTGGAAAAAGTGGCGCATATTTCCCTGGCTGATCCCTATTGTCCCGAACTTAGAAAATTCAGTTTGGAGGCCTGCCAGAAATTAAACATTCCTTTTCATCCCCATGGCGCAGTAGTGGTAATTGAGGGGCCGAGATTTTCCACCCGGGCAGAATCGGAATTTTTTGGCGCACAAGGCTGGGACATAATTAATATGACGGCCTACCCGGAAGTGGCTTTAGCTAGAGAGTTGGGAATGTGTTATTTAAGTATTGGTTTAGTGACGGACTACGACGCGGGACTGGAAGGGCACCCGGAAGTGCCAATCGTGAACGCGCAGGATGTGATTAAAGTTTTTAATGAAAATAATCAGAAAGTTAAAGAATTAATTTTTGAATTAATAAAAAATTTACCAGCGGAAAGAAATTGTCGGTGCGCTAAGTTTGTGGAAGAGGCGGTGGTTTAACTTCCCGAATACCGTACGAATTTTTTCCGAATGTATCCGAATAATAATAAATAAAACAAAAGGCCGGGCCGACATTCGTCGGCCCGGCTTTATAATTTAAAATGAGATCCTTCGCTGTTGCTCAGGATGACACTGCGGTGTCATTTTATTTCCAAATCAATTTCATTACTTTTTTGAGTTTGAGAGCCAGAAGTGAGAAGTAAATAAAATTTATATTTGCCAGGGACAGGGGCGGCGGTCCAGAGGAGGTCGTTATTGGAACTGCTGATGTTTTTGTAAGTGAGCCAGTTGGTTTGGCTGGCAGAATCAATCAGGTAGGCGTCAACTTTATTAATGTTTTGATAATTTTTTAATTGAAAACTAATAGTGAAAGGAAAATCATCTTTGGTTAAAATCGCGCCGGCAACTGGCTTTAAAATTGTCACGATTGGTTCGCTGCCGTCAACAACAACTTCTTTATTAATATAACCATTTTTTTGTGCCCAATCCTGCACCGCCAATTCCCAAGAATTGTAATTAGGGTCATCCCAAGGCGTGGCCGGAGCCGGTCCTAAAATATTATTGCGATTAATATAATGCAAAATATTATGGACTTCAATTTTTTTGACATTACCGACAATTGTTTCGGCAGTAAAACTGCCATTTAACATGGGTTTATTTGGTAAAATAATGGAGTCAGGCGCAATAAAATTTTCCACCAGCGTGCCTTTTAGGGCATTCACCATAAATTCATGCCAAATCGGGGCGGCCACATTGGAGCCGTCAGCGGCGCCTTTCATCACATCACCACGAGTGTTGCCAACCCAAACACCAACTGCGAGCGAGGGCGTGAAACCCAAAGTCCAGCCATCTTTGAAATCGTTGGTGGTGCCGGTTTTGGCCGCGACTGGCCGGTCGGGAAGAGTGAGGTAATTTTTTTCACCAAAAACAAAGGCCCTGGCGGAATTATCAGACATAATACCGACAACCTGGCGAGTGATTTGCGGTTTGAGAGCTTCTTTATTCCTATTTTTTTCTGGTTTGTTTTCTTCCAAAATATCACCATCAGAATTTTCAATTCTCAAAATAGCCAAGGGCTGAAATTGACGGCCGTCGTTGGCCAAAGCGGAAAAAGCGGAAACATGTTCCAAAAGTTTGACTTCGCCGCCGCCAAGCACCAGAGAAAGCCCGAAGCGCGAGCGATCAGAGAAGGTAGTATAGCCCAGACGTTCGGCTAAATCTAAAACATTATTAATACCCACTAAATAAATTGTTTTAACAGCCGGGACATTCAAGGAACCAGCCAGAGCTTTGCGGATGGAAACCGGGCCAAAATAATGGTCGTTATAATTATGCGGAGTGTAGTCGCCCACCTCTGTTTTGAAAGTGGTAAGCAAATCAAAAAGTACGGTGTCTGGAGAAAAACCAGCCTCAAAAGCGGCGGAATAGACAATGGGTTTGAAAGATGAGCCGGGCTGGCGCGGGCTAATGGCAACATTAACCGCGCCGTCGTTTTCCTCATCAAAATAATCGTGAGAGCCGACCATGGCCGTGATTTCGCCAGTTTTGGGATTCAAGGCGACCAGGGCGGCATTACGAGCATTAAAACTTTTAACATTGCGGTCATAGAATTTATTAATAGCTTCTTCCGCTTTTTTTTGCTGATCTAAATCCAGGGTAGTAATAATTTTTAAACCCTGATCAGTGAGCGCCTGCTCACCATATTTTTCCGTCACCAATTCTTTAATGTAAAAAGAAAAATGCGGAGCGATGATGGAATTACTGATATTAACAAATTTTAATTCTTCTTTTTTAGCCGCTTCGGCTTTTTCTTTACTAATATAGCCTTCACTAACTAAGCTGTCTAAAATCCAATCTTTGCGTGCTAAAAGTTTATCTTTATTGGGGCCATAAGGCGAAAGATAGGAAGGCGCTTGCGGCAGAGCGGCCAAAACCGCGCCTTCGGCCAAAGTTAAATCTTTGGCATTTTTATTAAAATATTTATGAGCCGCGGCTTCAATGCCATAGGCCGTGCCGCCATAGGGAATTTCATTAAAATACATTTCCAAAATTTCGTCTTTGCTGAAGCGCTGTTCCATACGCCAAGATAAAATTACTTCTTTAATTTTTCTGGTAATAGTTTTTTCATTGGAAAGCAGGGCATTTTTGACAAATTGTTGAGTGATAGAAGAACCGCCTTGGGAGGCGCTGCCGCCATGTAGGATATCAACCAGAAGCGCGCGGAGCATGCCTTTGAAATTCAAACCACCGTGGGAATAGAAACCACGGTCTTCGGCCACGATGGTGGACCATTTGGCATAATCGGGAATGTCGGAAAGTTTAATTTTGGTGCGGACAAAATCGCCGCCAGTATCGTAGAGAATGGTTTGACCGGTGCGGTCATAAATTTTAGCCGCGGCCATTTTGTCTTTGGTCAAAAGATTGGTGGATTTGGGCAAGTCGCGGGAAAACCAGGCCACGGCGCCGGCCAGAAAGACACCAGCGATAATGATGAGAATAAGAATGATTTTTAAAATGAATTTCCAAAGCACCCGGCGGAATTTTTTTTGGCCGGGGCGATTAAAAGAAGAAGAATATTTTTGGGCGTAGCTTTGGAGAAAGTTTTTCTCGGCGGCGCGCCAGTTTCCTTTTCTAGGATGAAACATATAGAAAAGAAGCACCAAATTACAAATTCCAAATAACAAACGGTTGGCGCGGAGCGCCAATTTGTTTGAAATTTGAATTTTGATATTTGAGATTTGTTTGTGGTTGCTTTAACAACCATCCCGCAGAATTGCGGGATGCCAGCGGAGCTGGCATTTGGTGCTTGTAATTTGGAATTTTTATAATAAAGCTCCTAATAGTATTGCATTTTCGCCTAATTTTGATTTAATCAGGCGGGTTTGGCGGAGAACGGGGTAGGGAACTTTAAGGTTAAATTCTTTTCTGACTTTTTCAAAAAGGCCTTTGTGGTCCATCAAACCGCCGGCGACGATGATGGCCTCGGGGTTGAAGGCGGTGGCCAAATTGGCTAAACCAACGGCAATATTGGGCGCAATAATTTTGTCGGCGGATTTTTCGCCATATTTTTTGGCCAGTTTGTGCCAAGCGCGGCCAGAGGCCAAAGATTCAAAACAATATTTTTGGCCGCAGCCGCAGAGCGGTGTTTCGCCGCTCCAGGTGCCGGCAATTTTCAGATGACCGAATTCGCCGGCTAAATTATTTTTGCCGCGATAAAGTTTTTGGTCAATAATAACAGCGCCGCCGATGCCAGTGCCAAAAGTGAGCGCCAGAAAATTATTAAAATATCTGCCTTGGCCGAATTTTAGTTCACCTTGGGCAAAACATTTGACATCGTTATCCAGAGAAACCGGAACTTTGAATTCTTTTTTCAAAATTTCTGCCAGCTTGATTTGACGGAAATCTTTATTAAAATTGACGGTGGAATTAACAATGCCTTTTTTGGCGTCAATTTGGCCAGCGAGGCCAATTCCAATTTTTTTAACATTAGGAATCCAAAGAGAGCGGATGAGGCCGCTGATGTTTTTTAAAATTTTTGTTTTGTTTTGGCCGGCGCCAGTGGGCTTGACGACTTTTTTGATGATTTTATTGCCGGCGAGCAAGGCGGCGGCGGTTTTGGTCGCGCCGATGTCAAGGGCGATGGAATAAGTAGCCATAAATTTGAATAAATTAGGGTAATGAATTATAATAGTATTATAGCAGAAAGAGTAAGGGCGTGTCATCCTGAGGACGAGCGAGAGCGAGGACGAAGGATCTCGTGAGTAAAGAGAATAATAATCCAATAATTCAATAAAACCAATAATTTAATAAAAATTTGTTAGTATTCTACAAGATTCCTCGCCCGCTGGCGCGTGGCTCGGAATGACATTGCTGATTATGAAAATTATCACCGATCCAAAACGAATTGACGAGTTTCTCTCCCGCGGGGTGGAGACGGTTTTGCCATCTAAGGAATTTGTGCGGGAAAAATTAATGTCCGGCAAAAAACTGAAAATGTATCTGGGAATTGACCCGACCGGGCCAAATTTACACCTCGGGCATTTGGTAACGATTTTAAAACTGAAAGAATTCGCGGATTTGGGGCACGAGGCAATTCTTTTAATGGGAGATTTTACCGGTATGATTGGCGACCCAACGGACAAAAGCGCGGCGCGAAAACAATTGACTAAAAAAGAAGTAAAGAAAAATTTGAGCGGTTATAAAAAACAATTGGCGCCGGTTTTGAAATTTGGCTGGGGCGGAGTGAGGGTAGAATTTAATAGCAAATGGCTTTCCAAACTTAAGTTTGAAGAGGTGGTGAACTTGGCTTCCAATTTTACGGTGCAGCAGATGCTCGCGCGCGACATGTTTGACAAGCGCATGAAAGAAAACAAACCGATTTATCTTCATGAATTTTTATATCCTCTGATGCAGGGTTACGACTGTGTCGCCATGGATGTGGATGGAGAACTGGGCGGCAATGATCAGCTTTTCAATATTTTGGCCGGACGCGATTTGATGAAGGCATTGAAAAACAAAGAAAAATTTGTGATTGGGGTGAAACTTTTGACTGATGCCAGCGGGCAAAAAATGGGCAAAACCGAAGGCAACATGGCGGCCTTGACTGATTCGGCGAATGATAAATTCGGTAAAGTAATGTCTTGGCCTGATGGTTTGATTTTGCCGGGTTTTGAAATTTTAACCAAAGCGGATTTGGGAAAAATTAAAAAGAGAATGGAGAAAGGCGAGAATCCGCGCGATTTGAAATTGGATTTGGCTTTGGAAGTTGTAAAATTATTGCATTCAGAAAAGGAAGCCAAAAAAGCGCGGGAAAATTTTATTAAAGTTTTCAGCGAAAAAGAAAAGCCAGTGGAAATGGAGAAAGTTAGAGTTAAAACCAGAGTTCAAAATATTTTGAACTTATTGGTTAATACAAAATTGGTATCCAGTAAAGCTGAAGCACGACGTTTGGTTGAACAAGGCGGGGTAAAAATTGATGACGAAGTCATCAAAGACTGGCAGGCAGAAATTGAAATTAAAAACAGAATGGTGATACAGGTGGGAAAGAGGAGATTTATAAACTTAGAACTTAGTGAAAAAATTTAAATTAGGTAAAAATAAAAGCGGGCTTTGGCCCGTTTTTTTGTTGGCTATTGACAAAATTTGTGGATTTAGTATAATGTAGATGTTACCAATAATGGTGACATCTGCCGTGGGCTAACGCGGAAAATTCAACAAAGGAGGTTCGTCATGGCGACCATCGTCACAGGCGAGCTGAAAAACGGGCTTTTGGCCCAACTGTTCGAAATCGAAAAGCAGATCAGGGGGGCGAAAGGTTATCCGTATGATCTGCTGAAATTGCGTAAGTGTTTACAGAATGCAATTGAAGGAAAGTTCGGTGATATGACCATTGGTGATGTCTACACCATAACCATTCCAAACGGTTCCACCGTCAACTCCCTGATTAAGGCCGGTAAATACGACTGGTCCGATTCGGTCATCACTGACGATCATTTCCCTATCAGGTTGGAACTCGGTAAATCCACCGATCTGGTCTTGGTCCACTATGATCGGGATATGTCTAACCAGGCAGTTCTCAATGATCTTAAGCTACGAGGATTGCGTCCAGCCGAACCTGCTGAGCTTTTGATGTTCGGCTTCATCTACCCGGAAAAACAACGAGAATTTCCTGTCGTGGCTCTCGGCTCTCCGTGGAGGAATGCGTATGGTTATCATTGTGTGTTGTTTCTTGATAGACACGATGGTCGGCGTCGGTTAGGTTTGTATTGTATCATGCGTGAATGGTATTACGACTGGCATGGCGGTTGCCGTTTTATGGCCGTGCGTGAGTAAAATTTTCAAAAAGCCCCGAAGGACGATTCCTTTGGGGCTGTTTTTTTTAAATTAAAAAAGTTTGATTAAAATTGCGGCCGCGAAAATAACCAAACTTTTTTTATTTTTAATTTTGTAAATACCTCACGATCGTGAGGTATTTACAAAAATGTTTTTTACTTTTTTCTTGCCCGCCCGACTGAACGACAGCAGTCGTTCGGGCGGGCTTTTCTTGTTTTTATATATCCTTATATCCCTATATCTTTATTATAAAATTTACCAAACCACGAGATCCCTCGACTCCCCCAAGTACTCGGGGTCGCTCGGGATAAACTATTGGGCTAGCGCCGATTGTTTGCTCCCGTAATCGCGGCGGCAAGGGCGTCGGCGGCGTCGTCGGGCTCGGGAATTTCTTTCAGGCCCAGAATTACTTTGACCATTTGCTGAACCTGTTTTTTTTCAGCGCGGCCATAGCCGACAAGAGCTTGTTTAATTTGAAGCGGAGTAATTTCTAAAATTTTTAAACCAGCTTCGGCGGCAACAGCAAGAATCACGCCGCGCGCTTCCGCCACTTTGATGGCAGTTTTTAAATTTTTGAAAAAGAAAAGTTCTTCCACCGAGAGAAGTTCGGGTTTAAATTTTTTAATAATTTTTTGCAGTGCTTGGTGCAGAATTAAAAGCCGTTCGGCATGGGGCAGGCCGGACATTGTTTCAATGGCGCCGTAATCAAGGGGTATTAGTTTGGCGCCTTTTTTTTCCAAAATGGCCCAGCCAGTAATGGCATAGCCGGGATCGATGCCTAAAATTATCATAAGAGAATAGAGATTAGAGAAGAGTGATTAGAAAAAAATAAGGAAAGCAAGAAAAAGTGATTACAAATTAATCATAGCTTATTGTGATATTTTTTTCAATAAAATGTTTTTTTGAAAAAAGAAAAAACCTCTCACAAAGATTCGTTTATGGCGAATCTGTGAGAGGTTAATGTTGTTGGGATTGAATTAGGTTATGGTATAAATTCGCGCGGTTTCCTCGTCAAAAAAAATCTTGATAATTTTGTTGGATTTTTCAGCAATCTCACGTAATTGCGGCATAATTTCTTTTTCAAATTCTTGCTCCAACTCTTGACGTTCTTGTTCGTCACCGTCGGCCAGAGCGTCGAGTGTTGGTTGGAAGAGAGTTTTTTTGAGAGTGTCAGCGTTAACGAATTTATCTACCGCTTTTTTGGAAATAGCGATAAATTGTTCTTTAGAGAGCATTTGCCGCGTGATTTCGTCGGCCGTATCTTCAAGATTGAAAAGTTCCGTCGGCGGAACATTGCGTTCGGCCGCAAGCTTGAGAACGATCTCTATCCATCGCCAATACTCTTCATAAATATTTTTTTCTGCAGGCACCAGACTAAACACCATTTCGAGGTAGTTATTAAACACAATTTCCATGGTTTTTTCAAACCTTTTGCGTTCTACATCATCAAGTTTGCTGTTTTCTCCTTGCTCAAGAACTTCAAGTATGGCGGGGACGAACTTGACGAGATCTTGAGTCGAGAGAAGTGGAACATCATGGCAATTTTGTTTGAGGCGCTGAGCAACTATATCACAGAGCCAGTCGGCTAATTTGTTATTGATTGCGACGACTTCTGGCCCCTCTTTTTGCGCCTCATTACCAAGTTCTTGACCAAGTTCTTGTTGGAGGCGTGTTTGTAACCTTACATTTTTTTCTTGATCCATACGATAACGCGCCAGAAGCAATGATTTTAGCTCTTCTGCCGTTATTAATTTTTCCTTCATAACTTCCTCCTTTTTTGATTTTGAATTTCCACGGGTTCCCCGTGGCAGGGATTATCGAAAATTCGATAATATTTAAGTTTAGCATAGTTGATATTTAATGTCAAGTGCAAAAAAATAAATAAAAAAACAGAAATTTATAAAAAATTTCTGTAACTTTTAATGCTGGAGGAGAGACTCGAACTCTCAATCCCTTGCGGGAACCCCGCATTTGCGGGGCGCGCCTGCCTGCCATTTGCCTTATGCCGGAGGTGGGACTCGAACCCACAAACCTTTCGGCACCAGGTCCTAAACCTGGCGTGTCTGCCAATTTCACCACTCCGGCTCAAGGCATATGGCGGGCAGGTATACCCGCCTCGCCTCGACAAGCGAGGCGAGTCGAGGCGGGCCAATTCCGCCACTCCAGCTTGAACAAAGCTCAAAACACCCACCCGACTCGCTTCGCGACTCGAAGCGGGCAGGCAAATAACAAAACCCAAGTTTTAGTATAGAATTTTTGTATTAAAAAATCAAGTATTTTTATCCTTTGACATAAAATTATAAGTGCGTTAGGATTAAGACGAATAAGGATCTTTATTAAAAAATGGCAATCGTGCCAAAATCACACAAAAGGAGGAAAAAATGGAGCAAGTAAAATATTTTCAGACTGACGGAAAAGCCGCGGCACACGAAAGAAAAGTAAATAAATGGCTTACAAAAATGGGTAATAATATCAAAATTACGGAGCGGTTTCAGAGATCAGAAACCACAGACACAGAACACGGCTATTTCGCCATTTTGACCACAATTTTTTATCATGAAGTAAAGAGGAAAAAATGAAAATAAAAAATAAGGGGTTGCTATGAATAATGAGGACGAAAAGTATACCACCAATCCTGGTGATTATGTGGTGATTCAGATAACCGGAATGATTGGAACTTATATTGCGGAAGTTATTCAAACAAATCCCCTACGTCTGAAAGTGGAAGAGGAGGGTCCTTTTGCCCGCCTAAAGGACGGGGATTTCATTATTAGCAGTCGAGATACTGCAAAAATACAGGTGGACCAAAAAAACAATACCAATTTCTTTTTGAAAGAAAGGCACAAACAAAAAATAAAGATATTTTCCGGCCTCCACAGTTTAAGCGTTAAGAACGGAAAATTACACGAGATCTTACCTGGCTAAGAGTTAAAATAACACGGCGGTGGCAATTCAGTTTGCCCCGCTTTTTTATTTGATTTTTGTGTTTTAAAATGATAAGGTTAAATTAGCTTTAGTTTAATATTCCGAGCGGGTTACTACGAGATCCCTCGTCGCGTGACTCCTCGGGATGACAACCAACAAAAATGAGCGGACATTCCAAATGGGCGACAACTAAAAGAAAAAAAGAAGTGGTGGACCAGCGGCGCGGTAGCGCTTTTACCAAGCTGTCCAATGCCATTTCCGTGGCGGCGCGCTTAGGGGCTGACCCGGAGATGAATTTTAATTTGCGCCTGGCCATTGACCGCGCTAAAGCCGTGAGCATGCCCAAAGAAAACATTGACCGTGCTATTGCCAGGGGCTCTGGCGGAGCGGGCGGAGCGCAACTTAACCACACTGTTTATGAAGGTTTTGGTCCGGGCCAAGTCGCTTTTATTATGGAAGCCATCAGCGACAACAGCAACCGAACTTTTAATGAATTAAAACATCTTTTTGCCAATCACGGCGGAATTTTAGCAACTCCTGGCGCAGTAAGTTGGATGTTTGAGAGGAAAGGTGTAATAATAGTGAAAAATGAAAAATTAAAAATGAATAATGAGGAGTTTGAATTAAAGGTGATTGATTTGGGGGCGGAAGATTTTTTAGAAGAAGAGAATGATATAATAATTTATACCAAACCGGAGGATTTGCGGAGAGTTAAAGACGGTTTGGAAAAAGATGGAATTAAAATTGAAGCGGCCGGAGTAGAATATTTGGCTAAAGAGAAAATGGAAATTTCCGATGAGACGAGTGAAAAATTACATAAATTAATTGATGACTTGGAAGAGCATCAGGACGTGGCGGAATATTTTACTAATCTAATGTAATTTTTTTACAACCTGTCCTGAGTCCCGATTACTCGGGACGAAGGACCCCGTGGCAAATGGGAAAAGCGTAAAAAATACTACCTCCCCAAGTTCGCAGGGGATCCTTCGGCTGATGTGATATCGGCCTCAGGATGACACCAGGAAGAGTATGAATACCAAAAAATCATTAGGCAATTTGGGCGAGGATTTGGCGCGGAAGTTTTTGGAGGAAAGGGGTTACAAAATTTTATCCGGCAATTATCATAGTCGGCATGGCGAGGCGGATTTAGTCGTCTATGACCAGAAAACAAAAGACGTGGTTTTTGTGGAAGTGAAAACCAGAAGCGGAATTTTTTAC
Source organism: Patescibacteria group bacterium (assembly GCA_028748975.1). Classification (GTDB taxonomy): domain Bacteria; phylum Patescibacteriota; class Patescibacteriia; order UBA2196; family UBA2196; genus JAQTPI01. The sequence goes on along the minus strand of JAQTPI010000006.1, from coordinate 49,788 downwards.
GGGAGTCCGTCGGAGGCGGTGGACCGGCGCAAAAAAGCGCGGCTGACCTACACGGCGCAGAAATATTTGAAAGAGAATAATTATGGTTTGAATCAAAACTACCGATTTGATATAATTTCAGTAGAGCTGGATGTTAAAAATCGTTCGGCAAAAATTAAACAGGAGAAATATATTTAATATAAAACATATGACAGTAAAAACAATTGAAAAACAAATTGATAAAAAGGCTGGTTTAACGAAAACTTTTAAAGAAGCCCTGCTGAATCAGTTACCGGAAGAAGTGAGAAAAAAATGGGAAAAATCTTCGGTTGGGAAAATTGAGGAAATAATAAGAGAGAGACAAGAAACTGGTTTTGAAAGGGTAATTAATGGTTATCATTGTTCAGACAAAAATTTTGAAGTTGGTGATTTTATTTTACCCGGCGACGATAACTGCGTACATTATGCTACAAATACAAAGAAATTATATGGAAAAAAAGCTAAATTTTTGTACATTTTGGAAGGTAGCGGATTGGACACTGATTCTGACAGTGGTTTGGGCTGGAAAACATCTTTTGCCAAAATGAAGATTATTGGAAAAGTGCCCTTAACCCACGAGAAGGTTGACGAGTTGGACTTGGATTTTGCAGAATGTGATTATTCATAGACTAAGAATAATGAAATTTAAAAATCTCCGTTGAAGAACGGAGATTTTTTATTTTTTGATTTCAATTTTTCTTTCATTTTCTTTCTGGCCTAAACTGAATTTTAGCCAAGTGGTATTTTTCGGCAAGAGAGTTTTGATTTTGTCGGCCCATTCAATTACAACCAAACAATTTTTATCTTGTAAAAATTCCCGGAAGCCGATGGCGAGAAGTTCGTCAGGATGACTGAGGCGATAGCAGTCAAGGTGAATTAATTTTTTAATTTTATTTCTATTACGAGATCCCTCGGCTCGCTCCGCTCGCTCGGGATAAACTTTAGTTATTGGATAAATTTTCAATAAAACGAAAGTCGGGGAAGTAATATTTTTTTTAATGCCAAAATATTCAGCCAAACCTTTGACAAAATGGGTTTTGCCGGCGCCGAGATCACCGACCAAAGCCAAAACCGCGCCGGGTTTTAACTGAGAGGCAAGTTTTTTGGCAATGGTTTTGGTTTGGGAGGGGGAATGAGAGAGCATATTTTTAAGCACCAAGCACCAAATTCCAAATAACAAACAAATTCCAAGCACCAAATCTCAAATCCTAAACCGTCGCGTTTGTAATTTGGTTATTGATATTTGAGATTTGTTTGTATTTTGGTGCTTGTGATTTGTAATTTATTAAAGTGATAAATTTGGGTTGGCTTTCAGTTTTTTGAAATTAGCGAATTTACTTTTTTTAACTTGAAAATATCCTGCGGCGGCGATCATTCCCGCGTTATCGCCGGTAAAACGCAGTTCGGGAATGAAAATTTTGATTTTAGGAAAATTTTTATTAATTTGTTCTTGAAGGCGCTGGCGCAAGGTGGGATTGGCAGCTACACCGCCGCCCAAGAGAAATGAATTTGGTTGATGAATTTGGAGCGCTCGTAATGTTTTAATAGTTAAAACATCGACGCATGCCACCTGAAATGAAGCACAAACGTCGTTTATTTCTTTTTGTTTTAATGTTTTAATGTTTTTATGTTTTAATGTGTAGAACACGGCTGTTTTCAGACCAGAAAAAGAAAAATTAAGATCGCCAGAGTTCAGCATCGGGCGCGGAAAATTAAAAGCGACGGAATTGCCATTATTGGCTAGTTTGGAAATAATGGGGCCGCCGGGATAGCCAAGATTTAAAATTTTGGCGACTTTATCAAAGGCCTCGCCCACGGCATCATCCAGGGTTTCACCAATAATTTTATAATTGGATTCGTTTTTCATTAAAACCAAAAGAGTGTGTCCGCCGGAAACAATCAGACCAAGTGCTGGAAATTTTATGTCAGTAATTTTTTTGTTGGGTAGAAAATTTGCTAAGAGATGGCCAGCCAGATGGTTGGTGGGGATGAGTGTTTTTTTTAGGGCAAAGGCCAAAGATTTGGCAGTTTCCACACCAACAGTGAGAGAAGTAATTAAACCCGGACCATAAGTGACAGCTAAATAATCAATATTTTTTAATTTTATATTAGCAGCGATTAAGGATTCATCAATCACCGGCAGAATCATTTCCATTTGCATCCGTGCCGCCACTTCCGGCACCACGCCGCCGAATTTAGCGTGAATTTTAACTTGAGAGGAAACAATATTACTTAGCAAATTAAACTGGCCGCGCTCAAGATTGAGCACGGCGGCAGAAGTTTCATCACAGGAGGTTTCAATAGCTAAAATTTTCATATATTGCGAATTTTGCGAATCATAGGCCCGCCTCGCGTCGACTTGCCCGCTTCGCTAAATCGAGGCGAGCATCTGACGCGAGTCGAGGCGGGCGAATTTTGCGAATGATTAATAAAATAATAGTAGCAATAATTTATAGTTTTGACAAAAAAAGAAAAATAAGCTAAGTTAAGTGTAGGTTCTTTTAAACTAAATAAAAAAGGAGGAAGAATGAAGTGGCCAAAACAACTTTTACTTATTCGGCATGGGGAATCGACTTATAATGAAGCAAAGAAATTAAAACAAGAAAGCCAACTTTACCAAACTTTTGTTTGGGCCTGGAATAAAAATTATACCAGTATTTTAACAAAAACATTGGCCCACCTAGTTTTAAAATCTTTTCCTGGCACTATGAATGATGAAACAACGGCATTAACTGCCGAGGGCAAAAAACAGGCCCAGATAATCGGCGCGGCTTTAAAAAATAAAGTTCTCTTGCCCGATGTAATTTTTGTTTCACCATATCCAAGAACCAAACAAACCCTTAAAAATATGATAATAGGTTGGCCGGAATTGGCCAAAGTTAAAATCGTGGAAGAAGAACGAATTAGAGAACAAGATCATGGCAAGGTATTACTTTTTAATGATTGGAAAATTTTTCAAACTTTTTATCCTGACCAGCGCAGACTTTATGAACTTTTAGGCCCTTATTATTATCGTTTTCCACAAGGTGAAAATAAATGTGACGTGAGAGAGCGAGTTAGGTCATGGAACACCACTTTGATTAGAGAATTTTTCAATAAAACTGTTTGGGCTATAATTCATCACATAACAAAATTGTCTGAAAAAGCCAATCTAGAAAGATTAAGCCCAAAACAATTTATTTATCTTGATGAACATGAAAAGCCAATCAATTGCGGCGTGACAATTTATGATGGTGATCCCAACCAGGGCAAAGACGGCCGGTTAATCCTTAGGGCGTATAATCAAAAATTGTATTAATTATTCAAGCAAACCCGACAGCAATGCCGGGTTTATTATTTTTTGATAAAAATAAAAATCCCCTGATTTTTTTGAACCAGGGGATTTAAAGAAATGATTGTAAGGTGTAAAGATTACTCGGTGACGTAAACTTGCTGGGTGATGTCTTTGAGGCGCCAACGCAGGCCGACGTCGTTACTCAGCACCAACAAGTTCCAGTCGACTCGGCCTTTGGGCGGACGCCAGCCGGTTTTCCAGGCGCGGCTATCCAGCCAGGGAGCGATTTTCATGTCGCGCGCTCCATACTGGAAATAAGCCGCTTCGTCGGCCCGGAGAGCAAATTGAACCAATGGTTTTAAGACATAGGTCAGGTATTTTTGCCGGTGGTAAGCCGCGAGCAGACCATTTCGGGTATTGATCGCTCTTGGATACGAACCGTTGAAAGGCGGCAGGTCCAGAATCGTTTCCATAGTGGAAACAGTAATAGGCCTGGTTGTGCTTTCACTGATTGACGGTTCATATTCCTTTTTTTCGCCAGGTGGCAACCGAAAACCCAAATCTTCAAGGCGTTTCACTTCGTTTCGGTAGAAAGCGCCTTCTTCAGTCAGACGACTTGACAGCATCTTCAGCAAGAGATAGGGAGCGCCGAAAATGCTTCGCCACCGGTTGGGGTGGACATAGAACTGGAAATAGACGGAGTTACCGGTCCATAATCCCTTTTCGGTCAGGAAGCGGTTTTCCGGCGCCGTCGGATTCCACCTGATGCAGTCCCAACCGTAATACCAGTGGCCGTCGACATCCACGATCATGTAATTTCGGGGTTCGCCCAGCGTTTCCTTGCCGGTTTCGGGATTGGTTTTCATGATGGTCTGATCGATGATTTTTACTGAAAAAGAAAAGGCCTCTTGATTGGAAACCAGGCTGTGCAGCGGCCCGAAATTGTTGCTGCCGATTTTTCGCTCACTTTCTTTTACGACCACCTGGCGGCGGTTGCGGTAACGTGGAATTTCGATAATGGCTCCGCGGTCAGCCAGGGGCATCAAAAACGAAAAAAGGTCGAGATCAGTACACTGGAAATCGCCGTCGGCATCCAAAGCCGGACGCGGATTTCTGCCGGTCCAGTCAAAAACCGATTGGCTGAGAATCGGAAAAACAAAGTTTTCGACTGGAGACATTCGATCCATGATTTCTTTGGCATACGGATCGGTAAGACCGACAACGCTTTTTACGGAGTCCGCGATGAGAATTGGCGGACGGCCGCGAAACCTCAGGTTCACCTGGAACCTCCTTTGGTTTTGGGGTACTTGGGTACGATGACTGATGTTTTTTGTACCAGCCTAAAATTGACGTTTTTTCACCTCCTTTTCAAATTGATTTTAAAAAGAGAAATTACGAATTATTTTTGTCCCTGATGAGGGCTAACTCGTCAAATAAAAGCATAGCGCAACTAGAATTACCCGTCAAGTCAAATTTTATAAATTAATAAACGATAAAATGCGGTAGTAATTTTGATTTTTGACAAAAAAGAAAAAATACGCTATAATTTTTTAAGAACTAAAGATATGCCGCTATCGTCTAACGGTTAGGACGCCAGGTTTTCATCCTGGTAATCGGGGTCCGATTCCCCGTAGCGGTACCAAAAAACACCAGAATTAAATCAGGTGTTTTTTGTTTAGTTTTTTGATTCAGAAAAATTTATGGCTTGCTTTCCGTGGCGCCGGCGGTGAGGAAGGCGGCCGGGTTTGATTGGTTGGCGTATTCAGTGGCGATCCAGGCGGCCGAGCGGGCGGAATCGGAAACGCGAACTTCATCCAAATTGCCATTAAAATTAAATTCATTCACGGTAACCGTACAATACAGGGGATCATTGCCAAGGAAAGTGCAAGTGTTACTGTTGGCTGAATTTTTCATAGTGCCAGTGGCGATGGTTGAACCAACAGAAACACCATTAACATAACCGGTTATTTTGGCGCCATCATAAACAAGATTGACATAACTCCAGGCGTTCAAAGGCAATTGCGGACCCATTTTTAACATAATATTGCCATTGGAGAGACGGAAATCAGGCTCCAGATAGCCATCATTAATTCTCATGGCCCAGCCATCGCCGTCAGTGTTGGAGATGATGGTGGGGCCCCAATAGCCGGCGCCATAGGAAGCTGGTGAAACCCAGGCGCTGACACTGATTTGAGAAAATTGTTTTTTCAAATTCGTGGCAGTGGCAGGAAAAGAAATATAATCAGTGGCGCTGGCAAAATAATCAGCGTCATTGATTTTGCCAACAGCTGTGCCCTGGCCAGAGAGTGCCAAAACAGTAGAGTTATAATTTTGAGAAGTGGCATCAAGCTGATTGCCGGATTTTTCATTCAGGTGCCAGACCGCCATGAAATGACTGTCCCAAACACTAGTTTTATTTTGTTGGTTGGCGGCGGTGGCATTACCGAAATATAAATTGAGGCGAGTGTCGGAGGCGTTGGAAATTTGCGGAACATTCACCCAAACCAAAAGCTGGCCAGTAGCCGGGTCATATTTTTCAATTTCATGCGCCAATTTAGTGTTGGCAGAGTTGGTGAAGACAAAATCAAAACCATTAATATTCCCAACTTTGCCGCCGTTGTCAGTTGACTTTAAATCCGCGTCGGTGATGGAAACAAGCACTGGGAAAGAGGCAAGATTACCCGCGACTTTAGCGCGATTAATAGTAATAATTTTGCGATAAGGCCAAGCGGTATCATACCAAGTACTGATGGTAGAATTGACTGAAATTATAATATCATCACTGGCGGACAAAGAACCATCGGAGGCGGTCAGGCGCAAAAGATATTGGCCAGCGGCGCTGAAAGAGGCGGTAGTAACAACGGCCCCAGAATTGGAGAAAGTTACTCCACCGGGACCGGAGACTTTACTCCAAGAAATAGTTAAAGAAGAACCAGCGGGCAAACCATCATCAGTGGCTGTGCCAGAAAGACTGACAGTGGCTGGCAAAATAATATTTTGATCTAAACCAGCATTAACCGCCGGCGCTTTGTTAGCTGGCGCGACAGTACCAGCTGACCAATTTAAATTATAAGTTGGTGGATAGGCTTTAACATATTTAACACTGGCTTTGCCAGTCACAGAATCAAGTTTAATCACGCCCAGCCAGCCATTACCATCAGTCATTAATTGAAAATTATTGAAAAGCTGATTAACGGTGTTGCCTTTTTCACCGGTGTCAGAGCGAAAAGCAGTGGTGCCATCAAGCTGGTGGCCGGAAACAACCAATTTAATATTGCCTTTCTTTTTTAAGAGATTAAGCCATAAATCCTCGCCGCTGTTGTCAGCGGCCGGCAGGCTGTAAAAAGTAGGACCAGTGGTATCGCCATCTGTAATTCTGGTTTTGTTTGGATTCAAATAACCATGGGTAGTGACAATAACTTCCGAATCCCAATTTTGATCCAAAACAGCGGAAGCCCAATTAACTACGGCCGGACGCGGAAAAAATTCCAAGGCCAGAATGAGAAATTTGCGGGAACCAAAAGTGAATTTTACATAATAGTTGGCGTTGCTGCCATTGTAATTGCCGCCATACCAGGTTTTATTGGCAAAACGCGCGGGACCGAAATATTGATCAAATTTGGCGGCCACGCGATTTTGCGGCGCGTAATTATCATAATCATGGTTGCCCATGATGGGCACGTTAATAATATCAGCGGCATTAAGACGGTCAAAGCAAGGGGTGACTCTTTGGAATTCAGCATCGGTGGCATAATTGGTTAAATCACCAAGACCAATCACGGCTTGAATATTTTGGTCGGTTTTATTGTCAACAACCCATTGGCAGATGGCGTCAATCACTTCCCGTGATTCGCTTTGAGCGTCGGGGATGACAACAAAACTTAAATTGGCGTCGGCAGTGCGGGCGGATTTAATCAGAAAAGCCAGAGAAGAAGCGAGCACGGCTAAAAAAACAAAAGAAAAGACTTTGAGTCGAGTAGACATAGGTTTTTGATTGGCGGCGCTTAAAAACAGGGCCACCAGGTTAGAGTGAATTATGATAGAAAAAGCTTAGTCCTTTTTTGGATTTTTGTCAAATAGTGGTGTATAATAAAGTTATAAATTAATTGTTTCTGGATAAGACAGAAACAAAGAGATTCTCTCCCCGCATTGGCGGGGTCAGAATGACACCATATTTTTTTATGGCATTTTTTACCAAGGTTATAAAAAACGATGAAAGTTATGATTTGCCGGAAAAACCGCTGGAAATGGAAGCGATAATTAATGAACCGGCGGCGCCAATGGAGCCATTGGCGGAAGCCACGGCGGCGCGGCTGCGCGACAGCGAATGGCTGGACAGGAGCGGAGCGGACGGCCAGCTCTCGGTGGATGTTTTTCAGACGCCAGACAATATCATCATCAAATCAACCATTGCCGGCGTGAAACCGGAAGATATTGATATTGCTATTGATAATGACATGGTGACCGTCCGTGGGTCGCGCCACTTGGAAGAGGAAATTAAAGAAGAAGATTATTTTTACCAAGAATGTTATTGGGGCGATTTTTCCCGCTCGGTGGTTTTACCGGTGGAAGTGAAAGCGGAAGAAGCGCAGGCAATTTTGAAAAATGGCGTCTTAACTTTGATTTTACCCAAAGCGCAGAAAGCGAAGTCAATCGCGGTGAAGGTGAAGGGAGAGTAATTTATGCCACTTTCTTTGGACAAAGAAAGTGGCTGAAAGAAACTGGCGAGCGAGCTGCGCGTTAGAGAAAATCAGGCTTAGCGCCTAAAATCAATGGGTCCCGACTCACCTGCGGTTCGTCCCCATTGATTTCTTAACGGCGCTTTCGCCTCGATTTTCTAACTAACGCTCCGCTAAGCTCGCACGACGAAATCGCAGCAATCGCAAGTTACTAAGTATTATAAGTTTTATTATGGAAAATTATGAACGCCAAGTCACGATTGACCGGTTTGAGGGCACGAGTGCGGTGCTGGTTTTTGATGATGGCAAAGAAATTATTTGGCCGATAAAAAATTTGCCGGCAGAAGTGAAAGAAGGTGCGGTTTTGCGTCTAACAGTTTCTAATGAAGCTACGGCAGAGGAGGAAAGAAGAAAGTTGGCCAAAGAATTGATAAATGAGATTTTGGAGAAATAAACTTTTTAAGTAGTTGTCATCCTGACGATCCCGAGTACTCGGGAGAGGAAGCCCGCCTTGACTCGCCCGCTTCGCCGAATCGAGGCGAGCGTCAGGCGAGGCAGGGAATCCCGTGGCCAAAGCGATAAATAATAAAGATATAAGGAAATAAGGATATAACAGGCTGGTCGCTTATATCTTTATATCTCTATATCCTTATATTTTTTTATAAAACAACGAGATCCTTCGACTCCGGTCCGATGTCCATCGGACCTTCGCTCAGGATGACACAAAAAGAATAATATGATAGAAAAAACCAAAGAATTTTTGAAAGAAAAAAAGGAAAAATACCGAATTCCTTCCTGGTTGGTGGCGACGCTGACCGTTTTTTTAATTTTGTTGATTCTGGGAGCAGGGACGACTTTGGCTTTGGAACAAATTTATGTCGGCCGGTTTTTTCCCAATATCAGCATTGGCGGAGTGAATGTGGGCGGCTTAAGTTATGACAAGGCCGGTCAAATGGTAACGGAAAAAGTTGGCAAGCTGGAACAGGAGGGGGTTACTTTTATTTATGGCGAAAGAAAAGTGGCGGTGCTGCCGATTTCAGTTTCCACCAGCGACCCGGATTTATCATATAAAATTTACAACGTGGAAACCGAAGATATTTTGAACCAAGCTTTCCACTTTGGCCGGCAGGGATTTTTTTTGGCAAATTTTTGGGAGCGATTGCGGACTATTTTTTCGCGAGTTAATTTTATTTGGATAAATCAGGTAGCGGAAGAAGAATTAAAAAAAGCCCTGAAAACAAATTTTGGCGATTTGGTGTCCGGCGCGCGCGAGACAAATATTAGTTATCAAAACAACCAGCCAGAAATTGTGGCGGGACAGGCAGGCGAAGAATTGGATTATGAGAGCGCCATAAAGCAATTTAAAAAACAATTAAGAATGGGTAATCTGGTAGCGATTGAACTTAAAAAAATTCAAGTGGAGCCGAAAATTTCTTTGGCAGCCGGAGAACAACTAATACCTTTAATGGAATCGGTTTTAAACAAAGAAAGTTTTTTTCTGACGGCCACCATCACTCGCAGTTGGTTGCGCCAGCCCTTGGCAAAAGAATGGCCGATATTAAAAGAAGATGTTAAAAAAGGATTGGTTTTGAAATGGGATGAAAAACAACAAAAACCATACCTGGGTTTTGATAACGCGGTTTTTTGGGAAATTTTAAAGCCACTAACCGCGGAAATTGAGGTGGAGGCGCGGGAACCAAAAATTATGATGCAAAACGGACGAGTGGTGGAATTTCAGGCATCCCAAGCGGGGATTGAGATTGATTTGGAAAAAACTTTGGCGCAATGGGAATTTAATTTATTGAATTTGCCAAAGCCGCGTTCAGTGATTTACACCAAAGAAATTCCAGTGAAAAATTTAACCGGCGATGTTAATGATTTGGGCATCAAAGAAATCGTGGGGGTGGGCCAGTCAAATTTTAGCGGTTCACCCAAAAACAGAATTCATAATATTAAGACCGGTGCCGCGTCCCTAAATGGTTTGATTATCGCGCCGGCTGAAGAATTTTCTTTAAATACGGCTTTGGGAGAAATTAGCGGCGCCACCGGTTATTTGCCGGAATTGGTGATCAAGGGCAATAAAACGGTGCCGGAATTTGGCGGCGGACTGTGCCAAATTGCCACCACCATGTTTCGGGTAGCCTTGGACGCGGGACTGCCAATTTTGGAAAGATATCCGCATGCTTACCGCGTGGTTTACTATGAACCGGCCGGCATGGACGCGACAATTTATAGTCCGCATCCGGATTTGAGATTTAAAAATGACACTGGCAGTAATTTATTATTACAAACAAGAATTGAAGGCAATGAAATAACCTTTGAATTTTGGGGAACAAGCGACGGCCGCCAGGTGGAAGTGAAAAAAACAACGATCTATAATATCACGGCGCCGGGGCCGACTAAATATGTGGAAACGGAAGATTTGGCAGTGGGTGTAAAAAAGTGCACGGAAACGGCGCATAATGGCGCGGAAACGGATTTGGAAAGAATCGTGACTATGGTTGATGGCACGGAGAAAAAAGAAAACTGGCACTCGCTTTACCGGCCGTGGCAGGCAGTGTGTTTGATTGGGGTGGAGAAAGGGACGCTCTCAACGACGACGGAGGCGACGATTAGTGAATAGAGAAGAGTGAAGAGTAAAGAGAAAACAGAAATTAGAAATCAGAAACGGGAAATTAATAAAAACATCTTGAGTTTTTCGTGATGTTTTTTGTTTGACAAAAAAACAGGGGACGAATGTTCATCCCCTGATGTCTTCTTTTTTGGCAGGTTCTACTTGTTGCCAACCCTTTTGAATAAGTTTTTTTATCCGCGCTCTTCCTTCTGGTGTCTCATCGCTTATCACTTCTCTAACTATTATAAGCTCCCCTCCTTTTAGTGATTTACCAGCGATGTCAACCATGAGAGCGGTTTCTTCTGTGTCTTGTGTGAGATCGACCAATTCTCGCCTGAAAATTTGTCCGGCCATTTTTGCCTCCTATTTTTGTTGTTGATATTAATTTAATTATAAGCCTTCTTTCAAAAGACCGCAAGTTCGAATTTGACACAGATTTTAAGGTATGCTATACTTATTTTGAAAACCAGCAAGGGTATATTTTTAAAAATTAAGTAAAGAAAGGTCGTGATTGCTGGAAAAACAGGCCTGAAATGCCATTTGGAATTTGCGGGCCTGACAGAAGAGAAAATATGGAAAATGATGTGAAATTTGTCGAGTTCGTGGTCAAAGCGATTGTGGACAACCCGAACGACGTCAAAGTTGATCGCAAGGTTGACGAAATGGGAGTGTTGTTAACTTTAGACCTTAACCCAGCTGATATGGGTTATGTCATTGGCCGCCAAGGCAGAAATGCCCACGCCATCCGCACCTTACTGCGCGTGGTGGGCGCCAGAAACAACGCTCGCGTTAACATGAAAATCAACGAACCGGAAGGTTCCACTCGCGGTCCGCGCAGAGAAAATCGCGAACCGGTCGACACCTCCGCGGTTGATGATTTGAAAATCTAATTTTGATTTTTCAAAAAACAAGAGCCGTTCCGACATTGTGTCGGAACGGTTTTTGATTTTTTCTCACTTGACAACTCTTTTTAATTTTGCTAAGTTAAAGTACTCACTTTAAGAAGTGAAAACGAACTTTAAAAACCTAACTTAAGGAGGTAAAAATCATGGAAGAACCAAAAAAATTCCTTTTAATGGTAACCAGAGAGGAAGAGGCATTTTTAACCCAGCAGGGCGTGAAATTTTCCAGAGTCACACCAGGAGATGGACAAAAAATTTTGGTTGAGGAGACACAAATTAAACATTGTTTACTGCGGCTGCGAAAAGCCATACTTTGGGAACAACCAACTGGGGCGAGAGGAGTTTATCAAACTCTGTTAGTTCCGATGGAACCCGATGCTGGTTATGAAGCCGGAGAGGAATTGAACTGGTACAAAAATATTTTGAAGATTCCGGAGGCGGCAAAGGAATTATTATTTAATTATTTATGTCCGCCGGAACAAGAGCGAGAAGGAGAAATAAATTGGATTAAGGCGGCTCGGCAAGATTGGCGGAAATGGCCGGATGACAATTCTTTTACCCGGCTGGCAATGAAGAACATAACTCCAAAAATAAAAAAGAAGGTCCAGATCCATAAACAATCTGGTTGGACAGATCCGATTTTGGGTTCGGATTTTTATATCCACCTTCATGCCGCTCCCAGTTGCGGAAGCCATAACACAAAGAGTCCCCCGGAGAGTATTTGGGGAATTGAAGTGTCAGATCGTGGTATTGGTACGGTGGACAGTGGTCTGGGAGTTTCGCTGGTGGATGAAGCCACGGGCTACGCGGTAGCCGAATTAATCGGCATGAATAATTTGTATTTTCATCATGATATTTGTAGCCACAACGGGGATGAAAACGAGTTAAGAATATTTGAAGAGGGAATCGCCAGAACCATGGCTATTATTGAGGCCTTGGCAGTGAAAGAAAAAGAAAAAAAACCAGCTGATTGGTTGGATCAAGAAGTTTTCATAGCTGGCGCAAATGATTTTTCTTCACGAATTTTTTTTGAAAGACTTTACGGAGAAGCAGCCAAGATAGTTAAACAGGTGCTGACCCCAGTCATTAAAAGAAACGTGTGTTTACATGGCGGGGAATTTGGCAAAAAAACTCAGCCTTTTTATGATAATATGTTCCATGTTTTTTTGGGAGCCTCGCCGGGACTGGCAATTAAAAACGCGCCATTGAGTCCACCGACGCCTTGGGGAATCAACATAAAATTGGATAACCCCAAGAACTCCCTAGTGATCTTAAACAAGGGAAGGGCGATTTATGACAACCAAGGCCAAGTCGTGGCTTGGCTCATTAATGGCAACAATCTCTACCTTCCTTTTTATTTAACTTTTGAGACCAAAGAAAACAAAGAGTTTTTTATTCGTTTATTGGAAGAAGTAAACTGGCTTTTAAAGAGCACGGCGGCCGAAAGGCAGCAGCGGGAAGCCGGGCTGATGGCAATTCAAAAAATAACTTATGCTCGTGTTTGCCAAAACTACAAAGAGGCGATTCTTGCCAAAATTAAAAAAGAAACTGCCGGCCAGGAACTGACTGAGACTGGTAGCCAAATAAAAAATCTGCAAACGCAATTGGTAGCGGCCAACAGAAGGCAGGATATTTTAAGAGGAGTAGTTGAGGACAAAAAGGAGGGCAAAGAATTATATCAAGAGAGATTTGCCGCTGAATTTGAGAAAATAGGGCAACTGGACAAGATAAGATGGGCTTCTTTCACCAAGACCCACCTGATTGTGGAGACTGATATTCTTTATTACCAGCACCCTACTAATAAAGAAATACGCCTGATCGGCGCTTTTCAGATCGTTATTCCTTTTAAGGGCAGCTGCAATGATCTCAGATTTTTTAACTTGACACAGCTGATTAATGCGCATGACAGCCGAATGAACGCTCCCCACGTATATGCTGACGGCCATGCCTGTCTGGGCAGGGAGATGCATGAAATTATACCAGAGCTGATGGCTCGTTTTGATTTCACGTCAATTGTTATTATGTGCATTATTTTTTTGGAATCAGCGAACCTTGATGATATCGGCAGACATGTTGATCAATGGCCGCTGGTAAAAACAGGACAAGAGGAAGCGGACAAAGGAAAACGCAAAACCAGCTAAGATTCGTCTGGATTTAAATATTTAAACTGAGCGAAAAATAATAAAAATTCAAAATTCAACAAACGGTCCGATTCGCTAACTGGCGAATTATTGGACCGTTTTTTTATTTTTTGTTATATTTTTATTTAGAAAATAAACTTGACAGGCGGGATAAGTTTTGCTAAGCTGAAATATTCACCAGTAGAGTGAAGCAAACAGACCTTAAAAATTTAATGGAAAAGGAGGCAGAAACATGGAAGTTGTCAGAAGCTATTTTTTAGCAGCTGTCAATGCGGCACAAAAAACAGCTTTAAACGCCCACAAGGTCATTTTTGCCGATTTTGAACTGGGAGGCGAACAGGGCATTATTTTGGACGAAACCCAATTACTTCAGGGATTGAGAGCTTTAAACAAAGCAATCTTGGCGGAACTGTCCACCGGGATTGAGGGAGCTTTCAAGCTTTTGACCATTGACATCACAGGGGCGGATCCGGAATATGCCCAAGGCGATGATTTGAGGTGGTGCAAAAATAGCTACACCCTGGCGGCAGAGCAACGGAGATTTTTACAGGAAAAGATTGGTGAGAGTTTGAAAAAAGAAGAAACAATAGAAGAGGAGGATGGGTCGGGTTTTGTGACAGTTGATCATTGGGACGGACGCAGTAACAGCGAAGATTATTGCCAGCTAGCCGAAGAAATTCTTTGGCCCAGAATTAAAACAAACATTTTTATCAGCGTGCCACATGGAGACCAAAAAGAACCGGTTGCAGATGATAATTTTTATATCTACATCTGGTCGGCACCATTGAAGAGCGGATCCAGAGAGGTTCGCACACCCCCAACTATCTGGGGAACAGAAGTGGCTTGCGGTGACGCATCTTTTCCAGCGAGCGGCCTTGGCCTAGTTATTAAAGACAAGACAAACAACTACGCAGTGGCCGAGCTGGTGGGCGAAAACACCCTTTATATTTTTCACGACCTGTGTCATTATGGCCGCGAGTCAGAACTTACTATTTTTAGAAAAATTCTGGAAGCGGTGGTGGCGCCGGAAGTTTTTTCCCAACTGAAAAGGTTTCGGCGGCCAGCTCCAGTAAAAAAAGAAACAAAATCAAAAGAATTGGAAAGCAAAAAAATAGATATAAATAAAACACTGACGATGGAATTACCGGGGTTTAGCTCAGAAGAATGCGCTTTGGCTAGAAAAGTTTATGCTCCAATTATCGCGCGGGAATTAATGGCAAAAATTAAGCGCGGCGTTTGCCTGCATAAAAATAGGAGCATAAGACAACAGCCATTACCTTTTTATGACGAGGTGTTTCATATATTTTTTACCAATTCAATGGCGGGCAGACAATTTTCTTCATCAAATAAATTATGGGGCATTAGTTTGCCGGCCGGGAATAACCCTTGCCCGATTACCAGGGAAGGGGTAATGGTTTATGATGATGCTGGACAAAGAGTCGGGCAAATTATCGGCGGCCGAAATCTTTATATTCCATTTTTTTTATTTTCCGACCAAAAAACATTGCAACGGATTTTTACCTGTTTAATGGCAGAAGTGGCCAGGCTTTTTACCAGTACGGCAGCGGAAAGGCAGCAGTGGGAAGAAGAAATGCGGGCAGCCAAAGGAAAAGCTTATGCCGCCATTTGTTGGCAGTATAAAGATTTGATCAAGAAAGATGCCGCGGCTGAGTTTGTGGATATTACCAGGCAAATCAAAAATTTTCAAACACAGTTGATAGCGGCCATCAGAAAGCATGATGCGCTGAAGGAAGCAACCGAGGGCAAAAGAAAGGGTGGCGACCAAGAGAAGTTTAGCGCTGATTTTGAGAAAATGGGGCGACTGGAAAAGATAAGGCAGATTACTTTCACCCCGGATTGTCTTATAGTGGAGACCAACACTCTTTTCTACAGCAAAAAAGAAACACGCCTGATTGGCGCTTTCCAGATTTTTATCCCTTTTTGGGGCAATTGCGAGGATATCAGATTTTTTAATCTGACACGGCGGGTTAACGAATTTAATGCTCCCAACGTGGCGCCGGATGGCCAGGCTTACTTTGGCAGCCAGCTGCAAGAAATCTTACCGCAATTAATCGCCCGGTTTGATTTTGGACCATTGATAACCATGTGTCTTATTTTTCTGGAAACGGCAGAGGGCCAGGCGAGCGCCGGAGAGCGGGTGGCGGACTGGCCAATAGTTACGGAACAAAAATAAAAATAAATGTTTTCAAGATAACGGCCTGCTGGCAAAGCAGACCGTTTTTTATTTATTTTATTACTTGACAAGGTTTTTTAGTTTTGCTAAGGTTAGCTATTCACTAAAAACAGTGAAGATGAACCTTAAAAACCCAGCTTAAAAGGAGGAAGAAGCATGGAAGTGGTGAGAAATTATTTTTTGCCAGCTATTGACGAGAGTAAAAAAGCGGCTTTAAATGCCCAAAAGGTCATTTTTGCCGACTTTGAGATGGGCAGTAAAAAAGGCATTGTTTTGGACGAAACACAGTTAAGCCAGGGATTAAGAGCCCTAAAAAAAATGAGTTTGGCAGAATTACCAACCGAGATCACCGGAGTTTTTAAACTGGAGATTGCGGAGATAACCGGTTTGGATCCGGAATATGCCAAGGGCGATGATTTAAAATGGTGGAAAAACACTTCGGCCATCACCAAGGAACAAAAAAGAATCATACAAAGAGTAATTTTTGATAATTCAAAAAAAGACAGAGGCGCTGATTGCCAGGTGAAAATCAAAGATTGGAACGGCGAGGGCAGCAGCCGATTTCGTAAATTAGCCAAAGAAATTCTTTTACCAAAAATTGGAACAGAAATTGTCATCAGCGTGCCGCATCGAAAACATACCAGCCCGGCTGAAGGCGATGTTTTCCATATCCGCATTTGGTCGGCCCCGTCAGAAAGCGGTGACACGGAAACCCAGACACCTGAGAAGATTTGGGGAACAAGGGTGGCTTGTGATGATGAATCTTTCGCACCCAGCGGCCAAGGCATAGTGATTAGAGACAAAAGATATGCGGTGGCCGAGCTGGTGGGCGAAAACACTCTTTATATTTTTCACGACCTGTGTCATTATGGCCGCGAGTCAGAACTTACTATTTTTAGAAAAATTCTGGAAGCGGTGGTGGCGCCGGAAGTTTTTTCCCAACTGAAAAGGTTTCGGCGGCCAGTTAAAGCAGTGGAACCGGAAAAAAAGAAAGACTCCAAAAAACTGGAGGGCATAGAGATAGACAGGTCGATGGTAATTGATTCTGGGGGTTTTAACAGCAGAGAGCTGGAATTAGTCAGGCGTGTTTACGCGCCCATCATCAGCCGGGAATTAATGACAAAGATTAGGCGGAGCATCTGTTTGCATAACGGCGGAGGCGAGTTTCGGATGAGAGACCTGCCGCGCTATGACAACATGTTTCATATTTATTTTTTTGCCGCGCCAACGGAAAGCATCAGACAGGGGTTTTTAACACCCAAACAGCTTTGGAGAATTCCTCTGCCAACCAAAAGCGGATCTTTTCAGATTACCAACGAAGGGAAAATAATATATGATGAGGACGGCCAAGAGGCCGGACAAATCATAGCGGGCAGAAATCTTTATATTCCCTTCCCTATTTTGGGAGCGGACGAAGAATATAAAAAGATTTTTAAAAAGTTGATGCAAGCCGTGGCCAGTCTTTTAACAAGCACAACAGCGGAAAGACAAAAACAGGAAGCCAAGATGCGGACAGCACAAGGACAGGCCTACGCCAACACTTGTCTGCAAAATAAAGAGTCAATTATTAAGGACGCCAAGGAAGAATTGACGGAAGTGGCCAACCGGGTAAACAGTTTGCAAATCCAACTGGTGACCGCGATTAGAAAATACGATGCCTTAAAAGAGGTGGCGGATGGCAAGAAGAAGGATGGCGGAGTTTACCGGAAGCAATTTGCCATTGATTTTGAAAAAATGCGGCAATTGGAAAAGATAAGAAAAGTCAGCTGCATCAAAAACCAGTTAATAGTGGATACTGATATTTTATTCTGCAAACATCCGAGAAAAGACCAAATACACTTGATTGGCGCTTTCCGGATTGTTATTCCGCTTAATGGCGATTGCAACCAAATCAGATTTTTTAATTTGACGCAAAAGATAGGCGGACACAATGCTCCCCACGTATTTGAGGATGGCCATGCCTGTCTGGGCGCCGAGATGGAAGAAGTTTTACCGCAATTGATTGCCCGTTTTGATTTCATGCCATTATTGATTATGTGCATTGTTTTTTTGGAATCGGCGAATTATAACGATCCCATGGGCCAGCATATTGATAACTGGCCAATTGTAGAAAAGGCAAAAAAATAAAAAACAGCGGGGCGGGCGCCGGGTTAAACCTAGCGCTCGCCCGCAATTTAAACCCCTCTAACCCAAGATTTAAAAAAGAAAGGACGGAAAAGAAATGACAAAGCCCGACAAAGTGGCGACAGACCCAAAACCAGAGATGGCAAAACCGGAACAAAAAATAGAGGAGCCTAAAATTATTTATGTCGGAAGCGGCGGGACCAAGGGAACCTGGAAAAAAGGAACCTGGAAGGGTTGGCGAAAGAAATTCAGGAAGACCAAAGATTTTAAACAGCATGAATTTGTGCCAAAAGTGAGTTTTATCGCACCGCCGCAAAATGTGCATATTCCCATAACCTATTTTGACCCCACCGTTATCAACGACCAGTTCATTCTGGCCGATTTAATGAGGGTGGAAATCGGCAATTTGGGTTGGGTGGAGAAACGGGGCCAAGATTTTTTCATCAAGGAGATTTTTGTGCCCGGGCAAGAGGTGCACGGTTCGGAATGCAAGCTGACTCCGGGTGGACAAGCTGAGTTGGTTACCCAAGAAATATTGACCCGTCCCAATGGCGCGGAGATTTTTAACTCCATCCGCTATTGGGGTCATTGCCATGTTCATATGGGAACATTTGCCAGCGGACCGGACGAGGACCAAATGGATGAGTTTGTCGGGGACTGCTACGACCATTTTATCCGGTGTATTTTTAATAAAGACGGCCGGATGCAAGTAACCCTGTATTTAATAGAAGAAAATTTACTGATTGAGGATGCGCCTTGGGAAGTTTTGGGCAAACGCCAACCGATTGATCCGGCTCGCCGCGAATATTGGCAGCAGGTAATCAAAGATAAGATTGTGATTAAAGAACCGGAACCAGTAACGGTTTATCCGTATTATCAAACCAGTTCTTACGGTACTGACCCCGCGGCCGTTGGTTTTCAGCAAGGAACCAATCTGGCTGACAAAAGCGGCAGTTTTGAAGACAATACCATATACGATTAACGCCATGATTAAAAATAAAAAAGGAGGTTACCGTGCCGGAAACAACAGCGACACCAACACCAAGAATAATTCTTGATGTTAACAGACATTTGGGTGTGTTTTCACCCTATAAATTCGGTGAGAAACTCGTGACCATAATTGGCAGTGGATCCACTGGTTCCAAAGCGGCCCTGGGCGTGGCCGAACTGGGCGTACCCAATATCGAGCTTTATGACACAGACGTGGTGGTGGACCATAACGTGCCCAACACCAGGTTTTTTCCAAGCGATGTAGGCAAGAAAAAAATTGAGGCTATGCGGGAATGGATCCGCTTGAAAACCGGAACCGAAATTACCATTCACGACGAATTCGTGGACGGTATCCAAACTTTGGGAGAGGTGGTTTTCGTCTTAACCGACACCATGAAATCCCGCGTGGACATTTGGAATGGTTCGTTGAAATACAAACCCAATGTCAAACTGGTGATTGAAACCAGAATGGGCGCTGACCAGGGCAGAATTTACGTTGTCAATCCCATTAATCCGGCTCACGTCGCAGGTTATGAAGAGACACTGCATTATACCGATGAAGATGCCACTCCTTCTGTCTGCCGGTCTGAACCCAGCGTGGGTCCGACTTCGGACATTTTGTCCGGTCTGGCAATCTGGCAGATGATGCGCTGGCAAAGCATTTTGGATGGTGAAGAGGATGAATTGGAAAATGAGATGATTTTCGGTCTGCGTCCTCTGACCCAAATTTATAGCCGAAAGTTTACCATTGTTTGACAAACTTTTTTTACTGCGCTAGGGTAAAGTAGAACCTTAATTAATATTTGACAAGTTTTTTTTATTACGCTAAGGTGAAGTGGAGCCTTAATTTTTAGCCAAAAATAAAAATAATCTAAAATCCTCATCTTAGCCCAAGAAAGGGGGAATGACAGAGGCAAATTAATAGAAATTGGGTGGTGTTGGGGAGGTCAAACAAGAACAGGAAACCAAGGAGGTTCACAGTGACGAAAACAGGGACATACGGGTACTTTCCGATGCGTCTGGGGAAATTCCCGGGACGACTGACCGAAGTCAATGTGGAAGAAGGAACGACACTGCGCGAAGCGATCGAAGTGGCCAATACCGCCCGCGGGCCGAAAGAACAAATCGACCTGCCGGTAGTCGGCCGTGGCGACGAGTTTGAACTGCGGTGGAATACGACCCTCGTCGACTAGACCAAGATGGCGATGCTGGACCAGCCCGTGTCGGCCAACGACACCGTCATCATGACGAAATTCATCAAGGGCAACGGCCGGTAGACATACCAGCCGTTCAAGTTACGCCGATCACACCAGTGATCGGCGTTTTTATTTTTTATTTGACAATGTTTTTTTCTTAAGATAAGATGAGGATACACAAATTAACCAAGGAGGAATAAATGGAAATGCCGGGATGGAAACTTGAATTTACGGTTAAATGGTCTTTCAAAAATCGCCAGGCAGATTTAATAAAGGGTGAACCAGACGGAATGACGGTGCCATTGAAAGCAAAAAATTTGGAAGAAGCGGAAAAAGAAGCAAAGGAACTTTTAAATAGAGAAAACATTTGGAAGCTAGTAGAAGAGTTTAAAAAATCAAGGCCTGGTTGGCAGGACATGTTTGAATGGAAAATTATTTTTTCCAATTTATGGATTTATCACATACAAATTTATCCGTTAGAGCTTTAAGGTTTGTTTGGTAGATATTTATGGCTGAGTCAAGTTCTCAGCCTTTTTTATTTGATTTTATTAGAAAATTAAGGTAGAGTAAAGGGAGAAAAATAATTATATTCGCCTATCGGCGATCTACCCCCTCGCTCTCCCCCTTGTTAAGGGGGAGATGGTCGCAACGTCGCCCCTGATTACTAGTTACTTATTACTTATTACCCGTTTATGTCTTTTAAGATTGGAATTGTCGGCTTGCCGAATGTGGGCAAATCCACCCTGTTTAAGGCGCTGACGAAAAAACAAATTGAGATTGCCAATTATCCTTTTTGCACCATTGATCCCAATGTCGGCGTGGTTGAGGTACCCGATGAGCGCTTGGAAAAACTGGCAGTAATTTCCAAATCCAAGCAAATTATTCCGACCACGATTGAATTTGTAGATATCGCGGGGCTGGTTAAAAACGCGCATCAGGGCGAGGGGCTGGGCAACCAATTTCTCTCCCATATTCGCGAGACTGATGCCATTGTGGAAGTATTGCGCGAGTTTGAAGACAAAAATATAATTCACGTGGAAGGCGAGGTGGATGCCGAGCGCGACAAGAGCATCATTCATTTGGAATTGGCCATGGCGGATTTGCAAACCGTGGAAAAAAGATTAAGCACGGCACAAAAAGAGGCCAAAGCGGGTGATAAAAATTCTTTAAAAATGTTAGGTGTTTTAAAGACATTAAAAGAAAAATTGGATGAAGGCAAACTGGCCAATGAAATTGAGTGGCAACACGATGACGAAAAACAAATAATCAAAGAATTAAATTTGCTGACAGCTAAGCCGATTATTTTTGTCTACAACGTGGATGAAAAATTCGCGCCGGAAACAATCAAGGATGGCGCGCTGTTTGTGAATGCCAAACTGGAAGCGGAATTGGCCGAATTGCCAGAAGCCGAGCTGAAAGATTATTTGCGCGAATTGAAGATTGAACACACCGGTTTGGAAAAATTAATCATTAAAAGTTATGAAATTTTGAATCTGGTAACTTTTTTGACTTCGGGCGAAAAAGAAACGCGCGCTTGGACTGTGGTGAAAGGCGCCAAAGCGCCGGAAGCGGCCGGGGTGATTCATACTGATTTTATTAAAGGATTTATTCGAGCAGAGGTTTGCCCTTGGGAGAAATTCGTGGAGGTGGGCGGCTGGGTTAAGGCAAAAGAAAAAGGCCTGGTGCGGCTGGAAGGCAAGGATTATGAGATAAAAGACGGGGACACAGTTTATTTTCACGTGAATACCTAAGGACTTGCCAAGAATTTCAAGACATGATAAGATACTTATAAGTAATTTATATGCGAATTACTTACGAATTTTGTGCGAATTTTGCGAACAGATTATTCTGCGCTTATTCGCATAATTCGCTGGTAATTCGCTACTAATTCGCATTGATCTTATGACCAATTACGAACTAAGCGTGATTTTACCCGGCACTTTGAGCGAAGATTTGGTGAAAGAAGCGGGTGTTAAAATTGGCGAAACAATTAAGGGCTTAGGCGGAGAAATTAAAAGAGCTGACGAACCGTCGCATAAACGGCTGGCCTATGCCATTAAAAAAATCAGAAACGGGATTTATTTGAATTTTTATCTGGAAATGAATCCCGCGATGGTTTTGGATTTGGAAAAAAAGCTGAAATTAATATCAGAAGTTGTCCGTTATCAAGTTTCTAAACCCAAACGCGCGCCAGTGGCGTCACCACGCCGATCAATTTTTAAAAAAGAGACGGCGACTACTACAGAAGAATATAAAACAACTACCCACGCGGAAGCAAAAAAAATGAGCATGGAGGATTTGGATAAGAAGCTGGATGAAATTTTGGGGGAAGAAGTGAGTAATTAAATTTCCAATTTTCAATTTCTAATTTCCAATCTGTCGGTTTTTGCCTTTGGCAAAAACCGAATTTTGGACATTTAACATTTGGCATTTCATTAGAAATTGGTAATTAGGAATTAGAAATTAAATTTATGAATCTTAACAAAGTCTTTTTAATCGGTCGATTGACCCAGGACCCAGAAGTGCGCAATACTTCTACCGGCCAGACAGTGGCTTCTTTCAGTATGGCCACCAACCGCACTTGGACCGATAAAGCCGGCGCCAAGCAGGAACAGGCGGAATTTCATAACATCGTGGTTTGGGCGCGTCTGGCAGAAGTGGCCGGACAATATTTGAAAAAAGGCCAGACAGTGATGGTGGAGGGAAGATTACAAACCAGGAATTGGGTGGGGCAAGACGGCGTAAAAAGATACCGCACTGAAGTGGTGGCGGAAAATTTTCAGATGGGACCAAAAGCCGTGGGATCAGGCACAGCGGCAGCTGGCGGAGCTAATAATTTTGCTCCGAAGCCGGCCGCCGTTCCAGTCGCGCCAATTGATGAAATCCCCGTGATTCAGGTGGAAGAAGCGCCCTTGGTGATGGAAGAGGCAGAAACAGTAACGGGAGATGAAGAAGTGGTGCCGTTTTAACAACTAACAACCAACGACTAACAACTGGCAACAAACAACCGATGATAAAAGTTGTAAGTTGTAGGTCATAAGTAGATATTATGTTTACCAAAAATAATACACAACAACAGCCAGAAGAAAAACACTGCTATTATTGCGCCAACAACTGCAATGTGGATTGGCAGGACACGCAAGTGCTCCAGCGTTTTTTTTCGCATTATGCCAGAATCGTGCCGCGCCGCAGTACCGGCCTTTGCGCCAAGCATCAAAGAGCGGCTTCCCGCGCCATTAAGCGCGCCCGCATCATGGGGCTGATGCCGTTTGTGAAACAATAAATTTTGTCCGCCTCCGCTCCCTAGCGACCCATTATCGCTCCGGCGGACAGGCTCCTGTTTTTAGAACTTGTCATCAGACAAGAATTGGAGTTTACCCGCCGGAGTGTTAAAGGGATGTTAAGGAACGAAGGCGGGTTTATTATTTTACATTTTATGTCCTCTCTAACTGACATCAAAAAAGGCTTGATTATCAAATATAATGGCGACCCCTACGTGGTGATGGACGCCAAGTTTTTGCGCATGCAACAGCGGAAGCCGGTGATGCAGACCAAATTGAAAAACATCAAGACGGGCCAAGTGGTGGAATACAGTTTCAAGCAGGGCGAAAGCGTGGAAGAGGCGGACGTGGCTCGCCGGAAAGCCAGTTTTTTGTATAAAGAAAAAGAAAATTTTTGTTTCATGGAGAGCGAAAATTATGAACAGCACTATTTAAGCGCGGAGATGGTGGGCGAAGGCGCCAAATTTTTGAAAGAATCGCAGGAAGTAAATTTGGTTTTTTATGAAGATAATGTGATTGGGGTGGAATTGCCGCCGAAAGTCGTGCTGAAAGTTGTCTCGGCGCCGCCGGGGGTGAAAGGCAACACGGCCACGGGCGGTTTTAAAGCGGTGACTCTGGAAACCGGTGCCGTGGTTAACGCGCCTTTATTTTTGGAAGAAGGCGCTTTGATTAGAGTTAATACGGAAACAGGAGAATATGTGGAGCGCGTAACGGAATAATGAAAAATGAATAATGAAAAATGAGGATAGAATTTAAGAATTATTTATTAACGGATTAACGAATTAACGAATTAAAGGATTATAAAAATTTTTAAAATAAATATAAAAAAGGCTGGCGCAGTGGCGCCAGCCTTTTGTTTCTTATGATTTAATTCCCCATGATAGTGAATTAATTGTTTTTTCCCGCTTGATTGTTTCCATCCTTCGATAAACTTGTTCCAGAATTTTATTATTATCTTCCAGTTCTTTTTTGTAAGGCACCAGATCAATAAAAGCTCGGGGCCGTACTTTTTGCCTGATTATTTTTTTACCACAGATGACGGTATCGGCGTTGATGCGCACCAGCTCCGTGTTTAAAGAGAACGGATTTTGCGGACCAAGAGAAAGAATATTTTTAATGTTTTGAGCATTTTTCTTTTCGGCGGCTTGCAGCTCGAAACTCCAAGCAACCAAATTAATTATTCTATTCAGGGTCGCCTCATCACCGGCTTCTAATTTAAAACTTCTTTGAAACGAAATCCAGACACTATCTTCGGAAATGACATAACTGGAAATGCCATTACCATCAATCCCTTTTAACCTCAGAGCGAGATCAACCTCGTTGACGATAATAAAATTATTTCTTCTTTCCACGATCGGATTATTTTTTAAATCCAGACTATCGTTTTTAACGAGGAAGAGCGTTTGCTTGAGCAATTCTTTTTCTCTATTTTTGGCAAAATTAGTTTTTTTTCCGCCACTGAGGGGAGCGGTAAAAATACAACTCCCAATAATCAGCGTGGCTAGAAACGGCACAAAAAACAGCTTTTTAGCGTACATTTTCCTCCTTTTTGATTGTTTTCCCTTAAAATGGCGGGTGATTGTCAAAGAAAGTTAGCTTAGCCATCTTAGCGCAGAAAGGGAAGTTTGTCAAGCCGGTTGGACAAAATTTTTCTTTTTGAGTAGTTCCTTGCCATATTTTTCACCTGGGTATTTTTCCGCTGCCAGCCAAGCCATTTCAAAAAGAGCGCGCAACAGATTGGCAAATTGCCGGCTGGTGATCATGATGCCCAGACGATTGGGCCTTTTTAAAAGCGCGATGACCACCTTGTCATCATAAATATTGATTTCGCTGTAAAAAAGATAATTGATCTTTTCTTTGGGCAGAATTCGGAATTCGGTATATTTTTTGGTGGTGGGGTAATCAATAAACCAATTAATAGTTTTTTCGCCAGCCGGGATTATGACCCGTTCTTTAATTTTTAATTTTGAGCGCTGGCGGTTGTAATTGGCGCCCCAGACGGAAAGTTCGGGCGTGTCCCATTCTTCGCAGTCGCCCACTGACAGAATTTCGCCCTTGGCTTTGAGGGTTTCAGCGTAAATTGATTTGACGCCTTCCACCCCTTCAAAAAATTTGACAGTCGGGCGCTCGGTTTCTTTATAGAGCATTTTTAATTCCGGCATTTTTTCTTTTAATTCCACTAATTGTTTTTCCTGTTGCCGGTGTTTGCGCTCCAAGAAACCAACCAAGTTATGGGGCGGCATAGCGGAATATTTTCTTTTGGCGGCCTGGCCGGAAGCGTAGGTAACGAGGTTATGTTTGACCAGGCGTTCCAAAACGTCATAACAGGTGGTGCGGCCGACGTCGGCTTTTTGCCCGATTTCCGTAACCAGAGCCGGACCCAACTCTAATAAAGCCAAATAGATTTTGGCTTCGTTTTCGTCTAAGCCGAGTTTGATGAGGAGGTTGAGCATAGAAAATTACTTTATTACAATCCCTCCCTCCGACTGCTGTTGGAGACCTCCCCTTCGAAAGGGGAGGATAGCGGCGCGATTATCCCCTCCTTTCGAAGGAGGGGTGCGAGCGAGAGCGAGCGGGGTGGTTGTTATTATGTATTCGCCGATAGGCGCATATAGGGGTTTTTGTTATTAATTATACATCCAAACCTGATTTTGTGTCAAGTTGGCTCGACAAAATTTGATAAAATAATTATTTTTGGCTAATTTCAGCCAAATTTTATATTAATTTTAGTGTTCTATTATAGACACTTTTTCTGTTTTGGCATATAATAGGTTTGTAATTTGGAGACGCCAAATTTACCTAACAAATAAAAACAAGGAGGATAAAATGAGTAGCAAAGAAAAGGAAACAAGATTAACAGTGGGAGAAAAATTTCTTTTTCCTATTATAGGAATCATGCTTTTTTTGTTTATTTGGATTTTTGCTGTTATTTTGTTTATTTTAGAAATTATCTCTTTGGTGATTAGTTTGCCGATAGATTTAATATTGGCAATTGTCGCATTGTTGATTTCTTTTAATAAATTTAGCTACCCAGAATTCGGGAAGTTTCCGATAACCAAAATATTTTGGAAACCACTTGATTGGACTATTGAAAACATAAGAAAGTGTTTTAGTCTTTAAAATAAATATTTCCCGAAGCTCCAATGACTTCGGGAATCTTTCCGAGGCCGTCATCAAAATGGCTGGTTCAGAAAGAGAGATTAAAAACAAAAATTCTTTCATAATCAAAAAACAAGGAGGCGAAACGTGTCATTTACAAAAATGGTATTTGTTAAAGACGGGGAAGTAGCAGAAGTTTTACGGGAGAAATTAAAAGCAAGGTATACAGGAGATCTTTTTAGCGGAAACAGTCCGCTTAATTGGCGTTTTGTTGTGAGAAGTTGCCGTAATGTCGCTCAAATTAATCCTCAAGACACACGGGAAGTTTGTGAAATTTTGACGGAAATTCTTTTAAAACCAGATAGTGGATTTAAGTTTTGGATTGAGGATAATCCAAAAGATGATTCTATTTTTTTCGTTACCCACCGTTGATTTAAAAAAGCCCTTCGCTCGCCTCTGTTATCTGACAGCTGGCGGATCGGGGCAAGGAGGAAAAGAAAATGAAAAAATTAACATCACCCTCGGGGACACAGAAAAAGGAAGAGCAAGAATCTACCATAGGAGAACTTGTTATTGATATTTGTTTAACCACACTCACTGCGTTAAGTTGCGTTATTTGCTTTTTTGTCCTTGGTACTATTTCTTTAGCTTCTCTAGGAATTAGTTTACCAAGCGATCTCTGCCTTGTTTTGATAGCCTTTATTATTTCTTTTAATAAGCAACCATCGAAATATCCGGAATTTGGAAAATTTCCAATAACAAAATTTTTTTGGAAGCCGTTTTATAAGTTTGGTAATTTTCTCAAAAAAGATAACATTATATAAATTTGATGATTTTTTCAAAAATTATTACTTTCAAAAACCCCGCTGGTAAAAGCGGGGTGTTTTTTTTCTAAATTATTATTTTTATTATTCCTCGCCCGCGCCTTCGTCAACGGCGGAAACAAGTTTGCCGGATTTTTCCAGTTCTTTGACCGCGTGCCAGATTTGCTTACTGATTTCTTTCATTAATTTTTTATCTTGCCTTAAAAAGTTTTTGGCGGTTTCGCGGCCGACGCCAAGTTTCATTTCACCGTAGGAAAAAGTCGTGCCGACTTTTTTAATAAGCCCATGAAGCATACCCAAATCCAAAACATCGCCGGGCAGAGAAATTCCCTCATTATACATGATGTCAAATTCGGCGGATTTGAAAGGGGCGGCGACTTTGTTTTTGACTATTTTGGCTTTGACGCGATTGCCAACAGTGACTTCACCCATCTTAATCTGCGCGGCACGCTTCAATTCAATGCGGACGGAGGCGTAAAATTTTAAAGCCATGCCGCCGGTGGTGGTTTCGGGATTGCCAAAGAAGACGCCGATTTTTTGGCGAGTTTGATTGATAAAAATGACGCAGGTTTTTGTTTTAGAAATGATGGCGGTGAGTTTGCGGAGTGCCTGGCTCATCAGGCGCGCCTGAAGCGCCATGTGCGAATCGCCCATTTCGCCTTCAATTTCCGCGCGCGGGGTCAAGGCGGCCACCGAGTCAATCACAATCACATCCATGCTGTTGGAGCGGACCAGTGTTTCCACAATATCCAGGGCCTGTTCGCCAGAGTCGGGCTGGGAAATTAAAAGCTCATTAATGTTGACGCCGATTTTTTTGGCGTATTCGGGGTCAAGCGCGTGTTCGGCGTCCACAAAAGCGGCGGTGCCGCCAAGGCGCTGGACTTCGCAAATGATGTGCTGGGCGAGCGTGGTTTTGCCGGAAGATTCCGAGCCGTAAATTTCAATGACGCGGCCGCGCGGAACGCCGCCGATGCCAAGGGCGATGTCAATGGACAGGCAGCCGGTGGGGATGACATCCACTACCATATTTTTGGCTTCGCCAAATTTCATGATGGCGCCATCGCCGAATTTTTCACGAATGGCTTCCACGGCGGTGTTGGTGGCAGTAGTTTTTTCATCTTTGGGATCTTGTTCTTTGGACATAAAAGTAAAATTTTTAATTTTTAATTTCTAATATGTCGGTTTTTGCCAGAGGCAAAAACCGAACCTCGGTCATTAGAAATTAAGTCATTAAAAATCGTTTAAAAATTAGAAATTAGAAATTAGAAATTAATTTTTATTATACACCACATTCCTCGTTATGATAGTGCTGCGGGAATATTTTTTCTTGGCTTCTACCTTTATTATATTTAAGTCGTAGGATAAGTCAAGAGTGGCGGAAAAATAGCCGGTGTCATCGGGGGAAACTTCCAGAGAATTGATTTTGATTTTGGCTTTGGGGTCGGTCTGGCCGGTAATGGTTAAGGTCGGAGAGTTTTGAATAGAGCGTTCTTCCATTGGATTTAAAACAACCAATTTGGGCGGAGCGGTTACGCGCCAGATTTGTGTCCCAAGATAAGTTAGCAGAGACAGAACGATTAAAAAAATAATAAATTTGCGGATGAGCCGAGGCAGAATCAGGCTGCTGATTTTTTTTGAGGGAGCGTTTAAATTTTTATCGCGAAGCAAACCGCGCGTTGATTTTATTTCGGCTTCGAAATTTTTTTTGAGCTTTTCCCATTTTAAATCCAAGGCCAGGGCATATTTTTTGGTAAAAGTGGTGACATAGAATTCGCCGGGCAAATTGTACCAGGCGCTTTCTTCAATGGCTTCCAGATAGTTTTTATTGATTTGCAGCTGGCGTGAGATTGTTTCCAAAGACAAACCCAGCCGCTCTCTTTGAAGTTTAAGCAGGCGGCCGGTGTCACTTTGGGGTTGGATTTTTTTGAGATGGAAGGGAGCCATGGGCGAGGGTAATAAGTAATAAGTAACTAGTAATAAGGTAATAAAGTAACAAAAAATTTATTTCACTAGATTATTGGATTATCATTTTCTTCCTCATTATTTTCCGGCACAGGAATGTCGTCAAAATTTTCTTCATTCTCGCCGATTTCTTCGGCTTCGCCGTTAACAATATCCATAATTTCTTCTTCCCGCGTGCCTTTTTTAACTAAGACCTCGCGCGGACGGGAGCCATCAGCCGGGCCGACAATGCCTTGTTCTTCCAATAAATCTAATAATCTCGCGGCGCGGCTGTAGCCGATGCGCAGACGCCGTTGCAAATATGAGGCCGAGGCTTTGCCAGCTTGCATGACAATTTCTTTGGCATCAGGCAGAAGATCATCGGATTCGTCAGAACCACTGCCCCAAGATGAATCTTCCATTTCCGCGCCAATCCCATGATTATTATTAGCAATAAATTTTTCCATAACGGTCGGATCATAATCCGGCTCACCTTTTTGTTTTAAATAACCAACTACCCGTTCAATTTCATCATCAGAAACAAAAGCGCCCTGTAATCTTTTTGGTTTGGAAATTTCCGGCGTGGAAAAAAGCATGTCACCCCTCCCAAGAAGTTTTTCCGCGCCAGAACAATCAAGAATGGTGCGCGAGTCAATGAGCGAAGCCACGGAAAAAGCAATACGGCTCGTAATATTAGCTTTGATTAAACCAGTGATAACTTCCACTGATGGCCTTTGGGTGGCCAGAACCAAATGAATGCCGACAGCGCGGGCCATTTGCGCCAAGCGGACAATGGAGGCCTCCACTTCGTTCGCGGCTGTGGCCATTAAATCAGCCAACTCATCAATGACAATAACCAGATAGGGAATTTTTTCCTGCGGATGAGCGGCATTGTAGGCAGCAATGTTTCTTTTGCCGGCGTGTGAGAGAATTTGAAAACGTTTCTCCATTTCGCGCACCGACCAATGGAGGGCGTTAATGGTTTTTTTAACATCCACAATCACCGGGCACATCAGGTGCGGAATACCATTATAACTTGGCAATTCCACCCGCTTGGGATCAATCATGATGAATTTTAATTCATCAGGCTGGTTGCCATATAAAAGAGAAATTATAATAGAATTTAAACAGACGGTTTTGCCAGAACCGGTGGCGCCGGCTAAAAGCAAATGCGGCATGCGGTCCAAATCCGCCACCCAGGGTTTGCCGGAAACATCTTTACCCAAGGCGATGGTCAGGGCGTCATGACGCTGTTTGAATTCCGGAGCCATTAAAATATCTTTCAGAGAAACCACCGCCACTTTTTGATTGGGAACTTCAATGCCGACCAAAGATTTGCCGGGAATCGGCGCTTGAATTCTAATGGGGTGGGCGGCCAGAGCCAAGGCCAAATCATTATTTAAAGAAAGAATTTGAGCAACCTTAACGCCGGAAGCTGGGCGCAAGGTGTATTCGGTGACGGTGGGGCCAACAGAGATTTCGCCCATTTCCACTTCAATGCCGAAATATTGAAAAGTGCGGCGAATGACTTCCTGATTGGCTTTGGTGTCGCCGGCCGTGGGCTGGCCGGTTTTACCACTTAACAAATCCAGAGGCAAATCAATTTTGGGCAGGCGTTTTTTGACGGTAGGAAAAAGTTCTTTTTGATCCAGTGGCAAGGCGCCGGTGAGCGCGCCGCTGATTTTTTCTTCAGCGCCAAATTCTTTTTCCGCGATTTCTTTTTGTTCAAAACCGATTTCTTCCGGAACCATTTCTTCTTCTGTCTCACCGTCTTGATGACGGCGGAATTTTTCTTTAAGCGCGTCAAAAAAACCAAGGCGCGGCGTTTCCAAACCGTCTTTTAGTTCCAGCAAAGTTTTTTCAGAAAGTAAGAGAATGGAAATAATTAAAAGAGCCAAGAGAATGACGAGCCCGCCCCAAAAACCAGCAATTTGATTTAAGGGCCAGGCGATAACATAGCCCAAATAGCCGCCGCCGGCGCCATTTTTGGCCGCGGTTAAAAATTGGGTGGGGCCCAAGAAAATATGGAAGAGGCCAGAATAGGACAAAACAAAAAGAAAAAGGCCGAGCCAGCGGAAAAGCTTGATTTGCAAACGCTCTTTATTGACCAGTAAAAACCCAAGAATAAAAAGCACAAAAGGCCAGACCCACCAGCCCCAGCCAAAAACCCACTGCCAGATTTGGTCCAAAAATTGGCCGGCTTTGCCAGTTAGATTGGCCATGGAGGCCAGGGAAAAAATGGCCAGAAGAAAAACAAAAATTATCAAAATATCGCGTTTGATGGGAGAGGGGATTTCTAGTTTGGGAGTTTTTTGTTTCATGGTCTGAAGTTTATCCTGAGCGGCCTTTTTGGGAAGTATTGAGCCGAGGGATCTCGCGGTTTTGTGAAAAGATATAAGGATATAGGGATATAAAGATATAGGCGACCTAGCCTATTATATCCTTATTTCTTTATATCTTTATTATTTATCTCTTCGGCCACGGGATCCTTCAGCCGATATTCATCGGCTTCAGGATGACATAAAAAGAAAATTACATACATATTTTATCACTTTAAATCGGGTTTGACAAAGATTTTGAAGAGTGCTAAGGTAAGAGAGACAATTGAACCATCAAAAATTAAAAGCTGCAAAGCGAGAGGAGGAAAGATGGAAAAATTATGGGATTTTTTAGATTTGCTTCATGCGGAACGGCAATTGCGAGCGGATGATTTTATTCTCGGCAAAGACAAGACAATTGTTTGGGTTGTTGCCGGCAGTGGCGGCAAAGGTTTTGAGTTTTTGGTTTATGACAGAACCACGGGCGATTTTATTGAAAAAAAACAGAAATTATCGCAGGTAGTATCAGTGCCTTTTGATTTAATAAAACCGTCGAAAGAGTTATTAAAAAAACTGAAGAGCCAAGAGGCCAGGAGGAAGAGATGAAAGAATTCAACCGGGAAGAAAACAATGAAATTCGCGGTGCTTTACACGTAATCAGGGCATTGATTTTACTTGATATTTTAAAGAACCACCCGGAGAGAGAAGAACGAGAACGTCTTTGCCGGGCCCTTCAAAACGGCTCAAAGATTCGTTATTTGATTAATGATTTCCAATGGCAGGAATTATTTGATGAAAAAGATTTTCTAGAACTTCTTTATATGGCAACAATGTATTCTTTTAACAAAGAAATTCAAAAGGCACTGATGGTTGTTTGTAAACATTTGCCCGAAGAAATGAAAAAAGCCGGAGAGAAATACCCGGAAATTGGTTTGTATTTATTTGTTTTTGGACAGGGAAAAAGTTGAACCATTAAAAATAAAAAACGAAAGGCGGAAGGAGGAAGGGCGCAATGAAAATTGTGCGAGATGAGAAATCAGGAACCTTCACTTTTGTACCGGACAAGAGAAGCGAAAAAAGGATTCTTGCTTCCATTATCAAAATTCTCAAACCAGGGGATAAAATTTTTTATGATGGGCGAGATGAGGATAGGGATGGTTTCCCCAGACTCTTTTTTTACGCCGGTGCCCAAAAGAAAGAGAAGGTGGAAAAAGGGAATGGGTGGACCAGCATAAGCATCGCTTGTATTGGTGGTATTAAATTAACTCTCAGCGGTAACACCAAAGAAGACAGGCGAGAAGTCAGCCAAATTAGAGACGCCTGTTTTTTTGGTCGCGGCGAACTGATTTTCATCGGCGAGACAGTGGTGGATGAAAAAAAAGCAATCAAAGTTACCGTTAGACACTGCAAATTGTGCAAAGCCAATATGATTAATCGCGTTGCTTGCGAATGGGGCATTTGCGATGCCTGCGCCGCCAAATGCCAGCATCGTTATATTAGTGGTGCCATCAGAGGCGGCAGTTTGGATATTAGCATTGGTGAATTTTGCGACAGCTGCGGTCGTGGCAAGCCAGAGATGGCGGATGAAAATATGTCTCAAACAGAACACCATTGCGCGGTAGAAAAATAACTTGGAATAAATATTATCTATTTATAATCAGTCAAAAATAACCCGTTGTCGGCCAAGCCGAAGGCGGGTTTTTTTATTTTTTTGACAAGGGTTTCCAGGTAAGATAAAATTAAAGCAGACAAAGGAACTTTAACAACGGAAAAAGAAAAAGAAAGGAGGAAAATTGTGAAAAAAGGGGGGTTTTACGCCTAAATAAGATGTTTTTTTGAAAGCTGAAAGAAAGTTGTTAATTTGGGGATAAGTGACAAATATTTTTATTTGTCGGACAAATTTATCATCAAATTTATCATCAAACAAGCGAAAGGAAAGAGAAGATGAGGCGACACTGTCAAAAACATAAGTCATATCAGGGAAAAAGCGCACCAAAAGTTAAGTGCGATGTTTGTAATTATATTTGGGAGTTAGCACAAAAAGAAAAAGAAATTTTTCGTTTGAACCGACAGATGGTGGAATTTTTAAATAACACGGTCATACCTTTGGAGAAATTTCATACACAAAGGGTCAAGATTGGAGTTTTGGGCGATACCCAACTTGGTTCTAAGTGCGATGATATCGGTCTAGTAAAGACCGCTTATAATATTTTTGAGTCCGAGGGCATACGTCGAGTCTATCATACTGGTGATCTAGTTGATGGTGAAAAAATGTATCGCGGCCACGAGTATGAGTTGTTGGTTCATGGGGCTGATGAACAGGTGAAGTATGTGTGTAAACATTATCCCTATAAGCCACATATAATAACACATTTCATTACCGGTAATCATGACTTGTCATTTTGGAAAAATGCGGGTTGTGATATCGGTTACCAAATTGCGCAAAAAAGAGAAGACTTGGTTTATGAAGGACAAGAAGAAAAAGATATAGATATTCAGGATTCGCGTGGCCATAAGATTAGGTTGCGTTTATCGCATCCGGGCGGCGGTACGGCTTATGCTTTGTCGTATCATCCACAAAAATATACCGAAATAATAACGGGTGGCGAAAAACCAAACATTATTTTGATAGGACATTATCATAAAGCGGAGTGGATTCCCAATTATCGTAACGTGGCGGTTTTTCAAACCGCTACCTTACAACATCAAACAGGTTTTATGCGTCGACAGAAGATCGCAGCTATGATGGGTTTTTGGATATTGGAATTTGGGATGGATAGAAAGGGCCTGGTACGTTTGAAGGCCGAATTTATTCCGTTTTATTAAATAACACACAAATAACCCGTTTTGACGCCAGTCAAAGCGGGTTTTTCTTTTACTTGCCAAAAAATTAAAAGTAAGCTATAATAATTATAATAAGAATTAATAAATATCCAATTACTAATTACTAATTTCTAATGAAATGCCTAAGGCCAGACGACCGAAGTTCGGTTTTTGCCTTTGGCAAAAACCGATTGTTTGGAAATTGGAAATTGGAATTTGGAAATTAACAAAAATATGGGTTTACCAGGCAAACGATTATGCAAATCACGAGGACGCGTGCGCCGCGCCGCTTTTAAATTGGGCACCAACCAAATTTCGGTTTGCCCGAAATGCGCCAAACCGGTTAAGCCGCACCACGCCTGCGCCAGCTGCGGCACTTATCGCAGCAAAGCAGTTTTGAAAATTAAATTTAAGCATTTGAAGAAGAAAGAGAAGGAAGCGAAGATGAAGAAATAAAATTATTTAACCTGTCCTGAGGTCCGATAGTCCGCCGATTGGCGGATCGGACCGAAGGACCCCGTGGCAGAAAGATAAGATTTACAAAATACTATCTGCCCAAGTTCGCAGGGGATCCTTCGACTTCGTCCCCCCGCAAGATGCGGGGTCCTCGCTCAGGATTATACCGAAAAATGCCCAACAGACACCTATCCAGAACTATTGCCATGCAAACGCTCTATGAGTGGGATTTTAATCACCATTCAGAAAAATTAAATGAGGTTTTGACTTACAATATTAAAGAACAGGCGGCCGGGTTGGAAGACATTTCTTTTGTGGAAAGTTTGGTCAAAGGCGTGGTAAAAAACATCAAAGCGATTGATGAAATTATAATTAAATTCGCGCCGGAGTGGCCTCTTGATAAAATTACGGTGGTGGACAGAAACGTGCTGCGCCTGGGAATTTATGAATTGAAATTTGCCGCTAGCGACGTACCGCCGAAAGTGGTGATTAATGAGGCGATTGAAATGGCCAAAACATTTGGCGGTGAATCTTCAGGCAAATTTGTCAATGGAGTTTTGGGCGCGATTTATGGGGAGATGGAAGCGAAGGGAGAGATAAAAGTTACTGAGCCTGCCCTGAGCGAAAGCGAAGGGCCCCAGTCGAATTTGGGCGAATAATATTAAAATCATTAAAATCATTAATTTTTCCCGTTGGCCACGGGATCCTTCCTTCTCGCCTTTTTATTTTTTGATGAAATAAATTAGAAAGGCGAGAAGTCAGGATGGACTAAAAAATTTTATGAAAGACATTTCCAAATTGGAAGAAATTTTAAAAGTTAATTTTAAACATCCGGAACTTTTGAAACAGGCGCTGACGCACCGGTCATATTTGAACGAGCACCCGTCTTTAAAAATGGAACACAATGAACGGCTGGAATTTTTGGGCGACGCGGTCTTGGAATTAATCGTGACGGAAAATTTATATGAAAATTATCCTAATAATCCCGAGGGTGAGATGACAAACTGGCGGGCGGCTTTGGTCAACGCCAAGATGCTTTCGGAAATCGGCAAGGAACTGGAATTGGATGATTTTTTATTTTTGTCGCGCGGCGAAGCCAAAGATAAAAATCAGAAAGCGCGCGGTTACATTATTGCCAACGCCATGGAAGCGGTGATCGGCGCGATTTATTTGGATTTGGGTTGGGATACCGCTAAAAAATTTATTATCAAAAATATTTTGGTGAAATTGCCGGATATTTTGAAACATAAACTTTATATTGACGCCAAGTCGCGTTTTCAGGAAATGGCGCAAGACAAAGTCGGGGTGACGCCGTCATATCAGGTGATTTCTGAATCCGGCCCGGATCATAACAAGAAATTTATCATCGGAGTTTATCTGGAAGAAGAATTGGTGGCTAAAGGCGAGGGCACTTCCAAACAAGAAGCGCAGATGGACGCGGCGGAAAAGGGGTTGGTGAAAAAAAATTGGTAATAAGTAACTAGTAACTAGTAATAAGGGAAATAAAAATATTAGAAATAAAGATATGGAGATATAAGGATATAAAATATTTTATTATTTTTTGATAATTTAAAAAAGGAGGCAGAAATGTGGGGAATAATCGGAATTATTTTTGGTGGTATTCTTTTGGTGGTATTTTTTTTGGGTTTCATTTGTTTTATCACACGCCAATCTTATAATTTAGCGAGCCGTTGTTTTAATTGCGAACAACAAATGGAAGAAGAAGAAATTTCCGGTAATAAAATAAAATTGACTTGCCGGCAGTGCGGTTACACCAAGGAATGGCCGCCAGCGCAGTTTATTGACAATTTGACGCGGATTTATAATTTCTGACAAACTCATCAAAAACAAAAGCCGTTCAGAGAACGGCTTTTTAATTTGACAAGTAGCAAAAAATTTGCTATACTTAATGTATAATTCGCTAAAATTAGCGAAAAAATAAACAAAAATAAACACAAAAACTATGAAAAAACGCGCGCAAAAGAATTTTAAAGGTCTTTTGATATTTGCTCTTACGCTGGCTTTGGCTTCGGGTCAGCTTTTTTTGTTGGCAAATTCGGCTAAAGCAATTATTATGCCCCTAGCGCCAGGGAAGCCACAAATACAACCACAATCAATTAAAGAAACTTCAATTTCTTTTACTTGGAATGTGGTGGCCAGCGCGAGCAGATATGAAGTTTATCTTGGGGAATATTCTGTTGGTGGTTCAGAAACACTGTATGCTAATGATATAAAAGTCACATCTTATGAATTTAAAGGTTTAAAGCCGAATACAGCATACATAGCTAGGGTTAAAGCTTGCAATGCCATTTGTTCTGTTTTTTCGGCCAGTTCAGATATAGCCCAGACGCCAGCGGCAGCAACGCCAGTGGTAACCACGCCCACTCCTCCTACCACTCCCACGGATTTGAAAGTAGATGAGTATACCAGCACTTCCATCAAATGGGTGTGGAGCGCGCAGTCCGGCGCGACGTATTATGAGGTTGTTAAGGACCGGCCTTTTTATGGCGGTTTTGATGAAACACAAAAAATTACCGAAGACAATATTTCTTCCATTAAATCCGCTACTTTTTCTGGATTACAACCAAACACAGACTATCAGGCAAAAGTCAGGGCCTGCAACACCGGCGGTTGTTCTGCTTACAGTTCATATGTGAAACAAGTGACAAGAATAGAGAGTATTCCTACATCTCCTACAAATTTGAAAACCACAGATTCAACCAGCACTTCCCTTACTTGGAGTTGGGACGCAGTCAGCAGTGCCACATATTATTATGTCCAAGTAGATGGCGTAGGTGATGCCCAAAAAGTAACTGGCGCTTCTTTTAACACAGCTAATTATGGCGCGCCATTTAATCCTTTAAGTTCCAATCGTTCTTACAGCGCCAAAGTTCAAGCCTGCAATTCTAATGGTTGTTCTGATTGGACAAGTTGGGTGGCCGGGACGACTTGGGCAACAAAACCAGATAAACCCACCAATTTTAAATCTACCGGTTCAACCAGCACTTCCCTTACTTGGAGTTGGGACGCAGTCAGCAGTGCCACATATTATTATGTCCAAGTAGATGGCGTAGGTGATGCCCAAAAAGTAACTGGCGCTTCTTTTAACACAGCTAATTATGGCGCGCCATTTAATCCTTTAAGTTCCAATCGTTCTTACAGCGCCAAAGTTCAAGCCTGCAATTCTAATGGTTGCTCTGATTGGACAAGTTGGGTGGCAGGATCAACTTTGGGTGTTGGAATTACTTATACTTGGACCTCGGGTGATTGGTCAACCTGTTCTAGTAACACACAAACCAGAACTGTGGTTTGTAAAGATAAAAATAGTGCCACAGTGGCTGACAGTTTATGCTCCGGCATTAAACCAACAACCAATCAAAGTTGTTCAACCACCACCACAACGACTTATTCCTGGTCTTCGGGTGCGTGGTCAACTTGCACCAATAGTACGCAAACAAGAAGCGTGTCTTGCAAAGATAATACCGGCGCCGCGGCGGCTGACAGTTTATGTTTCGACACCAAGCCGACAACGAGCCAGAGCTGTACCAGTGCCAATACCACTTATTCTTGGGCAGTCAGATGCCAAGACAATAATGGCAGCGTGGTGGCAGACAGTTTATGTTCGGGCACTAAACCAAGCCTTGGTTCACAAACATCAACACCAACACAAACATCAACACCAACAACAGTAGCGGTTGATTACAAACTTGATACTGATGGCGATGGCCTGACTGATTTTCAAGAAGGACTTTATGGCACGGATCTAAACAAAGAAGACACTGATGGCGACGGCTTTGATGATTTGACGGAAATTAAAAGCGGTTATAGTCCGCTCTCGCCGGAAGCCAAGAAAATTTCCACTAATAAGAATAAAATTTACGGTTTGTCGCGACTGGGTGATTTGAAAACTGAAGAGAACGCAGCTATAGTTTTAAGAGATGAACTGAAAGCGCTGAATGGCGGTAAGATTTTAACCTTGAAAAATACTTCCTGGGGCGCGGTGGTTAATGCTTTCATTTATGGCGGTTATACCCCGCAAGAGATATTTGATTTGGCAAAGAATGGCAAACAAACAGTACATCCGACTATTCCGGCGACACAGTGGCGCGAGCAGAGCAATCAAATTTTGATAGAAAACGAATAAAGTTTAATAATTGCTAATAATGCTAATGGAGGCGAATAAGACTAATCAAATCCGCCCCGATGGCGCAAAGCGCATCGGGGCGGATTTTTATTCGCAAAATTAGCAGGTAATTCGCTATTAATTCGCAATTTTTTTTCTGATTTCATCAATCATAATTTTCTCCGCCTCCAGGAGTTTGGCTTCGGGAATAATAAAATGAGCAAAGGTTTTGTCGCCGGCGGGGCGAAAGGCGCGCACCAAATCCAGGGCGCTGTAATTGGGTGAAGTGAAAAGCTGGCCGTGGACAGCGAGCGCTTCCGTGCCGACTTCGCCCGAGGGCTGTTCGTACAAAATTAAAATAATTTCCGCCTGTGGCAGAGAAGTTACTAATTCTTTGACTGCGCCTTTGATATCAGTGGGCGTGGCGCCGGATTTGATGAAATCATCATAGGAAAGAAGCGACCAGACCAAATGATTGGCGCGGTCAGGCTGGAGCCGGGCTAAAAGCCGGCCCCAAAGTTTGAGAGCAGAAAGTGATTTGGCGTGAAAAAGATTTTGGACAATTTGTTCGCGGTTGGAGCCAAGGGCCAATAACTCAGAGGTGATACCCAGGGTTTGCGGGGAAATGTTGCCTGTTTTAAAACCGGTGGTGGCGCCCATAATACCCGCCAACAGGCAGGTGGCGATATTTTCATCAAAATTGGCAGAAAAATTGTCATGGAGAAATTGATAGATAATTTCAGCTGTGGAATTGGCGCGGACATCAATCAGATTAATTTGTCCGAAATGTTCGTTTCCGGTGGCGTGGTCAAAATTAATCAAAGGAGTGTTGAAAAAGAAATCCAGATTTTTTTCATAGATAGCGCCCAAAGAATTAAGGTCCGGCGTGTCCACAGTGATGATTAAATCATAAAGAAAATTGCTTTGGCCGGCCGTGACATCGCTTTCTTTAAATTCGCCGGTTTTGGGCGTGAGAAAAATTTTTAAATTATCGCCGTCTGTGTCATAAGCAAAATCGGAAACTTGGTTTTGATTTAATTTCAGGTTGATAACAAATTTTTGGAGATTATGAAGTTCTGGTTTGATTTCTTCAAGAGCGGGTAAAAATTTTAATTCAGCCGGCGCTATAAAGCCATCAGCCATGACATCAACCAGTTTGTCGGTTTTTTTCAGCCACAAAAACAGAGCCAAGGCGCTCGCTACGGAATCAGTTTCCCAATTTTTCTTGAAAACAAGCAAAATTTGACGGGCTTTTTCAATTTGGGAGATGATTTGTTGATTAATTTCTAACATAGATAATACGAATTACAAATCAAGTACAAATATACAAATAGTACAAATAAGTTTCTCTATCTCAATGGTTAATAATACAGTATATCGCGATAGTGAAAAGAGGTCAAATGCGAGGAGTTTACAAAATAAGGGGAAGATGATAGAATTAAACTACAAAACCCAAAACTCAATTAGCAAAACTCAAGACTAGTAACCTTAATTCTTAACTCTTAATTCTTGCTTCTTGTTTATTGTGTTTTGAGTTTTTAACTTTATGAACGTCACCGAACTTTCACGCCAAGTCAAAGTGCCGACCACGAAGCTATTGGAAATTCTGCCGCAGCTTGGTTTTGACATTGGCAAAAAAGCGATTAAAGTTGACGACCGGGTGGCGCGGGATATTTTCCATAAATTTCAGGATCCGCGCGTGCGCGAGAAGTTTTTGGGCGAGGGCGGACAGAAATTAAAAACAGTTAAAGAGATGACGACGCCACTCTTGGCGGGACAAAGCAGAATTGTGGAGGTGGGCGACACCATTACCGTGAAAGAACTGGCCATTAAGTTGAATGTGCCGGTGACACGCTTGATTTTACAATTAATGAAAAACGGAGTGATGGCTTCCATTAATGAACGGGTGGATTTTGAAACCGCGCTTTTGATTGCCGCTGATTTTGGTTTTGAAGTGAAAAAAGAGGCGGGCGGAGAAAAGGTTGATTGGGAAAAAGAAAAAGAAGAACGAACAAAAATTTTCGGCGACGAGGCCAAAAATTTGTCGCCGCGGCCGCCAGTCGTGGTGGTGATGGGACACGTGGACCATGGCAAGACAAAACTTTTGGATGCCATTCGCTCCACTGATGTGGTCTCGGGCGAAGCCGGGGGCATTACCCAGCATATTGGCGCCTACCAAGTCGTTAAAAATGGGCAACAGATAACTTTCATTGACACGCCGGGCCATGAAGCTTTTTCGGCCATGCGTTCGCGCGGGGCAGCGGTAGCGGATTTGGCAATTTTGGTGGTGGCGGCTGATGATGGCGTGCAACCGCAGACTATTGAAGCGCTGTCATTAATTCGTTCGGCTGGTTTGCCGTTTGTGGTGGCGATTAATAAAATTGATAAGCCGGATGCCAACGTGGATAAAATTAAAACAGCACTGTCCGAGATGGGCGTGGCGCCGGAAGATTGGGGCGGTAAGACGATTTGCGTGGAAATTTCGGCTAAAGAAAAAATAAATATTGACGGTCTTTTGGACACCTTGATCTTGGTCTATGAAATGGAAAAAGAAAAAATTCAGGGCAATCCCAACCGGGCGGCAGTCGGCACGATTATTGAGGCGCGTCTGGACAAGGGTTTGGGGCCGGTGGCCACTTGTATTGTGCAAACCGGAACTTTAAACCGCGGCGACGTGGTTAAAATCGGCCAGTCAGTAAGCAAAATTAGAGCACTAAAAAATTGGCATGGCGCAGAGGTGGAGAAGGCCACGCCCTCCATGCCAGTTAGAATTTTGGGGCTGAAAGCGGTGCCGCTGGTCGGCGATATTCTTTCAGAAGTCAGCGATAAAAAAGAAATTCGTCAGCTTTTGAAAATGACTGACCAAAACAAACATCGTTTAATGAAAAGAGAAGAAGTTAACACCCGAAGCGTGAATAAAGATGAAAACGGCGAAGAAAAAGAAACAGGCGCCAATGTTAATTTGGTTTTGAAGGCGGATGTTTTGGGGTCAGTGGAAGCAATTTTGGAAGCGCTGACCAAACTGGAAAACAAAGGAGTAAAAATTAAAGTAGTGAAGCAAGGACTGGGAAATATTAATGAAGGCGATATTGAACAGGCCAAAAATTTGGGCGCGGACGTGATTGGTTTTCATAATAAAATTATGCCGGAGGCCGAGACCATGGCCGCCAATTTGGGCGTGGAGGTAAAAATTTCACCAATTATTTATGAACTGTTGGATTTTGTGGCGGAAAAAGTAAAAGCATTGACGAAAACCGAGAGCGTGGTAAAGAGTTTGGGCAAGGGCCGAGTGATTAAAATTTTCCGCACGGAAAAGAAAGCACAGTTGGTGGGAGTTAAAATCTGGGAAGGCAAGGCCATACCGGCGGCGGAAATTAATGTGGTGCACGGCGAAACAGTGGTGGCTAAAGGCAAAGCACTGCGTATTCAGTGCGGCAAGGAAAATATGAAGGAGGTAGTAGAGGGGGAAGAATGCGGAATTTCAGTGGAAGGGACGAATGTGATTAAAGAGGGGGATATTTTGGAATTTTATGTGGTGGAAGAGAAATAGTTTTCTTGCCACCTTTTTATAAAGGTGGCGCCAAAATCGCCGCTGTAAAAAAGTTTTGACAAAAGCGACCTCGTCGTCACTAATTTTGTTAACTCCTTGTTCCGCCTCGTCCTCTAAGGACTTCGGCGGAACTGCGTCAGACAGAAGCAAAATTTTTTCTGCTGCGGCAGAAAACCGTTCCGACTCAGCTCGCTTTTATACCAAAACTTTTTTAAGGCGGCAGGCGCAAGCAGTATCATCCGCTCAATGCTCCGCTAAGCTCGCACGACGAAATCGCAATAGTCGCAACAGCTTCTCGAATTTTATTAATTGAGTTTTGCTTTAATGCTTTTATGCTTTAATGCTAAGATGCTAAAATGTTTTTATGAGCCACCACCGTCAAGAAAAATTGGATCAAATTTTTTTGGAAGAATTAAACCAGGCGATTAAGCAGGTGGTAGAATTTGACGAGGGAATTTTTGTCACGCTGGTGGGTATTAAAGTGGCGGAAAATTTACAGTCAGCGCGCATTCTTGTTTCTTGTTTGCCTTTTGAAAAATCCAGCGCCGCTCTAAAAACACTGCAAATTCATCATCAAGACCTGATTGAATATCTTAATCGGCGAGTAAGTTTTAGGAAAATTCCCAAATTGATTTTTGAAATTGATGACACGGA
The DNA here is from genome assembly GCA_028748975.1 of Patescibacteria group bacterium. Taxonomy (GTDB): domain Bacteria; phylum Patescibacteriota; class Patescibacteriia; order UBA2196; family UBA2196; genus JAQTPI01. The sequence continues at coordinate 6,587 of JAQTPI010000006.1, read as the reverse complement.
AGAAAAGGCGGAAGGAATTGAGAGGTTGATTGGGGGATTGGAAATTAAGGAATAAAAGCATTAAAAGTAATAAAGCAATAATAAAAATCGTTCTGATTGAGGCGATTTTTTATTTGAAAAAATATTACTAATTTTTAGCTAATTTTAGCCAAAAAATAGTAAAAGTTTGACTTACCCACAATTTAATAGTTGACAAGAAAAGTTAGGCATGCTATAATAGGAGTAGCTAAAAAGCTTTATAGAAGTAGCCAAAATAACGAAAGGAGGTGAAAAAAAGATGAGAAAGAGACAATATTTGGTCGCGGCCATCATTTCGTTTGTGGCAGGGTTATTCGCCACCGTGATGATGGCAGTCGCGAATCGGACGGCATTCGCTTGCCCGGTAGCCGGTGTTTGGGCATCTGTGAGTCTTCTGTGTTATTTCCTTTCGGGAATGACGATAGCCCACTATTTCACCGGCTGGCTCGCGCCAAACTCGGCCACGACATGAACGCAAGACATCGCCACGGTGTCACCCCGCGTAATTCATTACACGGGGTTTTTATTTTGTATTCTTGCTTCTTTTTGGAAAAAGATTTATACTACTTTAATGTCTTTATGATTAACGAATTCAATAAAATTCAACAGGCTCTAATGAAAGCGGAGAGTGTGCTTTTGGTGGGGCACCCTAGACCGGATGGCGATTGTTTGGGGGCGCTTTCAGCTATGGCGGATTATTTGATTAGTCTTAATAAAAAATACGAAATAATTTTGGATGAAGAATTGCCAAATGATTTTGATTTTTTAGCGCATACGGAGAAAATTTTAGTGGGAATGAAAAACTTGAAAATGGAAAAATATGATACGGTTTTGGTTTTGGACGCGGGCGATATTAAGCGGACCGGTATAGCCGATTTTTTACAAGACACTGATCATCCGCTTATAATTGAAATTGACCACCACGTCACCAATCGCGGCGCGGGCGACATCAATGCCATTAAAAATATTTCTTCCACCTGCGAAGTTATTTATGATTTTTTTCAACATGTTAATTTTAAATATCAAAAAGAAACAGCGACCGCGCTTTTGACCGGGATTTTGACCGACACCGGCTTATTTGCTTTTGCCAATACTTCTGGTGAAACAGTAAAAAAGGCAGCGGCTTTGGTCGCCCGCGGAGCGGATTTTAATTTGATTAAAAAAAGAATGTTTAATAGCCAGCAATTGCCGGAATTGAAATTTTTGGGAAAATTTTTATCACGCCTGCAATTTAATGAAAAATTAAATATTCTTTTTTTGGTTTTGACCAAGGAGGATTTGGCGGAAGAAGGAGCGGAAACTGATATTTTGAGTAATTTTTTACAGCAAAACAAAGAAGCGGAAATTACTATGGTTTTAAAAGAGGGTGACGATGGCATGATTAAAGTGAGCTGGCGCAGTAAAAAGGCGGATGTGGCCAGATTGGCCAAGGAGCTGGGCGGCGGCGGGCATAAAAAAGCGGCAGCGTTTTTGGTTAAAGGTAAATTAGTAAAAACAGAAGACGGAGGTTGGAAGATAGAATAAGGTGTGGTACAATAAAAATATAATTTAGAAAACAGAAATTAGAAATCTGAAAACAGGAACAAAGCCACCTTTGTGGCTAAGCCGTAAAGGTGGCTACCCTGATTACTGATTACTTATTTCTGATTACTTGTTTATGCACTTAATTCCTACGGTTATTGAAAAATCTAATTTTGGTGAACGAGCCTATGATATTTATTCGCGCCTGTTAAAGGAAAGAATAATTTTTTTGGGCGGGCAAATTACCGATGATTTGGCCAACACCGTCATTGCCCAGCTTTTGTTTTTGGCGGCCGAAGATGAAAAAAAAGACATCAAGCTTTACATTAATTCGCCGGGCGGCGCGGTCACAGCTGGCATGGCGATTTATGACACCATGCAATACGTGAAATGCGACGTGCAAACAATTGGCGTGGGCATGGCGGCTTCCATGGCCGCGGTGCTTTTGACAGCTGGCAAAAACGGCAAAAGATTTATTTTGCCCAATGCCGAAGTTCTTTTACACCAGGTGATGGGCGGAGCCGAAGGCCAGGCTTCGGACATTAAAATTAATGCCGAGCATATTTTGAAAGTGAAAGATAAATTGAATAAAATTTTGGCGGAGCACACCGGCCAAGCGATTGAAAAAATTGAAAAAGACAGTGACCGCGATTATTTCATGAGCGCGGAGGAGGCGAAGAAGTACGGGCTGATTGACAAGATAATTAAATAAATTCCAAACAACAAGCACCAAAATACAAACAAATTTTAAATATCAAAATTCAAATCCTAAACAATTGGCGCCCTCGCGCCAATTGTTTGTTATTTGGAATTTGTAATTTGGTGCTTACCTTGCATCAAAAAGCAAGGTGTGCTATACTTAATAGGTAATCAATTAATTTTAGAAACAGGTTTTTGAGGCAGTCAGGGGAAATTTCAGCTTAAATTAGCCCAATTTTGGATGGATATTATGACTTTTTTAACTAAGTTATTCGTTGAATTTAATAGTTTAGAAATAAAAAAGTTGGCCTAAGGCCGGTTTTTGGCTGTGCTGAAAATTTAAAAAATTTCCCCCAAACTCCTTTTAAGTTCCTGTTTTGAATTTGAGGAGTTTTTATGTTTTTAAGCACTTTAATCGGACTGATTGTCGGACTCGGCATCGGCTATTTGGTGCGGCGCTACATGGTAAAACGTTATGCCGAATCGGCGGAAGCCCGAGCCATGAAAATTTTGGAAGAGGCCAAAAACAAGGAAAAAGATTTTTTATTGGCAGCCAAAGAAAAAGCCATTAAAATCATTGATGAATCCAAGCGCGAAGAAAGCGAGCGCCGCAAGGAAATTTTGGAAATTCAGCGCCGTTTGGAAAAACGCGAAGCGTTGTTTGACCAGAAACTTTTGGAATTTGAAGATAAGAAGCAAGAACTTTTGAATAAAGGCGAGAAATTGGAAGCGGCCAAAGCGGAAATAATCAAAATTCGCGAGGAACAGATGGAAAAACTGCAAAAAATCGCCGGCTTAACCAAGGAAGAGGCGCAAAAAATTCTTTTGGACAACACCGAGCGCGATGTCAAAGAAGAACTGTTGAGCCGGGTGAGAAAAATTCAAAATGAAACACAGGAAGAATGGAACAAGGAAGCCAAACATATTTTGAGCGCGGTAATTGAGCGCTGTGCTTCCAGCCATGCGGCGGAAACAACCACGACCGTGATTACTTTACCCTCAGACGAAATGAAAGGCCGGATTATCGGCCGGGAAGGCAGAAATATTAAAACTTTGGAAACGCAATTAGGCGTGGATATTGTGATTGATGACACGCCGGAGAGTATTATTGTTTCCGGATTTTCACCGATTCGACGCCAGGTGGCCAAAGTGGCTTTGGAAAAATTAATCGCTGATGGCCGGATTCATCCGGGCCGGATTGAAGAAGCGATTGAAGCGGCCAAACAAGAGATTGCTTTGGAAATTAAAAAAGCCGGCGAAGACGCGGCCTACGAAGTAGGCGTGGCCGGACTTGATCCCAAATTGATTCAAGTACTCGGCCGTTTAAGATTCCGCACTTCTTATGGCCAGAATGTTTTACAGCACAGCGTGGAAGTGGCGCAGCTCTCAGCGTTACTCGCGGCCGAGCTTGGCGCCAATGTGAATTTGGCTAAAAAAGCCGGGCTGTTGCATGACATTGGCAAAGCGGTGGACCACGAGGTGGAAGGAACGCACCCGGAAATCGGTTATAATATTTTGAAAAAATTCGGTTTGCCGGAAGAAGTGGCCAAAGTGGCGGGCGAACATCATTTGGACCAGCCCTCAACTTTGGAAGGCTTGATTGCCAAAGTGGCGGACGCCATTTCGGGTGCTCGACCAGGCGCGCGCAAAGACAGTTATGAAAATTATATTCAACGATTGACCGAACTGGAAGATACAGCTAAAACTTTTGAAGGCGTGGAAAAAGTCTATGCCATTCAGGCGGGCCGGGAAGTGCGCGTGTTTGTGGAACCGGGAAAAATTGATGACTGGGGCGCGCAAAAATTGGCGCGGGAAATCGCCAATAAAATTGAACAGGAATTGAAATATCCGGGTGAAATTAAAGTGAATGTCATCCGCGAAACCAGAACGATTGAGTACGCGAGGTAAACTATGTTTGTGTCATCCTGAGGACGATCCGCCGAGGGGCGGAGAGGACGAAGGATCTCGTGCCATTCACGAAAGAATAATAAAGATATAAGGATATAAAGAAATAAATTGGGAAACAGTCCGATGTTTATCGGACTGTTTTTCTTTATTTTGATGTTTTTTATGTCATGATTTTAATCATGACAAACAATCTTTGACTTTTCAACCAAAAAGCGGAATAATAAAGACGTGTTATGAGATACAAATTACGGATAAAACAAAAGATGTTTTTTTGGCTGTTAATGGCGGCGATTTTGGGCTCTTTTCTTTTTTTAGATATTAAAAAAATTTCTGAACCAACGATCATCAAAGCAGTAAGCGAACAGACAACCGAATCAATTGAAGTTTTAGAAAATATTCCAACGACCACGCCCTTGGCGGCAGAACCGTCAGAATCAAAATCAGAAAAAATTGAGACGTCTCAAGCCACTACCACGGAAGAAAAAATTTATATCACCGGCGTGCCGTTTGTGGTGCAGGCGCCATTTGGCGAATGGAAGGATCCGCGCCAGCAGGATGCCTGTGAGGAAATGACCACGCTACTCGCAGTCAGCTGGGCCGAGGGAGTTAATAAAATTAACAAAACCGAAGCTAAAGAAAAAATTTTGGGCATGGTTGAATTTCAAGAAGAAAATTTTGGCGAGTCGCGCGATACTTCGGCCGCGGATACGATTGAGCGGCTTTATGTCGGCTGTTTTAATTATCAAAAAGTCCGGCTGGAAGAAAACATTACAAGTGAAAATATAATTCAGGAATTAAGAAAAGGCAATTTGGTGGTGGTGCCGGCCAACGGGCAATTATTAAAAAATATTCATTTCACCCAACCCGGTCCCGAGCGCCATATGATTATCATTCGGGGTTTTGATTTTCAGACGAGAAAATTCATTACCAATGATGTCGGATTTGGCACGGGTGAAAATTACCAATATCCGGAAGAACTTTTGTTTAACGCCATCGCCGATTATCCGAGCGGTTATCATGTGTTGCGAGTGGGTATGCCAAAAACAATGATTGTGGTGGAGAAAGAGTAAGACGTCAATTTGACATCTTTCTCTTTTTGCACTATAATGGCTAGGCACTAGTTGATCCCTGTTTCACAACCAAACCTCGCGCTAAGCGTGAGAGAAAAGGAGAAAAAAGTATGAGTCGTGGCAGAGAGGAAAAAAAGTATTATTTTTATGACCTGAAAAAAAGAATTGCAGGCTATCCCTACGACCGCGGTTTGGTGGCAGTTTCGGAAAAAAAGCTGCCAGCGCGGACTTCGGGTAAATGCGCGCCAGCTCTTCCCCGGATTCCGTCCAAGACCAAGATCGGCACCAAAGGACGCTTGGTCATCGGAGATCCCAGGGTGACCAGGGAAAAACTGGAGTTGGTCAGCAAGGATCAACAGCGTCTGCCTAAAGGCCTTCGCGGGTATAAGCTTATGTGGGGCGGTGGTCCGTGGTGGACATTCCGCTTTCCCACGGGCGAGCGCATCTATTTGAGGTGGTTCTTAATCGCCTGGCTGAAGAAATAATGCTAAGAACTCAATATCACCTCTGTCGGTTTATCTGGCAGAGGTTTTTTATTTCCTTGACATATTTTTTTAAATTTGCTATAATTATTTTAGTCTTAATAAAATAGGATAAAAATATAAAAAAGGAGGCGGAAGTGGCGGAAAAAACAGGAAAAACAAGAAGAACGGAAATAAGGTGCGTTGCGTCCTTTTTTTTGAATGAAGGAGAAAGGATTACGGTATTTATAGACCGTAAACAGTTTGAAGATGAAAACTATGATGCTTTTCCCTTGGTTTTGGCCCGTATTTTTCATTATCCAACATGCGAAGGAAGCGTGGGTTTTGTGCACGACACCAATAAAAATGAAACCATTTTTACCTGTGGCTTATGCCATTGCGGCGCTAGCTTGAAGAAGGTGGTTTCTACGGTAGGCGAATTAAAACAAGAATTGCTTAGGCAGCAGGGGAAAAAACATTGATAAGTTTTTCTATTTTACAACACAAGCTGTATTTTTAGCCCTGCCGGAGCTTCTGGCGGGGTTTTTCTTTTAATCTTCAAATTTGACATCTTTTTCCTTTTGCGCTATACTTAATGGTAGGTAAGCTAGTATGGATAACATACTAGCTATTTTTATTAATAAATAACCTGTCCGGAGGTCCGATAGTCCGCCGGTTGGCGGATCGGACCGAAGGACCCCGTGGCAGAAAGATAAAATTAACAAAATATTGTCTGCCCATGTTCGCAGGGGATCCTTCGTCGTCCCTCCGCCAGCTGGCGGATCGGGACTCCTCAGGATTATACAAAAAATATGCCAACTGAACTCTCTCTCGCCATCCAACAGATTTGCGAGGAAAAAAATTTAACTTTGGAATCGGTCAAAGAAACCATTGAAGCGGCCATTGCTTC
>JAQTPI010000005.1 GCA_028748975.1 Patescibacteria group bacterium | reverse complement strand
TGATTTTTGGTTTTATCCCACAACAAAAGAAGGAAAGACAATTTTTTCCAAACCCCTAGACGACCACAACGCGGCGATTAAAAAATATTTAAAATAGTTTTTTTTTTTTTGAGTTTTGTTAATTGTGTTTTGTGTTTTGAGGTTAATTTGACACCTTTTTCCCCTTTTGCTATACTTACCTTAATTCAAGCCACAGACAGCAGGCACGGCTGTAAAGCCAATAAGACCTGCCGAGGCCTAAACCCGCTTAAAACACGGGTTAAAACGCTAAATTAAGCCATTTTTTGGGCTATTTAGCGCCTCGTAATGTCTGTGGATAAAACCACAGATTTTTTAATTATAAGCGTAATGTCATCCTGACGACCCCGCGCACGGGGGAGGAAGGATCTCGTCAGTTTACCCACGAGATTCCTCGTCGTCCCGAAGTATCGCGGGACTCCTCGGAATGACTTTCCCTCATTTTATGCCAAAATCTAAACAACAAAAAACAGAAATGTTAAAAAGCGTTCAGGATAAGATTAACAAGTCCAATTCCGCGGTTTTTTGCGTCTTTAACAAATTAACCGTCAATGACGACCGCAAATTGCGCGGCGATTTGAAAAAGAATGGCGTGGATTACGCCGTTGCCAAAAAAACCCTCTTGCAGAAATCTTTGGCTGAAAGCCAAATTTCCGGCGTGGAAATTGACAGCGCGCGCGGCAACGTCGGTGTGGCGGCCAGTCAAGATGAAGTTGCCCCGGCCAAATTTATTTATAATTTCTCCAAAGACAAAGAAGATTTCAAAATTATTGGCGGAATTTTAAACAAGCAGTGGGTGAGCGCGCAAATAATTATTGAACTTGCCAAATTACCGAGCAAGACTGAACTCATTGCCAAAGTTGTCGGCACCATCAAAGCTCCGCTCAATGGTTTTGCCAACGTCCTTTCTGGAAACTTGCGTGGTTTGGTCAACGTTTTAAATGCTGTTAAAAATAATAAATAATTAATTAACAAATTTTCACAGATGTAAAACAGATTCGCACAGATACACAGATGGTTTTTTGTCATCCCGGGCTTGACCCGGGATCCAGAAAATCTGTGTATCTGTGAAAATCAGTAAACAATCTGTGTGAATCCGTATAATTCTATGGAAGACAAAAAAGAAGTAATCGTTCCTGAAAAATTCAAATCAATTGTGGAAACAATTGAAAAAATGTCTGTTCTGGATTTGTCCGAATTGGTCAAAATTCTGGAAGACAAATTCGGCGTGTCCGCCGCTGCCCCGATGATGATGGGCGCTGCCGCTGCTGGTGGCGCTGCCGCTGCCCCGGCCGAGGAAAAAACCGAATTCAACGTGGAATTAACTTCCGCTGGCGCCAATAAAATTGCTGTCATCAAAGTGGTGCGCGAAGTTACTGAACTTGGTTTAAAAGAAGCCAAGGACTTGGTTGACGGCGCTCCCAAGATGGTTAAAGAAGGCGTCAAAAAAGAAGACGCGGAAGCCATGAAAAAGAAATTGGAAGAAGCCGGCGCAACCGTGGCCTTGAAATAACTTCAATTTATTTGAATAAAAATCACCTCATTTTAATTGGGGTGTTTTTTATTTTTATCTTTTTTTGGTATAATATCAAATAGGGAACAAAACCTATTTAAAATTTTATTAATTTACCATATTACGATATTACGATATATCGTAATATAGTAAAAACAAAAAATATGGCAAAAATTATTCCGCAAAGTATTTCTAAAAGCGAGAGGAATAAACTAAAAAGCGCGCTTTATACAAAAATTGCGCAACTAAGTAATAAAAATATGACAGAAGAATTTTTTGACGATTTACTTACCGAAAGCGAAATTTTAATGTTAGTAAGAAGATTGCAGATCGCCAAAATGCTTCTCGATGGGCATATTTATTATGCTATTAGAAAAGAATTGGGCGTTGGTTATGAAAATATCAGATCCGTCAGATTAAGTCTTGATAACGGTTCAGAAAGTTTTTTGAAATTTATTAAAGAATTGAAGATTTAATGTTAAGGTGTTAAAATATTTTTATGAAAGGCAGAAATTATGCTAAAGTTGGCAATAAAAATGGCCGGCCGAGCTATCGCACCCAGGCGACTTTTAGATTACGCGCGATTTATGGAGTTCAAAAAATAAAAGTAAAAAATAAATTTCAGACACCAAGCACCAAATTTTAGTTGTGGTTATACGGCGTCGCCACCCGTATCGTCATACGTTTTAGTTTTACGGCCGTTTGACAATTAACCACTACCAAAACGGGCCGCGATGCCGTCTAACGATTAACGGCGATTATTGGAATTTGGGATTTGGTGCTTATCTCTTAGAAAGATCTATCTCGATAATTTCCGCGCCATTAGTCAGCCAGGCTTTTTCCTGTTTATCAGAAATGATTAAATTTTTGGCTCCCAGTAGTTTTTCTGTCACAAATTGCCGTTCCACCAAGCCGGATTTACTCGCCACCAGCAGGCGGCTATTTTTTTTGTCTAAAATATATAAATTATTCCATTCGTTTTCGGTATAAATTTCCAAACTGTCGCTAAGCCCGCGGTCAATTTTGGTTAAATCAAAAGTTGTTTTTTTGCCGCGATAAAATCGTTTAATCCCGCCATCAGTGAGCCAGACGTCGCCATCCACAATGATTTGTTTGGCGCCCGTCAAATATTCCGGCTTATCATTGTACCAATCAATAATTGTCGGTGCCTCCGAAAGCGGCTGGGAAATTTTTAAAATTTTATTTTCGGTTAAGGCGTAAATTTTATCAGCGTAAATATACCAGTCCAATGGCGCCTCATCAAAAGTCAATTTTTTGGAATTGAAAGTTTTTTGCGCCAAGTTATAGGTGAAAATTTTATTATCAGCGGATGATAAAATCAAATTATCTTTATTAAAGCTGCGCGCCACCGTTGGCGTCAAACCGTTTAATTCCACTGGCTGGTAGGATTTATCCCCCGGATTAATTTGATAAAGCGCGCCATTGGCCGAGAGGGCGAAAAGATAATCGCCGGTTTTGACCATATTTTTGATTTCGGCTGTGCCGATTTGTTTAAAATCAATCAGCCCGGCCGCTGTTTCGCGAAAAATGTGATAAACGCGATCGGCCACGCCTTGAATTTTTTGGCTAAGTACGTCCACCTCTTTTTGCCAGGATGTTTTTTCACGCGGCAAATTTAGAAAAGCCATTTGTGCCTCTTTGAGATTAGCCGCCGCGCCCGCTTCATTTTTATAAATTAATTCCGCTTCCGCTTTCGCGATTTTATCTTCCACCGCCGTTACTTGTTCATCAAATTTTTTATTGGCCGCTCTTTGGCGCTGATAGCTGCCGGCCAATGGCAAACTGATGACAAAGAGAATCAAAAGAGCCACAATGGCATAGCCAGCAATCTTTGTCCGACGGTTTAATTTTTGGAAACTTTTAAAGAAAGAAGTAATTTTTTGCCAACCGTCGCCCAGATTGACTTTAATTTTTTTGGCTGCTGGTAGCGGTAATAAGCCCCGCCAGGAGGAAACCCTTGTTTTGAGTGAAGCCAGCGCCACTTTTGGCTGCTCGTCTATTTTTAAATCTTTCTTGGCTTTGGCCAAAGGAGTTTTTTTCAGTTTAGCCAAAGAATTTTTAATTCCTGGCCAAAAAGAAGTAGTCATAATTTTTGTCGTTTTTCTTTCCATGTTAATCAGATTATCCATGGAATCTTTGGTGCTGTAGAATTCCGAGAGGGGTTTGTAGCTGGGGATTTCTTCTGCCGCCGGCGCCGACTGTATTTTTAAAATTAAAGCGCCAAAAGAAACCGGCCCGTTGTTTTCCAAAAGCAAATTTTTAAAATACTCCGTGCTTTGCTCCGGATTTAAGGTTTGAATTGTTTTTTTAATTTTTTCCCGGGCGAAAAAATCAAACAGAGAAACCGTGGAAAAAATCAAGCTGTCGCCGGGTTTCAGTTCGCCCACAATCAAATGCGACATAATTTTCAGCGATTTGTTTTTGAGATTGCGTTCTTCTTCCGGAATAATGGCGTTCAGTTTGTTATCACGCGCCAAAAAAGCTTTAAAGCGGCCAAAGGATGACAGGCAGATTTTTTCGTCTTTAATGGCGCCAATGAAAATATTAAATTTAGGCAGCCAGATTTTGGGGTTTTCAATAATTTCCGGCAACTGCTGGTTTAGGTTTTGGCAGACTTCTTCCAGTGAATTTTCCGGGTCAGAAGTGGGGGAGTCATAGTAATCTTTTTTGACCATTTCAATAATTTGGAGCGCCGCTTTTTTTGCCTTTTTTTCGCGCGAGGAAATTTCCAAAATAGCAAAAAAACGGCCCAGATTTGATTCTTTGGCTAATTCGTCGTCAGCGCTGAAAACTTCCATTTGGGAACTGGCGTTTTCCGCTTTGAGCATTAATTGTCCTATTTGGTGGTCCATGTTTTTCTTTTTTACAGTTTATCCCGAGCGAGGCCGATAGCAATCGGCCGAGTCGAGGGATCTCGTGTAAATTATATCACATTTTGACAATACCGGCCAAAATGAGGTAGAATTAGAGGGTAAATTACTGGTAATAAGTAACTAATAATAAGTAATAAGGGGATAATAAAAAAATAAAAATAAAAAATCAAAACAAAAATAAAAACTTGTCATTCCCGCGAAAGCGGGAATCCAGAAAAACGGTTACTGGATCCCGGGTCAAGCCCGGGATGACACCGCTACGAGATCCTTCCTCCCCCGACTGCTGTCGCGGGTCGTCAGGATGACATTACGAATAAAAATAAAAATAAACATATGAAAAACAAAAAACTTTTAGAACTCAAAAATTTAATTGAAACGGCCGAAATAAATTTAAGGCAGGCGCGGGAAATTATGGAAGAACTGACTGGCGGCGAAGACTCCGCCCATATTATGGCGCGGCGGCTGGACCTTAATCAATCGCAAGACGGCGAGGAACAAATTGTGGAGGGTGTTTTTAATGGCGTCTGTATGATTGGTCCGGACGAAAAAGAATACAGCGTGCCCGCCAACTATGCCTCCAAATCCAAACTGGTGGAAGGTGATGTTTTAAAACTGGTTATTAAATCTGACGGCACTTTTGTTTATAAGCAAATCAAGCCCCAGGAACGCGAACGCCAGAAAGGCAAACTTCTTTATGACAGCGAAAAAGATGAATATCGCGCGCTTTTGGACAATGGCAAAAGTTATAAACTGCTTCACGCCTCCGTCACCTATTTCAAAGGCGAGGCCGGCGATGAAGTCATAATTTTGATTCCGAAAGGCCTGGAGGCCAGTCAGGCGGCGCTGGAGAATGTGATAAAAGGTGGTGATGACAAGGGGGTGTCATCCTGAAGCCGATAGATATCGGCTGAAGGATCTCGTCAGTTGTGAATGCCAAATGTCAAATTTCCAATGCCAAATCAATGACTAATGGTTAAATGTCAAATGGCTACAGAGCGCGTAATTTTTTAGGATTTTGGATTTTGACATTGATTGGTCATTTGACATTGGGATTTTGACATTAAATATAAAATTTACAGGATTCCTCGTCGTTTCTCTCCTCGGAATGACAACCAACCATAATTATGTCCCTCACTCTTTACCGCAAATACCGCCCACAGACTTTTGCTGAATTAATCGGGCAAAACCATATCAAATTAACTCTGGAAAATGAAATCAAAACCGGGGCTGTTTCGCATGCCTATCTTTTCGCGGGGCCGAGAGGCATTGGCAAAACCACCGTGGCGCGGCTCATGGCCAAGGCTTTAAATTGCCACCAAAGAAAAAATGGCGAATTTGAACCCTGCGACCAGTGCCCATCCTGTTTGGAAATTAAAGAAGGCAAATCCTTGGATATGATTGAAGTTGACGCCGCTTCCAACACCCAGGTTGATAAAGTTCGCGATAACATTGTGGACAGCGCGCGCTTCACTCCTTACCGCGATAAATTTAAAATTTTCATTATTGACGAAGTCCACATGCTTTCCTCTTCTTCTTTTAACGCGCTACTTAAAACCATGGAAGAGCCGCCAGCGCACTGCATCTTCATTCTATGCACCACCGAACTGTATAAACTGCCGGAAACCATCGTTTCTCGCTGCCAGCACTTTGATTTTCGCCGCGTGGATGCCAAAGTCTTGGCTCCGTATTTGAAAAATATTGCCAAAGAAGAGGGTTTCAATCTTGACGACGCGGTGGTTAAAAATATCGTGACTTTAACCGGCGGTTTTGTCCGCGATTCGCTAAGTTTGCTGGGCCAGGTGTTGTCTTTGGGTAAAAGAGACATTAAAATTGAAGACGCCGCGGCCATTTTGCCACGCTCGGATTTTGAATTGGTGGCGCGCTTGGCCGGATTTTTAATTAAAAAAAATGCCAAAGAAGCGCTGGAGTTGGTTAATACTTTGGTGGAGGAGGGGGTTGATTTGGAGCATTTTACCGCTGATTTGATTGAATATCTGCGTAAATTGATTTTAATTAAATTGGGCGTGGAAACCGACGGCTGGCAGGAAACAGGCGAGCAAATGTATGCGCAAGCCAAAGAAGCCGAAGCCAGTCAAATTTTAAAAATTATGGATGTCTTTATGGCGCGCCTGAATGATTTGAAGCGCGCCGAAATTTCACAATTGCCATTAGAGATGGGCGTGATTGAACTTTGCGAAGATTCGTTAAATAATTATGTTCCGCTGGCGCCGCAAGTGGTAAAAACTGCCGTGACACCAGCCAAAACTATAAAAAAAGAAACTCCGGTAGAAGTAAAAACTGAAATACCAGAAAATAAAAAAGATAAATCCGTCTGTCATTCCGGGCTTGACCCGGAATCCAGAAAAGAGGAAAATGGATCCCGGATCGGAGTCCGGGATGACACAGTGGCTGCTGGTAGCGATAAAAAGCAGGAAATTCTAATCAATCTAACTTTGGAAGAAATTAATAATCGCTGGCCGGAAGTAATTGTGGCCAGCCACACTGTTAACCAATCAGCTGCCATCGCTCTGCAAACTGCGCACGTCTTGAATTTGAAAGAAAATAATTTGGAAATCGGTTTTGAACATTCTTTTTATTGCGAACGTTTTAAAGAAATCAAAGCGCGCAAAATTCTGGAAGAAATTTTGAAAAAGGCCTTTGCTTGCGATTTCGTGGTCAAATGCTCGGTTTTGCCAAGCGACTTGAAAGCCGCCGCCGTCAAAGCCCGCGAACAAAAAAAAGAAGCCGCCGCCGAGCCGATTAATATGGTCTTGGAAGATTTTGGGGGAGTGGTGGTGGAATAACAAGTAATAAAGTAATAGAGTAATAGAGTAATAAGGGAACCGCCCCCCTCTCCTTACCAAGGAGGGGGCAGGGTGAGGTTTATACACTTCGCCGATAGGCGCACATAATTGCGTTATTAGAAATTAAAAATTGAAAATTAGAAATTAAACTGTTGCGGGATCGTCTAATGGTAGGACAGCAGCCTTTGAAGCTGTTTATCATGGTTCGAATCCATGTCCCGCAGCCAACTGGGTATGCAAACAGAAGAACTTAAAAAACGCATGATAGAAGAATTTGGCGGCGAAAACGCCCAAGAAAGATATTCCAAATTGGTAGGGGATGGCCTTTGGGACAGTGAAAATTATTTAATTTCAAAATATTTTAAAAACAAAGGCAGCATTCTTGATTTGGGTTGCGGCACTGGCAGAACTTCAATTCCTCTTTTTAAACAAGGTTATAAAATTACAGCCGTGGATCTTGTTCCTGAAATGATTAATAGCGCGAAGAGAATAGCTAAAGAAAAAAATTTAGATATAGATTACAAGGTTGGCGATGCTACAAAACTTGATTTTGCTGATAATTATTTTGACTATATATTATTTTCCAATCAGGGCTGGACGCATATTCCTGGTAAAGAAGAAAGATTAAAAGCCCTTAAAGAAATGAAAAGAGTTCTTAAAGACGGCGGAATTTGCATTTTTACCGCCCATCCCAGAGTTTGGTTAAGCAATTATTTTTTCTTTTGGGTTTGGCAATGGCTAAGATTTTTTATATTAAAACCATTAGGATTTAAGATTGATGAAATTGATTTCGGCGACAGATTTTTTTCCAGAGAAATTGGAGACAGTAGTAAAATTTATAAAACAAAGCAATACATTCATATAGCATCAGTAAAAAAAGTTAAAAACCAAATTAAGTCAGCTGGCTTTAAAATAATTGAAATTAATCGCAATTTACAAATATCAAAAAAAGATACAAGAAAACACCCAGCCGTTTTCTATGTTTGTAAAAAATAACTAAATTTTTATCAACTAACCTATATTTTTATGGACAACGAACAAAATTTAGAGGACGTAATTTTGGAGGAAGTTTTAACCACCCCCGAAGAAAACCCGGTTGTGGTCGAAGAAATCATTGTGGAAGAAAAACCTAAGAAAAAATTCAGCGTCAGTTTCAGCCCCAAGGTTTTAATCATTGCCGGCGCGGTCATCGTGATTTTGATTTTGGCCTATGTTTTTAAAGGCCAATTTTTCGCCGCGAGCGTAAATGGTTCACTTATCAGCCGCCATGCCGTCGTTTCCGAATTAGAAAAAGTTTCCGGCAAAAGCGCTTTGGATTCGCTCATTACCGAAAAATTAATCAACGCCGAAGCGGACAAAAATGGAATTAAAATAACCGACGAAGAAGTCGCCGCGGAAATCAAAATTGTGGAAGACCAAGTTAAAGCGCAAGGTGGAACTTTGGCCGAAGCCCTGGCAGCCCAAGGCCTAACGCAGGAAATTTTTGAAAAACAAATTTTAATCAATAAAAAATTGGAAAAACTTTTGGCGGACAAAGTTGGCGTGACTGACGCGGAAATTAAACAATATATTACTGACAATAAAATCACCGTTCCGGCAGGACAAGAAACAACCTATAATGAACAAATCAAAACCCAGCTGATGCAACAAAAAATGAGCACCGAAGCCACCGCTTTAATTGCCTCCCTCAAAGCCGCAGCAAAGATTAAGTATTTTGTGAACTATTAAAATGTATAATCCCGTCAAACCTTATAAAAAACAAACAATAGATTTGATTAGACAAACTTGGAATACGCCTTTTGTTGAGGTTAAAGATGGAATTTACCCAATTATAGAAAAGAAATTTTCCGGATTAGAGGTTGATCACACCGACGGGATCGGTACAAAAGGATTTTATCATTGGCGGGAAAGAACTTTTAAAAACGCGGTTTTGGACGCTTTGGCCATGAATTTGAATGATTTAGCCTTGGCCAGAGCCGTGCCATATAAGTTGCAAAATCACATAACCGTGCCCAAAGAAGACAGCGGAATCATTGAAATTATAGAAGCGCTTTCCGCCGAATGCCAAAAAAGAAAGATAGCAATTACCGGCGGCGAAACATCAGTCCATAATAATTTTGATTGCCTTGATATTGGCATCACGATTTCTGGTTTTATTGAAAATTTTAAGCCAAATAAATTTATTATCGGAGATAGGTTAATCGGAATCAAAAGCAATGGCCTGCATTCCAATGGTTTTACAAAAGTAAGGGAAGTTTTTGGTGAAGAGCAGAGAGCTGAATTTGTGGAACCAACGGCGATTTATCTTGATAAAATTTTGGAACTTGATAAAAAATACGACCTCCACGGCCTGATGCATATTACCGGCGGAGCTTACACAAAATTGAAAGATTTATTGGTTGAAGCTGACGTCAAAATATCAAGAAACCACAAATTGCGGCCACAACAGATATTTGAAGATTTGCATTCCAAAGGAGTTTTAGAAGAAGATATGTATAAAATTTTTAATTGTGGCATTGGCTTCATCTTTTCCGTAACAGAAGAAAAGGCAAAAGAAATTATTAGTGAAAATGAAAACATGGACATTATTGGTGAGATTGTTTCGGGATCAGGAAAAGTGATTGTTGAATCCTATTTTAGTGATAATATTTTAGAATATTAAAAAATGAATAGATTAAATTTCCTCACCATCGGCGGAGCGACGCAGGATATTACTTTTCATTCCAAAGAAGGCGTTTTGGTTGACAATAAAAAAGATCCGACCAAGCAAAAACTTCTTGGTTTTGAATTTGGCGCCAAAATTAATGTGGCTGATGCCGGCTTTTCTTTTGGCGGGGGAGCGGCCAACACCGCGATTTGTTTGGCGCGCCTCGGCAACAAAGTTTCTGTTTTTACTGCCGTGGGCGATGATTTAGCCGGCAAGGCAATAATAAATAATTTAAAAAAAGAAAAAGTAAACACCAAACATGTTTCTGTTTCCGAATTGAGAAGCGGCCTGTCCTTCATCGTGGCACACAAAAGCCCAAGTGGCGAAGACCACGTGCTTTTCACCTTTCGCGGCGCCAACGAAGATTTAAAAATTGACGCGCGCGGCTATGAGCAAATCAAACCCGACTGGGTTTATGTTTCTTCGCTGTCTGGAAAAAACTGGCAGCAAATTTTAACTAAAATTTTTGCTCTGCGCCAAAAGGCGGAAAATTATCTCGCCTGGAATCCGGGTAATTTACAGTTACAAGCCGGGCTGTCCCGACTGAAACAATATCTTGCCTTAACCGATGTCTTGCTTTTAAATAAAGACGAAGCCATTGAACTTTTGGTACCGCAATTGAAAGGCGTGGCCAATCCCAGAAAACTTTTGCCTTTGCTTCGCAACTATTGTCCGGGAATTTTAGTCATCACTGACGGCATCAACGGCGCCTACGCCATGCATAATAAAAATATTTTTTTCCAGCCGGTCAAAGAAGTAAAAAAGAAAGACACGGTCGGCGTCGGTGACGCTTTCGATTCCACTTTTGTTTGGGCGCTCAATCATTTTAATAAAGACATAGATTTGGCACTGGAAGCCGCCATGGTCAATTCCGCGTCAGTAGTCGGTCTGCCCGGCGCCGAAGAAGGGCTATTAACTAAAAGCGAATTATTAACGGAAATGTAAAAATTAAGTAATAGAGTAATAAAAGCAATAGAAGTAATAAAAGTATTAACGATGCTATAATAGCGTCGTTTTTGTTTATTTTAGCTATTTTTTCTCGATTTTTTTCGTATTTTTTGACTATTTATGGTAGAATTATAGTAGTTAAATAAATTGTGGATAAATAAATAAAAAAATATTCGCAAAATTAGCCAGTAATTCGCCCGCCTCGACTCGCGTCAGACGCTCGCCTCGATTTAGCGAAGCGGGCAAGTCGACGCGAGGCGGGCATAATATATAGATAAATGTCAGAAAATACCATAAAAAATTCACAGTTCACGGAAAAGAAAAAACGTGGTAGACCTCGTAAAGTCTTCACAGCGGACGAGCTTTTGGCGTTGCAAAATAAGCCAAAAAGACCGCGTGGCCGGCCCAAGAAAGAATGGACGCCGGAAGAATTGGCGGCTTTGGCCAAAATGGAAAAACGTGAACGCGGCCGTCCGCACAAAGTTCTCTCGCCTCAAGAAGAGTGGCTTTTGAAATACGCGCCCAAAAAAGGCGCGCGCGGCCGTCCGCACAAAAATTTTGTCATGGACATCTCTCTGCCGCGAGTTTTAATCAGTCTGGCGGAAAATGATGAAAAAATAGAAAAAAAATTGCCGGAAATTGAAAATAAAATGGAAGAAATAGAAAAAGATAATAAAGTTCTGCCGCAAATGACCTGGCAGGAATTCAAGGCAAAAATAAATATTTCCGAATTGCCAAGTGAATTGCCGGAAAATTATATCTTTCCAGTCACAGCCGAACCCTTGGTGGATTTGCCTCAAGAATCCAAACTTAAAATCAAAAATAACCGCCGTGCTTCCGCCCATGTGGTGGATTTGCGCGCGCCCAAATTTAAAGATTACCAGATTAAAGAAACGACAGAAACCGCTCCTTTGACCCCCATGTCCGAAGTCAAATATCTTTGGGAAGAAGAAAAACAAAGCACGCGCCAAAAGCATGTTCGTGAAATTTTGGGTTTTGATATGCCGGAAGACGCCGCCAACTTGGCTCTGAAAGCCGATTTGAAAAAAATCAACAAGCAAAAAAAGAAAATAAAAAAAGTGAAAGTGGATTTAATTTCTTCCGGCTTGGCGCGCGGCACCGATAATTTTATCGCTGTTCCTGCCACTCCGCGCACCCACGGTTTTTTTTATTGGACTTTTGATTTACCACTCACTCTTTTGGGAAAATTTATATATTTTTTCTGGCAGGCCTTAACCGCGCCCTTTCGCCTTTTGGATTTTGTAGTCGATCACACCCTAAAAGGAGTTTGGGCTGGCCTAACTTTTGTCGTTCGGCAAATCACCAAACTTTTCAAGTTTAATATTTCCTATTTAATCCGGTCAATTGGCTATCTTTTTAAAAAACGCGAAGCCCCGGCCATGGTTTTAGCCGAAAGAAAATTTTCTTTAAAACCTTTGATTAATTTTGGTTTGACCGCTTTGATTATCGTTTTGCCTCTTCTGGTTTGGAATTCTTGGCGCGCGGCTCAAAAAACTCAAGGCGATGTTTTGGGCACCTCTTCGCAGGGTTTGAATTATTTGGAACAAGCAGCCGGCAATTTTTCAGAAAACGACATCACTGCCGCCGTGGCTAATTTTGGCCGCGCTGAAAGTGCTTTTTATCTGGCGCAAAAGCAAATTAAAGAATTGGGGCCTCTGACTAATTCTTTAATCAAGCTGGTACCCAAAGCGCGCGACGGCGAAAAACTTCTGGCAGCCGGGCAATATCTTTCCGCTTCGGCCCAAAAAATTACTCAAGCTCTTTCGGTCTTTAACGCGCCAGAACCAGCTCTCACGGAAAAAATTTCTTTTTTGCACCAGACCATTGGTTCGGAAGAAACAAAAATCAATGCCGCGCTCAACTTGATTAATGAAATTGACAAAGATTCATTGCCGAGTGATGCCCAAGAAAAATTCTCCGCGCTGCAAATTGGCGCCAAAAACTGGCAAACCTCCATTGCCGGCCTCAAAGATATTTTACTTTTCAGCCAGGATATTTTGGGTGCCGAAACTTCCAAGCGTTATTTGGTAGTTTTCCAAAATTCCAACGAACTAAGGCCTACCGGTGGTTTTATGGGTTCTTTTGCCGTGGTGGATGTGGACAAGGGCCGGGTCAAAAAAATGGATATTCCCGGCGGCGGCCTTTATGATTTAAAAAGCAGCAGCCAAGTTTTAGTGGCCGCGCCGAAGCCACTGCAGATTTTTTCGCCGGCTTGGCAGATTTGGAATGCCAACTGGTTTCCGAATTGGCCGACAAGTGCCGAGAAAATAATTTGGTTTTATGAGAATAATTACGGCGGTTCTTCGGTTGACGGCATCATCAGCTTAACTCAAGATACTGTTGCCAATTTATTGAAAATTGTGGGGCCGATTGAAATGAAAGAATATAAGCAGACCTTAAGCGCGGAAAATTTTACCATTGCCATGCAAACGGCCGTGGAATTGGAATATGACAAGAATAAAAATCGGCCCAAAGAAATTATCGCGGATATGGCGCCCGTGCTTTTGGAGCGTCTGATGAATTTAAACACCAAGGATTATCTGCCGGTACTCGCCGGCTTAAGCCAAGCTTTAAGCGAGGAAAAAATTCTTTTCTATTTTTCTGATAAAAATACGGAAGATTTGGCCGAACGTTTTGGCTGGGCCGGTAAGATTCGCGCCACTGAAAATAATCAGGATTATTTAATGGTCGTGCATACCAATATCTCCGGCGGCAAAACCGATGCGGTTATCAAAAACACCGTGCGCCACTCTGTTGAAGTTGACGTAACCGGTGCCATGGTCGCGACCGTCAGTTTGACGCGCCAGCATAATGGCGAATTGGGTAAACTTTTTGAAGGCGACAATAATGTTGATTATGTCCGTTTCTATGTGCCCGCTGGCGCGGAACTTATTTCCGCCACCGGTTTTAATTTTAATCCGGATTATCTTTTTAAATATTCCGCGAGCCAAGACGGCATGAGTGCTGACAAAACTTTGGCCGCGGTGGAAACCAATGTTTCTTTGGACGAAGCCACGGGCACGCGTGTTTCTTCTGAATTTGGCAAAACTGTTTTTGGCAACTGGCTGCAAGTGGCGCCGGGCCAGGAAAAAACAGTCACCATCAAATATAAACTGCCTTTCCAGTTTGGTACGGCCAAAAGCAATAATAAAATTAAACAATGGTTTGCGGCTCTATTTGGAAAAAATGACGAAGCCAAATACAGTTTGGTTGTTGATAAACAACTTGGTATGAACGCGATTGATTTCCAAAGCGAACTAATTTTGCCAGCCAATTATAAAATTCAGGCCACCGCCGGCTCTGGCGTGGCAGAAGAGGGAAGCGTGATTACTTATTCCGCGGATTTATTAAAAGATGGATATTTTGGGGTGGTGGCGGAGAGATAGTAGTAATAAGTAACTAGTAATTAAGTAATAAGGGAAGACAAAAACTAAAAATAAAGATATAAGGATATAAAGATATATTTTGAGGCGGTCCGATCCGCCAACTGGCGGATCGGACCGCCTTTTTCATCCCCACTTATCCCCAAATTTGATATTTTTTAATATTTTGTTAAAATTAAAAATTCCGTAATATTCGGATAAATTCGGGTAAAATTCGTACTAATTCGGGTATTTGTTTTGGCTTAAATTAGCCAAAAAACAGCCTTTTTAGAATTTATTTAAGTTATCCACTTGACAAGTTCTGTGGTTGTGCTATACTTAAGTATTACGGAAAAAAATCGCTGACCTTTAAAATTAAATATTGGGGAATTGAAACAAGGAAAATTCATAATAAAAAAGGAGACAATTATGTCAGTCATTATGGGTTTAGGGATAGGTCTTTCCATTGGTTACGGCAGGGGATATGACGACGGTTACACCAACGGTTACTCCCAAGGAATGAAAAACGGCGTGCTGATTGGGATTATAATCGTGGCCATCACAATACTCAATATGAAGGTGCTGCATCTTTTGTAATAACCTTCAAAATCCTTGCCAGCCGGAACACATCACAGTGTTTCAGCCGGCAAGGTTCCTTATTTCAATTTCACAATTAGTGGGGAATTGAAACAAGGAAAAATATCTTTCACTTAAAAGCGGGGGTATGCAATGCTGACAAACTCAGAGAAACGTATGATAGGGTTTTTTATGGGCTTAGTTGTGGTGGCCCTAATTACCATCATCTATCAACTTGATCAAATTTCTCGGGTGCTTCTAAAGTAAAAACATCCTTGCCGACTGATATACCATCACAGTTGGTCGGCAAGGATCCTTATTTCAATTTCTTAATTAGTCTTAAGTTTTGTTAATTGAGTTTTGAGTTTTTTATTAACTGTGGTCGGCATGTTGGGTATTAATATTTCTTAATACTTAACATCTCGCCCATTAAGGCGAAAACAAATTATTAAATAGAGGAGGAAATAAAAAAATTTGCCAATCCTTACTTTAACTCGACCTAACCCAGCGTGGGGCCAGGGTCGCCTAAGCGAAAAGGAGGGCATACGAAACCAATAGACACGCAACAAATCTGTTGGCGAGATTGCACAGTCGGGGGGCCGATTGCAGCTACGCCACGGATGTAAACGCTAACGTTAATTAATTATTTTGTCTATCTCTACGGAGGCAGCAAAAATTAATTAGCGTAAGGCCAAAAGAGTATTCGGCAACCAAATACCGTGGGTGGTTGGCCGAAAAACCTAGTTTTGAATTTCTGTCGACGGAGGCCATACCATGGCCAACAAACTCATCGCCAAGCTGGCGGGATTGCACAGGCGTCTGGGCGCTTGCAGCTACGTTACTTGGTGAATCCAACATTGAAGATCCTGTGAAAATTCCGCGCGCGGCATCGGGGCCAAAGCTTTTCAGCTAGGCCAAAGCCGTGGGCGGATTCGGACGGGTACGATGGCCACAACGGCGGCCAAGCAGCGGGCATGTCCCTGCGCCAGTCGTGGGGCAGTTGGACGGATTGCGATTTGGGGCGGAGCGTCTTGCGTTGAAGCCCCAAACCGCGCGAGCCACGCTGCACATGCCTGTCCGGACCGGATGGCTGGGGGCGGACGCACTAACGATAGGATGTGGAGAGAAAACCAGAGGTTTATGGGATGGTTCCCCAGCGGTTCGCCGCAACCTCGCCCTATCGCCGCGTCCCTCCGGCCCAATCCGGTGTGGAAAAAAGCGAACCGGGTGAAAGCTCCCGGGTCCGTGACTGGTGTTTCGGCCGGCCACATCGAAAAGCCGCCATCGTGAGTGCGGCTGAACCTGCCCCCGCGGACGTCAAACCGGGGGCCCGAACGAGAAAAGCGCCGGGTGTAGCGGACGAGTCGGAATTTCGCCGATTTCTCCCAGCCTGCCGCTTCGGCACAACAACTGCCGGCCGAACACCGAAACCGAACCAGGGCGGTTCATCGTCCTTTACCCTGGCACGTGCTGGAAAGTCCCTTCGGGAATTAACCCGCCGAGGCGTTCTTAGGGAATTGCGGGGGACTTTCGCACGAACCGGGTGGCGGCGCGCATTCGGTGATAGTAGCGCGGCTTAAGACATGCCGACTACTTTCCGCTGATCGCGCCCTTTGTGGCGAGCCTGCCTTTGTGCGGGTTCCAGGTCAACCTCGCGACCGCCACCCGATTTTTTTTCAAGTTTGAGAGATTCGCGACATCCGTGGACACCCGACAGTGAAAGGTTTAAGGTCCAATGCGTTGACGACAACAGTCATTCTCGGCGGCGATTCTATATCTCCGCCATTTTTCCAAGCTATCAAGGTAATTTTATAAAATTTGATGGCTTAGAGAAGTTTAAAAAAATAAATTATTTTGTCATTCCGATTGAGTGACGACCTCACCCCCGACCCTCTCCTTGTAAAGGAGAGGGGAACAGTTCGTCCCTCTCCCCTTAATAAGGGGAGAGATGGAGAGAGGTCGTTGTTCGCTCGGGATGACAACAAAATATTTATTCGGAGTGTAGCGCAGCTGGTAGCGCACATGCTTTGGGAGCATGGGGCCGCAGGTTCGAATCCTGCCATTCCGACAAAATGTGCCAATGTTCGCGCTCGTTTTACGAGCCCCGTCCTCCGGCATTGTTCTGGAGACAAACGGGCTGACCCGTCCCTAAAAGATGGTGATTGCCAACATCGGTGCATTTTCGAGAGAGACGTGATTGAGGATTGGGTTCTTAAATGGTTGATGATGGCGAAGTGCCCGGTAAATCCGCGCGGGTTTCATGAACACCGCGATGATCAGCCGCCCATTTCTCCCGTCTCTCATTACATCCGCCTCTGATTAGCTCGCGTGTCAGAGGTCAGACAAAAAAGCGGGCAAAGAGCTGGCCGCGGTTGCCGCGGGTGGCTCACAGGGTCCAATCGACCCGAGCTTCAAAGTTGCATACCATCGTGTATGCGGGTAATAAGGGTATCGCCAGCCCTAGAAATGGCATTGGGGAAAAGAGATTCTAGGCGTCATAACGCCTCTCAGAATCAGCTTTCCCCAATTTTTCCAAGTTATCAATTTTGTCATTTCCACCTTAGGCGGAAATCCAGACATTTATATTGATGGTTTGGAAAAATAAAAATAAAAGATTGGGGAGTAAGTCAGCACACCTGCTCGGGGAACAGGCGGTCGCGGGTTCGAATCCCGCCTTCTCAATTGATAATTTAGAAAAATAAAAATTAACGGCCACCAGCCGTTAGAGGAGAAACACCTCTAATGTCCGCGATGGGCGGATAGGCAAAGGCTCCTGTCCTCCGGGTCAGGATAACCGAAGAAGGTTAATACTCCTTTTGGTGGCCATCCAAATTTCCCCGGCCGATTCTCGGTCGGAAAAAGTTCATTTAAAAGATGGGGGTATGCATATGTTAGTGCCGCTTGTTCTTTTACTTGTGGGCATAGGTGGGTGCTCCATAATAGTCGTAAGTCATGTAACATACGAAAACAAAAAGACCCGCCAAGACTTGCGCAAGGTTCGTGAAGACCTACGCAAGATGAAGGACCACGAAACATTGGATGAATTACCCTCGTAGTAAAATCACCACATCAGGCCGAAATGATATTTCATTAATCGTTTCGGCCCTCAATCTATGAGTTTTACAAACGAATGTCATTCCGAACCCCGAGTACTCGGGGGAGGAATCTCGTAAAAATTCTACGAGATCCTTCTCCGCCAGCCGGCGGATCAGGATGACACCCTCTAGTAGAAGCCAGAGATTGGAAAAATGCTCGTTAAAAATATAAATTTTGATTTTTATATCCCCTCCTTTCGAAGGAGGGGTGCCGAGTGAAACGAGGCGGGGTGGTTGTGGTAAAAATAATCACACAACCCCTCCGGGTTTCGCTCCGCTCAACCCACCTCCCCTTCGAAAGGGGAGGATAAAAATCTCCCCGCCGACATGGAGATTAGCCAGCAGTTTCAAAGAGGAAAAATTTGGGGCAACCTGAATTTTTCCCTCGTGCGAAGTTGCTGGTCTGCCATAATTTTGCTTCGGCAAAATACAGGCAGACAGAACAAACCATGCTCCCCCTTGCTACTAAGCCGTTTGCTCTCGTGGCCTTAGCTTCAATATTCCATATTCCAAGCTAATCGCCCAGAGGTCTCTTCCGCTCTAAACCGCGAGATCAGACGACGGCTTAAAAGCGAGGGGTTTCAATAATCTTCATGGTTCTTGATGCTCTTTCTCTAGCAGCATCAAAAGCTAATCTCCAGTTCCGCGGGCGCAAGTTAATAATCTAATAATCTGATAAAATTAATAATTTAAATAAACCAAAATTTTCTTCCTCCTCATTTATAATTTTTCAAAAGATTATAAATGAGGGGGTTGAAGCAATTAGTCTATGACTGTTCGAAAGGACATCAAGGCGAGTGAGGAGTAAATTTTCTCCCGACTTCAATCCACTTCTCCAGCAAAGTGTCAGTAGCGGCCCGGTCTTGGGCACGTCAAAACAATTTGCTGGGACAGGGGAAAGGGTGTTTGGTGCCATTTATCTCTTTTGGGATATCAAACACCCTTTCCATTTTTTTTCAAAGCGACGTCACACCGTCGCCCTTCACCCGGCATCCTTTTTTCTTTTGGCGTAAACTCGCGTATAAAATCGCGTTCACTCGCGATTTAGAAAGAAAAGGGAAGTCAGGTGAGGGAAAGATCAGAACCGCAATTACAATTTCAGAATGATTGGAGGAAAACATGTTGAGAACAGTCACTGTTGGAAGTAGGGAGTGGAGAGTGGTGAGCGGGCAAATAGATTTTAACCCGTCCACTCGCCTCATACATTTTTTTGAAGAAAAAAACAATACAGAGACAACAATTCTCCCGGGAACGACTGAAACAATTGTCATTTCCGGTGAGGTAAATTTTTTACGGTAAGGCAATTTTTCTTAAAAGTTTCACGCGGCTCGGGAGTCCCTCACTCTTGGCCGTTTTTTATTTTCTTTCCCAATTACTAAGTTTGATTAATTTTGCTATAGCAAAATTAATCAAACTTTCTCTTTATTACTAGTTACTTATTACTTATTACTTGTTACTATTTATTGTTTTTGCTATACTTTAGTTGAAAATTATAAGTCGTATATTATAAGTTGTCAGTTATTTGTCATTATTTACAGGCGCGGGAAAACAAAAAACGAGTTTAGAATTAAACTCCCATTCACCGGCACGGTTCCTTCGGGCGCCCGCCGCCTTGGGAAAAAACAAAATCTCTCTTCTCAAAAACATTAATTTTAAACTCTGGATTCCTGCGCCAGTAAATGGCGAGAAAGAAGACCGCCAAAAAAGGCGGTTTTTTGTTTTATCTTTTATTTACAATCCCCTTATTACTAGTTGCTTATTACTTATTACCTTTCAATTGCCAAATTAAGAAATTTTAGCTATAATTTATTTATATTCAAGCTTATGAATAACATCCGTAATTTCTGCATCATCGCCCATATTGATCACGGTAAGTCAACTCTGGCTGACCGTTTTTTGGAATTGACCAAAACCGTGGAAAAAAGAAAAATGATGAACCAACTTTTGGACACGATGGAATTGGAGCGCGAGCGGGGCATCACCATCAAATTACAACCGGTGCGCATGGACTATGAATTAGACGGCCAAAAATATATTTTAAATTTGATTGACACTCCCGGCCATGTGGACTTCACCTATGAAGTTTCCCGTTCGCTCGCCGCGGTGGAAGGCGCCATTTTGCTCGTGGATGCCACCCAAGGCGTACAGGCGCAAACATTAGCCAATTATCACCTGGCCACTGACCAGGGCCTGAAAATCATCCCAGTCATTAATAAAATTGACTTGCCTAATGCCAATGTGCCTGAAGCCGAGGAAGAAATAAAGGAAGTGATTATTGAATCTCTGGCTGACAATTTTGAAATTTTAAAAGTTTCCGGCAAAACCGGAGAAAACGTGGAAAAAATATTAGAGCAAATTATAAAAAACGTACCCGCGCCAATTGGCGAAAACGAAAAACCACTTCAAGCTCTGATTTTTGATTCGGTCTATGATGATTATCGCGGCGTCGTGGCCTATGTGCGCCTTTTGAACGGCGAAGTCAAACGCGGCGATCAAATTCTACTCATGGGTACCAACAAAGAAAGCGAAGTTCTGGAAGTCGGCTATTTCAAACCGCAAAAAATCAAAAGCGAAATTTTGCGCGCCGGTGAAATCGGTTACATTGTTACCGGTTTTAAAGAACTCTCTTCCTGTCGTGTCGGCGACACCGTGACTTTAGCGAAAAATAAAGAAGACCAAAATTTTTCATCTTTGGCTTTGCCGGGATATAAAGAAATTAAGCCCATGGTTTTTGCTGGATTTTTTTGCAAAGAAGGAATTGAATTTGAAGATTTGCGCGAGGGCTTGGAAAAAATAAAACTGACTGATGCTTCTTTAAGTTTTGAGCCCGAACATTCGCCGGCGCTCGGCCCGGGTTTCCGCTGCGGATTCTTAGGTCTTTTGCATTTGGAAATAATTCAGGAACGCCTGCACCGTGAACATAAATTGGATTTGATGGTTACTGTACCAAGCGTCGCCTACAAATTAATTGAAAATGGCAAAGAAAAAATTATTCGTTCGCCGCAGGAACTACCCAATAATCTGCAAAATATCGCGGTGGAAGAGCCCTGGGTCAGAATTGACATCATCTCACCCAAAGAATATCTTGGCGGAATTATGCAGCTCGTGGCGGAAAAACGCGGCAGCTACATCAACACCACCTACTTGTCGGAAAACCGCCTCAATTTGCATTATGAATTGCCCTTGGCCTCGCTTTTGACTGATTTTTATGACAAATTAAAAAGCGTTTCTTCCGGCTATGCCTCGCTTAATTATGATTTAATCGGTTATCGTCCCTGCGAAGTGGAAAGATTGGATATTGTGGTCGCCGATGAAATGATAGATTCTTTGGCCACGATTGTCTATCGCGATTCGGCCTATGAAGTCGGCCGAAAAATCGTGGATGCCTTGAAAGACACTTTGCCCAAGCAGATGTTTGAAATCAAAATTCAGGCCACGCTCGGCTATCAAAACATTGGCAAGCAAAAAGGCGGCAAAGTTATTGCTTCTTCGCGCGTGGCGCCGTATCGCAAAGACGTCATCGGCACTCTTTCCGGTGGCGATGTTTCGCGCAAAAACAAACTTTTGGACAAACAGAAAAAAGGCAAGAAAAAAATGAAAGCCCTGGGGCGGGGGAGAGTTGATATTCCGGCGGAAGCATATTTGTCGGTGTTAAAGAGATAATTCTACCGCAGTTTATCCCGAGCGATCCCGAGTACTCGGGAGAGCCGAGGAATCTCAATTTAAAATAATAAAAGATATAAGGATATAAGGAAATAAAAAATCAAACTTATATCCCTATATCCTTATTTCCCTATATCTTTATTACTCATTGTTATGAAAATAAAACGCAAAAAATTAATTAAAATTTTCTGGATCATCATCTCTTTTTTTGTTATCATTAGTATGTTGGCCTGGGTAGTGGCGATTTAAAAAGCCAGCAGTTTATCCCGACTGAGTCCCGAGGCTTCGGGACGAGCGGAGGGATCTCGTTGATAAAATAATCCGTTAATTTATAATTCGTTAATAAATAATTTAGTAATCGACAAAATCTCTTGCTCCGCTCAAGATAAACTACTTGTTGCTATGTATCATCACCAAACGCAATCTAAATTTGTCAGCTTTTTTTATTCCGGTAAATTTATTTTATTGGCGCTGCTTTTGGCATTGTTTATTGGCCTGGCTTTTTTTCAGGAAAACAGGCGGCAAGGAAAAATCAATTCCCGCCTGAATGAATTGCGTCTGGAAGCGCAAAAACTGGAAACTTCTAATTTGGAGTTAGCGCGGCTTTTAAGTTATTCTGAAAGCAAAGATTATTTGGAACTCCAAGCTCGCCAGAATTTAAATTATAAAAAAGAAGGGGAGGGGGTGATTATCATCAATCGCGATGAAAATAGTAAAAATCAAACCTTAAAAGATACGCGGCCAAATTGGCAGAAGTGGGTGGAGTATGTGTTTACACGCGAATAAAATTTTTTTATTAAAAATTAAAAATTAAAAATTGAAAATTTTATGTCGCGGGTGTCGTATAACGGTTATTATATTAGCTTCCCAAGCTAAGGAAGGCGGTTCAATTCCGCTCACCCGCTTATAATATAAGATTCTCGAAGCGAGCGTAGCGAGCGAAGACCCCGCATACTTGCGGGGCCGCCACCCGCTTAGAGAAAATCAATTAAATTATAAAGATATGCGCGTTTTAATCACTGCTGGCGGACCCATAGTAAAAATTGACGATGTCAGGCACATTGGAAATTTTAGCACTGGTTCATTTCCAGCTAAGATTGCCCAAACTGCCTTAAACAGAAATCATGAAGTCATCTATTTATACGCGAAAAACGCCAAAATTCCAAATGCAAACCGTAAATTAAAACTTATTGTTTATGAAACCTATGATGATTATGCTAAAGAGTTGAAAAAAATATTAAATAGAATTAAAATAGATTGCGTTTTTCTGGGCGCCGCTGTTCCTGATTATGGAATCCGGCCACATCAGGGAAAGATTTCTTCAGTAAAATCAGTCTTAACTCTCCATCTCCAGCGTCTTCCCAAAGTTATTAAATTTGTCAAATCTTGGTCAAAACAACCACTCTTTCAGGTGGGATTCAAGTTGTTATCGGGCGTCGCAAAAAAAGAATTGTTGGAGGTGGCCTATAAATCCGGTTTAGAAAACGGATCCGACCTCGTTATCGCCAATGATCTTTCTAAAATAAAATCAGGGCGGCGCGAAGTATTTATTGTAACTCCGGAAAAAGGCTTTTTGAAACTTCAGGAGCCTAATTTATCCGAAAAAATCATGGAATTTGTGGAAAAACGCACTTTAAGCGCTCATTTTAAAACTGTTTTGGTAATTAACAAATCAATTAATAAAAAATACAAAAACGAAATAAAACTTTTTAAAAAGCTTTGCGCCCGTTTAAGCAAACACGGCCTCATGACTGATTTTTTTGCCGGTTCCAAATCTGGCCACGGCAGCTTATCGCTCAGAGTTGGTGGCAATTCTTTTTTAATTACCGCCCGCCAAAGCAATAAAAAAATTCTTCGTCCGGATGATGTTGTGTTGGTAAAAAAAATTGATTGGCAAAAAAGAAAAATTTTTATTGAAGCGGTGGGGGAGAGAAAAGCGTCTTTTAATGCCGTGTTAACGGCGGCTATTTTTGAAAAATTTTCCAAAGTTAATGCCGTCGTCCACACTCACAGTTTTATCAAAACAGCGCCGACCACAGATTTTCCTTATACTCCTGGCACATTAAATTACGCGATTAAACCTCTCAATTTATTTAAAAAAAATATCAGAATTATTAATCTTAAAAACCACGGGCTTGTCGCGCTTGGCCGGGATTTAACAGAAACCGTTAATTATGTACTCAGGTAATTCTTACAAAAAATTTCCGGAATTTTATGACTTGCTCTATCAGCGATATTTAAAAAGCGTGCCGGATTTTGTTGCTTTAGTAGAGAAGAATACCCCCCAAAAAGGATTAATTTTAGATTTAGCAGCCGGCACCGGTGAAATCACCATTCCTTTATTAAAAAAGGGTTTTCGGGTTATAAGTTTAGACGCCAGCCAAGGAATGCTCCGAGAATTAAAATTAAAAGCCAAAAAACAGGGGATAAAAAAATATCAGGTTACGAAGCTTGATATGCAAAAAATAAGCTATCAGAAAAAATTTGATTCGGTTTGTATCAGGCAAGCCATTAATTATTTTATGGGCAGCAAAGCCCTGGCAGCCGGTTTGAAGAAAATTTTTGCTTCACTCAAAACGGGCGGGAAATTTATATTTAACGCCCCCAACTATCAGGGAGAAAAAAAATATCCGGCCCTTATCAATTACTATAAAAAAGGCGAACAACAAGCCCTGGTGGTTGAAACGAATAAAATAACTGGCCAGATATTAAAACATAGACAACATTCCGCGCTTTGGAAAACTGGCCAGAAATCCGAATTTATAATTGATGAAAACTCTTTTTATCTGTTTACCAGAAAAGAATTTGCCCGTGCCTTAAAAAAAAGCGGTTTTTCCAAAATAAAGTTAATTAAATCAGCTAAAACATTATATTTCATCGCCATCAAATGAAACCAATAAATAAAATTTGGCTTAATGGAAAAATAGTTCCCTTGGAAAAGGCGAGTTTTTTGAATTTTCATCAGGGCCTTAATTATGGCGCTTGTGTTTATGAGGGCATCCGTTTTTATAAAACCAAAAAAGGATCGGCCATTTTTCGGCTAAAAGCGCATCTGGACAGATTTTTCTATTCCGCCTCTGTTTTAAACATGGATCTGGGTGTTACAAAAAATAATTTTGCCAAAGCCATCATTAATCTTATCAGGGTTAACAAGGCAACTTCCGGGTATATTCGGCCCATTGCTTTCTATTCTGAACCGAAAATGGGCATCAATATCGTTGGTGCCAAATTGACCGTTATGGTTTTAATCTGGCCCTGGCAAGATAGTTTGCAAAAAAAATCAGTTAAGATGAAAATTGTAAAAATTAAAAGATTGGATCCTGCCACCGTTGATTTAAAAGCAAAAATCAGCGGCTATTATGCCAATGGGCTTCTTGGTTTTTTAGAAGCGCGCCGGGCCGGCTTTGACGAGCCTCTTTTTCTTGATGTTAAGGGGTTTGTTGCCGAAGGAGCGGTTAATAATATTTTTATTATAAAAAACAATATTCTTTATACGCCAAAATTAAAAAATATTCTGGGTGGTATTACCAGAGACAGCATCATCCAAATTGCGCGCGACCTGAAAATAAAAGTTTATGAAAAAAATATTCGTCCGGATTTTATGCGCCAGGCTGATGATATTTTTTTAACCGGCACCGGCATTGAATTGGAATATGTCACCAAAATTGACAGATATTTTTCTAAAAATTCAGCGCCCTCACCTGTTTTTAATGCTCTCCAAGAGCAATATCGAAAGGTGGTAACTGGTAGTGTTGATAAATATAAAAATTGGCTTACCCTGATTAAATAATTTCTGCCGAAGTAGCTCAGTTGGTAGAGCAACGCATTCGTAACGCGTAGGTCGTGGGTTCGAATCCCACCTTCGGCTAATCAAAAATAAAAACGCAGGACGTGGCCTGCGTTAAAGATTTTCTAATACTTTTTAATTCGCTATCCAATGGAACGTGCGCACATAACCGTCAAAAAGGCAGAATCTTACTTTTTTCCAGAACGACGCTTCAATTTCGTCGTCCACCCGCATTTTCCAGAAGAAAACGAAACCAGTGGCGTAACTTGCCAGCACGATGAGTGCAAACAAAATTACCACTCCCCAAGCCCTGTTTGGCATTTGTTCCTCCTTTTTAAATTAATGGTTCGTGTGTTTTGGAAAGATATTTTTTATTTTTTCGGAATTTACTGTTAAGGAACACGATTAGCGGTGAAAGCGCGCTGGAAAAAAATACCACCCCCTTAAACCATTTTTTGGTGCCAAAAGCCATTTTTCTGTTTTCTGTCAGATAAATCTGCCAGCCGCCAACAAAGATTAAAATTCCGCTGATTACCAATCCGTATAAATAAATTTTCGGCAAAACCATCGTTTCCTCCTAAATTATAATGTATTTTTTAAACAAATAAATTTTAGCATCATATAAAATTTATGTCAAGAAAAATTTCCCTGCTCATTTTTCTGTCATTTTTAACGGCTTTTTTACCATGCGGTATTTCAGCTGAAGAAATTACCACGGCCAATACCTGGGCAGTCAAAGAAAATATCATCAATTATGATGCGGCCACAATTTTTGCTGGAGTTTTGGCGACTCTGGCCATCACCACTGACCCGACTCTGAATTTTTCCTTGCAAATTCCGGCGCAAAAATTTTCCGCGGAAACGAAAGTTACTTTGTGCGAACTGTACGCCCAAAATTATCCCTCCGGTCCGGTGGTTAATGAAAAAAAGAATCCCATTAAAGGAGAATTATTTTCTCCGGTTTTTGAGTTTGATATTTTAAGTGCCGAAACCAGCACCACCTCGCCAATTTTAATTTTTGAAAGGAAAAGATTAGATCCTGTGCCCACTACCAGCCAATTTGATTTGGTGACTGGCCTCGCCCCGGGTGTCACCAACATGCAGCGCCGCGTCATCCATTATTTTGATAAAAATCTTGGCGCTTGGCGCCCGCTTAAAACGATTCGTGATTTAAAAAATGACACCTGGTCAGCCGAAATTCCTTTCCGTTATGCTTTGGTGGCGTTTTTTGTCTTGTCCAATGAATTTGAGGCCTATGCCTCTTGGTATCCCGACAGTTTAACGCCCAGTTCCAAATGGAATTGCGCTTCCAACCGCTTTCCCATCGGGTCAAAAATTGAAGTCTGTCGTTTAGATAAATCGGAAAAATGTGTTACAATTAAAGTAGTTTCGCGCGGCCCCTATGTTGATAATAGAATTGTTGATTTAACCCACAGTGCTTTCAACGCGCTCGGTTCTTCATCCAGTGGTCTTTTCCAAGTTCTGGCGCGATTGGCGCCAGAAAATTCAAAAATTATCGGTCCTAATTCAAGCAATCTTTTGGCCGCCGCGGAATTTTCAGCCAATTTAAAATACGGACTGACCAACAACCCCGATGTCAAACGCCTGCAAGAATTTTTAATTGACAAGGGCTATCTGGAAAGTGGTTTCAACACCGGCAACTATTATGGCCTCACCAGAGATGCCATAAAAAAATTTCAAACAGATCATAGCATCACTCCCATTAATGGCCAATTCGGTTCCAAGACTAGGGGAGCGGTCAACAGAGAAGTACAATAAAAATTGTTTTAATAGTTTGTTGTCATTCCCGCGAAAGCGGGAATCCAGAGAATAATCAATTTATGATTAGAGAATCTGATTTTGTAAAAATAAGAATTACTGTGCCAGCCGGCGAAGCGGCTGATAAATTACGTAAAACTTTGGGCGAAGCTGGTGCCGGTATTCAAGGAAATTATGATTTCTGTTCTTTTTCTTATTCAGGAATCGGTAGATTTCATCCGCTCACTGGCGCCAATCCAACAATTGGAGAGATTGGAAAATTTGAAGAAGTGCCGGAAGAATTAATAGAAACAATTTGTCATAAAGAAAAATTAGAACAAGTTTTAAAAGCCGTAAAAGAAAATCATCCTTACGAAGAACCGGCGATTGATGTTGTACCGTTATTAAAAATTGAGTGAAAATTTCATGATCCATTTTAAAAACGTCACCAAGGTTTATCCGCCGAACACCCACGCCCTGCGCGACGTGGATTTTCATGTGGCACCGGGAGAATTTGTTTCCATTGTGGGCCAGTCCGGCACCGGCAAGACAACCTTAATTAAAGTTTTAATTGCGGAAGAAAGGCCGACCAAAGGCAGGATTATTGTTGGTGGTTGGGACATCACGAACATTCCCGCCCGTCACGTGCCCATTTTGCGCCGTCAAATCGGCGTGGTTTTTCAGGATTACAAGCTTTTACCCAGAAAAACAGTGGAAGAAAATGTGGCTTTTGCTCTGCAAGTGGCTGGTGAACCCATGGAGAAAATAAACAAAATTGTGCCGCAAGTTCTAAAAATTGTCGGTCTGGAAGAAAAACATGAAAGATTCCCCGACCAGCTTTCCGGTGGCGAACAGCAGCGCGTTTCTATCGCGCGTGCTCTTTCTCATCGTCCCAAAATTTTAGTGGCCGATGAACCCACCGGCAATCTTGACGCCATCAATACACGTGAAATTATTGATCTCCTAATGAAAATTAATGAACTTGGCACCACTATCCTGCTTGTCAGCCATAATCGCGAAGTGGTTAACGCTTTGAAAAAGAGAGTAGTGACGATTGATAATGGACAAATTGTCGCCGATCAGGAAAGAGGAAAATATATTTTATAGTTTTTTTATTAAGTTTATCCTGAGGACTCCGACATTATGTCGGAGGACGAAGGATCCCGTGGCCGAAGTGATAATTGATAAAGATATAAAGAAATAAGGAAATAAAAGGCTCAAAATTATAAATTTTAATTCGGGATTTATAATCCGCCCAATTTCATCTGGGGCCCTTCGACTCCGGTCCGACTATTGTCGGACCTTCGCTCAGGGCAGGCTACTAACTATGTTTATCTTATCTTTCACCCGCATTCTCCGTTTCGCCTTCCAGTCGTTTCTTCGAAACATCTGGCTGTCTTTGGTGACCGTCACTATTATTGTTTTAACTGTTTTTTCTTTAACGACTTTAATTTTAATCAATGTGGTGACGGAACAGGCGGTAACCGCGGTCAAAGATCGGGTGGACATCTCACTCTATTTTGAAGCTGGCGCTAAAGAGGAACAAGTAACTTTGATTAGAAATCAAATTGAAAAAATGTCTCATGTCGTGGCCGTCAATTATGTTTCCGCCGATTCTGCCCTGGAACTTTTTAAACAAACTCACAGCGGTGATGAATTAATTCAAGAAGCTCTAAAAGAAATTGAAACAAATCCCTTGGGTCCCGTTTTAACCGTCAAAGCCGATGATCTTAAAAATTATCCGATAATTTTAAAAAGCATTCAGGATTTTAAAATTGATGAAATCACCAAAGAAATTGATTATGATGATCATCAGTTAATCATTGAGCGTATTGAAAGCGTCAGCGCCAAAATCAAGCAAATTGGCCTGATTTTAAGCATCGTTTTCGCTCTCATTTCGCTTTTGGTGGTTTTGAATACCATTCGCATGGGCATCTATGTCCATCGCGATGAAATTAGCATCATGAAACTGGTCGGCGCTTCCAATTGGTTCATTCGCGGGCCGTTTTTGGTGGAAAGCGTCATGTACGCGCTTCTGGGCTGTTTGGTTTTTTGGATTCTGTTTTTTATCGGCCTCAATTTTCTGGCGCCCTCGGTCCACAGTTTTTTTGCCGATATTAAATTCAATTTAGTTGATTATCTCTTGCATAATTTCTTCTATATTTTCGGTTTTGAACTGCTGGCCATAATTTTCTTGAATTTAATTTCCACTCTCATCGCTATGGGTAAACATCTCCGGGTTTAAGTCTTGCTTTTTTAAAAAAAATCAGATAGAATATTTTTATTATGTAAACCTCGGGGATCGTCTAATGGTAGGACAGGTGCCTCTGAAGCACTTAATTGTGGTTCGAATCCATATCCCCGAGGTTTGCGTAATAACTTATTAACTATAAATTTATGCTTAAAAGTTTACGCGTTGGCATGGGTTTTGGTTTAACCTCGGCCACCATTACCACTCTCGGCCTCATGACCGGTTTGGAATCCAGCACTGGTTCCAGACTGGTTCTCATTGGTGGTATTTTAACCATCGCTGTGGCTGATTCTTGTTCCGATGCTTTAGGTGTGCATGTCGCCAAAGAATCAGAAGGTAATTTTTCCAACAAAGAGGTTTGGCAAGCGACATTTTTTACTTTTTTATTTAAAGCTATTTTTGCCTGTACCTTTGTTGTCAGTGTTTTGCTTTTTCCTGTTCATACTGCCATGTATTTTGCTTTTGCCTGGGGAGCTATAATTTTAATTTTACAAAGTTATCGTCTGGCCAAAAGTGAAAAGAAAAAGGTTTTTCCTGTTATTCGCGAACATCTTTCCATCGCCCTTGTCGTGATGGTAGTTTCTTTCTATCTTGGTCGCTGGATTGCCTATTATTTTAAATAACTTGACTTTATTACATAATTTTGCTATACTTAAATAGTTATGACCATAAAATTTAATAACAATAATAATAACAATAATAACGACCCAAAATAGGCCGGATTTTATCTTATTTATAAAAGTATAAAAACCGGCCAATTAAGCCGGTTTTTATAATAAATTAATCTGTTGAGCTCCGGGGTAGTTGAGTGGTACAACGCCACGCTGCCTGCCCGCAATGCTCTGCGCTCTGGGGTAGTTTAATGGTAAAACGCCACGCTGTTAACGTGGTTAGTGAAGGTTCGATTCCTTCCCCCAGAGCATAGCGCAGGCAGGCGGGTTAACGTGGATTTCGTCCCGATATCACATCGGGACCCCCGGAGTTTAACAGATTTTTTGTTTGTTTATCAGTTTATTAAACTTAGCGTCCAGTTAATGATAAATAATAAAAAAAGAGCCCGTATTGAATACAGGCTCTTTAAACACATTGTATTATTAATCCGTCACTTCGTACAAAAACAGACTTCCGCCAATCAACTTCCTGTTGTAGGAAGTGCTCTGCACGAAGATATTGAACTGCTCCAGACTCACCGGTTTGATTTTACCTCTCATGCCGAAAGGAAGGCCGATGATTCGACGGGCTTCTTCGCCGGAAAACATATCGCCCGTATTTTTGTCCATCAGGACGACTTCTTTTTTCTCCTGAATCATCTCGGACTTCGTGAATTGATAGAAGCCTCGGCCGGTTTTAAAAACCAGCCCTTGATCTTCGACGAAATCACGAATCGCTTGGTCTTCATCGACTCGAAGAACTTGAAAGCGTCCGGCCGGAACGGGAACCAGACCGTTGTAGGACGCTACCACCTCCATCGGCTCGCCGGTCAGCATTTGAAAAACGAAGGCCATATTACGGCTCATGCGCCCTTCCCCTCGAATTTCCTGCTGGAAATTTTTCAGGCTTCCGTTGCCGGCTTGCTTGTAGCAGATGGCGAAAATGATGTCGACGATGGCGGAGAATTGGTCCAGGGTCAGATAATAACCTTTGGTTTTACTGGCAATCTCTTTGTAAAAATGTCTTGAATGCTGTCGGATTCCCGGCATGGCGTGAACGCCATAAACATGGATTCCTGCTTCCAGGAGCAGTTCAAGCTCATTGCGCCAGTCAATCCGATCCTTATTTAAAGGATAGTTTTTTTCGTGCGGCACGTCATCGCCGATCATCACGAGCACCTTCTCGTTTCCGGCCTGCCAACTCAAACCACGCGCTTCTCGGAGTACCAATTCGTAGCACTCGGGCGAGTCGCCACCATTAGTCGCCCCGACTGTTCTGACAAACCGGCAGATGGCTTCCAGATTGGTTGAAAAATCCATTTTCTTGGTGACATATGTTCGACTCGCGTCGCAGTAGTCACCATGGGCGATAATGGCCAGTCGCAAACCGGAAATATCCCGAAATAATCTGCGAGCGGTCTGTTCCACGTGCCTACGCACCTGCGTCAGACACGGATACATTGAACCCGTCGTGTCAAAACTGATTGCTACATCCACGCCCTTTGGTGTTTCCATTAATTCCTCGCTTTCCTGTTTTGGGTTAGTAAATTCAGTTAAAATTACCCCACTTTTGTTTGTTTTTATTCCTCCTTGTATTTTGGGTTAATAAGTTTAATTCATTCTCTTAATTAATGTTACATACGCCATTTTATGGCTATTTTTACCTCCTTGCTTTAATTTGGAAACGTACAATTATTAAGTATAGTATAAGATTGAATCTTTGTCAAGTTCAATTAAATACCTAGAGCCAAGAGGTGGATTTTTTATTGTATTTTTGCTACACTTAATTTAATTAAATATTCAAAAAATATGAAAAAACTCCTTACTTTTATCGTCATTTTATTGATTATTGTCGCGGGTTATTTTGCTTACCATCAATTCTACCGACCGGAGAAAACTGAAATAACAAATTTTGCCGACTGCGCGGCCGCCGGCAATCCAATTATGGAAAGTTATCCCAGGCGCTGTAATGCTAATGGAAAAACTTTTACTGAAGATATTGGAAATTTATTGGAAAAAGAAAATACCATTCGAGTGGACGAACCGCGGCCGCTCACCTTGGTGGGGAATCCAATTATTATTAAAGGTCAGGCGCGCGGCTTTTGGTTTTTTGAAGCCTCGTTTCCGGTTAAATTAATTGACGCGCAAGGCAATGTTTTGGGTACCGGCATCGCGGAAGCCCAGAGTGATTGGATGACGGAAAATTTTGTGCCTTTTCAGGCAGAATTAAAATATATCGCTTCCGCCGATGGCAGCGGCCGCCTAATTTTAGCGCGCGATAATCCGTCGGGTTTGCCGCAAAACAATGACAGTTTAAACATCCCGATACAATACCTAAAATCAAACGGAAAAATAAAAGTGAAAGTATTTTTTCAAAATTCCGAACTGGACGCGTCCACTGATTATGATTGCAGCAAATTTTTAGCGGTGGAAAGGGAAGTGGATAAAACTGAAGGCATCGCCCGCGTGGCTTTGGAAGAACTTTTGAAAGGCCCGAGCCAGGCCGAAAAAGATTTAGGTTTTACCACCACCATTCCTGCTGGCGTGAAAATTCAAAAATTAGAAATTACAGACGGCGTGGCCAAAGTAGATTTCAGTTCTGATTTGGAGAGTGGGGTGGGTGGTTCTTGCCGCGTCACGGCCATCCGCGCGCAAATTTCCGAAACTCTAAAACAATTTTCCACCGTCAGTAGCATCATAATTTCCATCAACGGCCGGACTGAAGATATTTTACAGCCGTAGATTGTTTTAATTCAGCAGTTTATCCCGAGCGGCCTCATAGGGAAGTTAAGAGCCGAGGGATCTCAAGGTTATTTGACATTATTAAATTAACTATGATAAGGTAAAAACACAATTCATTATTGGAGGAAAAACTAAACAGGGGGAATTAGTCATGCTTAGAACAACAATAGTAGAACGAGAAGATTTTTTTACAGCCGGAGTAAGCGATGGTTTTCTGGTTATTGAGATAAGATTTTCTCGTTTTTCATCAATGAAGGAAAGTAAAAAACTCGTAAATGATTTTCGAAGATTTTACCGGAATCTTGCGGGAAACCTTTGTTGGAGATTTTTTGAAATCCACAACATTGGTGGTAAACGCAACAAGAAAGCTCTTGCTCTGATTTCGGGCCTTCATCTATCAGAAGTTGAAAATTGGCTCAAAAAATACAGCCAATAAAAATATTTGTGCAAAGCCGTCGCATCTCACGACGGCCTTTTTATTTCTTTAAAATTTTCTCAAGCTCCGCCAATGTTTCCACTTGAATCAATTTCTGCCGCAATTCCGAAGCGTTCGGCAGACCTTTGACATAATGAACTAAGTGTTTGCGCAGAGGAATTAAATTTTCATTTTGTTTGAGAAAAAGCTTGGCATGAGCAAGCATGGTAGATTTTATTTCCGGCCAGATCTTCAACCCCTCCGCTCCGACTGCGGTCGGAGCACCTCCCCTTCGAAAGGGGAGGATAGCGACGGTGGCATCCCCTCCTTTTAAAGGAGGGGTGGTCCGATGTAGTATCGGACCAGGGTGGTTGTAATATTTTTTTATATCTCCAAATATCCACGGCTGGCCTAACGCGCCTCTAGCAATACCCACCCCATCACAACCGGTTTTTTCCAACATTATTCTCGCGTCTTCCACTGAATTGATTCCGCCATTACCAAGAACAATCACTTTTGGTAAAAGTTTTTTAATGTTTTTTATCGCTTCATAATTAATCTCGCCAGAAAAACCCTGCGCCAGTGTCCGGCCATGAACCATCACCATGGCGATTGGCAGATCTTTCAGATATTCTATAAATTCTTCTGCCGTGGTGTTTTTCACTTGACTGCGAATTTTAATGGACACCGGCAGCTTAGTATTTTTTAAAACCGCCTCCACAATCTCTCGCGCCATTTTTTTATTATTCATGAGTGCCGCCCCAGCGCCGGTATGAAAAACCTTTTTGGCTGGACAGCCGAAGTTGACATCAATCCCCACGATGGGGTTGATGTCATCCCGAGGTCCGCTGACGGCGGACCGATGGGATCTTTTACCTATAATCTCCGTTGCTTTCCCAAAAGCCTCCGGATTTGTTCCAAACAACTGCACAATCACATTTTTCTCGCCCGGTAAAAATTCCAACATCTTTAATGTTTTCTTGTTTTGCCGCGCCAGTCCTTCGGCGGAAATCATTTCTGTGTAAACCACATCCGCGCCGTTTTCCAAACATAAAATGCGAAAAGCCGAGTCTGTGTACCCGGCCATCGGCGCCAAAGCCAGAATCGGTTTCTTAAATTTTGACCAAAAAATAGGCATATGCTAAGATAATTTTATCATAAAATTTGATCTTTATCAACTCAAAACCAAGGAGGAAGTATGAAAAAGGGAAAAAAGCAAGCGGAACTCTCTCTAATTCAAAAAGAAAAAATCAAACCTACAAACGTCCTGCGCACGGACGAAATCGGACAAACCGACGGTGATAAATTATGGAAGGATTTTACGGCCAGTAAAATCAAATCAGCTTCTAAAAGACAAAAAAACAAAACAAGATAAATACCTGTCGTTACCAAAAAACCAGGAGGAAAAAATGCAAAAGGGTTGCCAGCAATGTTTAGAAATAGTTAATTTTGAAGAATGGCTGGATATCCAAGCCGCGGCGCTGGTGAATAAACAAATCATCCATTCTCGGCCGATTCAGGAATACAACAATGAAAAATGGCGAATTTTCGCCAGCCAGTGTAATCTCCCGGTGATTGGAAGCTTGATTTTCAAGACCTTTAAAGCGCCATCCGGACTAAAAACCTATCCGGATTTAGACTATAAGAAAAAACCCTGGTACATAAAAGAAGGTCAACGTATTGGGGCAGAGGCAAAAAAACTTGAACAATTGAAAGCAAATCATCTGGAACATTGGGGAGACGAAACTGTTTCTACTAACGATTGGACTGATCCTTCGGGTTATTATACGCCGTCTTATGCGCCACGATCTGAATGTTACAAACGAGGCATTAGCCCATTTGTGCCAAGTAAATATGATTTTCATTCTGGCGCTGGTTGTGCAAAATTTAATATTGGCATTAAAGTTATGTGCGCGTTGACAAAGCAATTAGTGCCTGTTA
Organism: Patescibacteria group bacterium; assembly: GCA_028748975.1. GTDB lineage: Bacteria > Patescibacteriota > Patescibacteriia > UBA2196 > UBA2196 > JAQTPI01. The sequence continues at coordinate 40,953 of JAQTPI010000005.1, read as the reverse complement.
ATGATTGTGATATGATGATTGGTAATGATACGGACTGGAAGCCAATTTACTGGCAAAGTAAATTTACACCCCCCAATCCCTCTGTCCCCGGTTTTAATGAGTGGCGTGACGATGAATACTACAGAACACATCAAGTAGATGATAAGATGCGGGTTCCCTTCAAGATATAAATTCAATACAATCAAAAAGGTCGACTTTCGTCGGCCTTTATTTTTTTTCAATTTTTGTGCCATCAGCCGTGTCTTCAATTGTAAATCCTAAATCATAAATTTTATCTCGCAGTTCGTCAGCTTTTTGCCAATGCTTATCTGCTCGGGCCTTTTCCCGTTCTTTAACTAAATTTTTTACCTTCGCCGGAATTTCAATTTTTTCTTTTTTAATTTTATCCAAACCCAAACCCAAAACTTTATCAAAGTCCAGAATTAATTTTTTTTTCTCGGAGTAGGAAAGTGTGCCGTCTTTTATAATCTCCCAGATCAAAGATAGCGCGCCGGGAACATTAAAATCATCGGAAATATAATCTATAAATCTATTTTTGTAATTTGTAATTAGTAATTTGTAATCTGTAGTTTTGCCTTTTGTTAATTGTTGATTGTTAATTGTTGGCTGTTCACTCAAAAATTCGCTTAATTTATTATATGCAATTTTTGCCGCTTCCAGCGCTTCAAACGTAAAATTCTGTTTTGACCGGTAATGTGCCTGTAAAAAGAAATAACGTAAAACCAAAGGATTATAACCTTTGTCCAAAATATCTTGCACCGTGTAACTCGTACCCGCGGATTTACTCATCTTTCCATCATTAACCAATAAATGCTCATTATGAAGCCAATAATTGACAAATTTAACCCCACTAGCCGCCTCGCTTTGCGCAATTTCATTAGTGTGATGCACTGGCACGTGTTCAATTCCGCCCATATGAACGTCAATCGTGTCGCCCAAAAATTTCTTTGCCATAACACTGCATTCAATATGCCAGCCAGGAAAACCTTCGCCATTTTTAACAAGTGGGGAAGAAAAAGGCGATTTCCAAAACTGTAAAGCATTTTGGTGACTGCCAGCTTTAAAAAACCACAAAGCGAAATCAGCGGCGCGTTTTTTTTGCGGGTCAAAAACCTCGCCTTTGCCCGCGTCCTTGATATTTTCTTCTAAATTTTGTCTGGAAAGGGCCGTATAATTTTTTGCTTTACTCACATCAAAATAAATTGCCAAATCAGTGGAATAGGCAAAACCTTTTTCTAAAAGAATTTGTACCATTTTAATAATTTCTTTAATGCATTCTGTCGCCCGTGGTTTTTTAGTTGGCTCCAAAATATTCAGAGCTTTGGTATCGGCTTCAAAAATTTTAATATATTTTTCCGCCACTTCATCCGGCGAAAGTCGGTCACGCTTCGCGGCTTTTTCCATTTTATCTTCGCCCTCGTCAGCATTAGAAACCATATGTCCGACATCAGTATAATTTCTCACAAATTTTATTTTATAATCCAGATATTCAAAACTCCGGCGAATTAAATCGGCGAGCACCATGGCGCGCATGTTGCCCAGGTGCTGCGTCCAATAGACCGTCGGCCCGCAATGATACATCAAAACCCGGCCCTTTTTAATGGGCTTGAATTCTTCCATTTTCCGGCCAAGGGTGTTGAATAGTTTCATGTCTATATTTTAGCATTTTTCTCCCATCTTTGAAAAGGAAGGGTCCGCCAGCTGGCGGAGGGGTGTTTATTGATTTCGCCGCTAGGCACATATTGTTGCTTTAATGCTTTTATGCTTTAATGCTTTTATGCTATAATGATTTTATGAAACATCTACTTTTCCCCCTAATTTTAATGGTCGTAATTTTAACCCCCATCGCCGTTTTAGCGGCTTCTGCCTCAACCCTAAATTGTGGCGACAGTTTGCTGTGTATGCCCTGCTACGACACACCCGGCGGTTGTGGCACTTGCGACATTGTCGCCATGATCAATAAGATTGTGCGGCTAATTTTGATGCTGGCTGGCGTCGCTTCGCTCCTCATGTTTGTCTGGGCTGGTTTGGAAATGATCATCAGTGCCGGCTCGCCCGATAAAATCAAATCCGCTCGGACCAAAATCATCGGTTCTTTAACCGGCATTTTGATTATCTATTTTGCCTGGGTGGGTGTCAATTTAATTATAGAAAAATTCACCGCCAATGATGCTTCTGTTTTTTCCTTAGGAGGCAAATGGAATAAATTGGAATGTATTAGCGAACCGGCAATTGATACTCAATCAATCCAACAAAATAATGGGTCAGTTGGTACGACACCGCCAATCACCGGTAATAGTTGTTTGGGATTTCAAATTTTTGGTATAAAATCAAGTCAATGTCAAGATGTTTCTCCTTCCTTAGCAAAATTTTTAGCAAAAATTTATGATAAATTGCCAAAAACAATCAATAATGTAACCTTATCTGTCTCCGATATAATTATTACATCTATTAGTGATAATCATGGTTTAGTTACTTGCCGTGATCATTATCTTGGACAATGCCCCAATGATAATAAAGACCACGACGGAGATAGTTGCTGTTATCACGCGAATGGTTCTTGCCATTATGGTAATAATAAAAAAGACGGTTCATATGCCATTGATATTCAAAATTTAAATAGTCAAAAAGCAGCTATATTAAAAATACTAGTGGAAGGTAATGGTGGAAAATATTATCCAGAATCAACTCATATACACATTAGTACCAATACTTGCCCGGTCTTATAAATATTATGTCCCTCTCTATTATTATTGTTTCCTGGAATACCCGCGAATTGACCTTAAAATGTTTAAGGTCAATTTTTGATTATTTTCATAATGTCATTCCCGCTCGCCTTGATTCTCGCCTCGATTCGACCGAGTCGAAGCGGGCGGCGAAGCAGGCGCAGGCGGGAATCTTGACGGAAGTTTTTCTAGTAGATAATAATTCTTCCGACGGCACAGTGGCGGCGGTAGCAGAATTTAAAAAAGAAAATAATTTGGAAAACTTACAGATTATTGCTAATAAAGAAAATCTGGGATTTGCCAAGGCCAACAATCAAGCCTTAAAAATAGTTTGTCATTCCGGCGAAGGCCGGAATCCAGGAACTTTTTTTCTGGATCCCGTGTCGCGGCCCGGGATGACAAGTAAGAATGATTTTATTTTACTTTTAAATCCCGACACCGAACTTATTAATAATGGAATTGAAAAAGCAATAGAATTTATAAAAATGCACCCAGCTTGCGGAATTCTGGGTCCCAAACTTCTTAATTCCGACGGCACTCTCCAAAAATCCTGCCGCCGGTTTCCCAAATTATTAGACCAAATTTTTGTCCAACTAAAATTTTATAATTTCTTTCCGGAAAAAATAGATTCTATTAAAGAATATTTTATGCTGGATTTTAAGCACGACGAAATTAGGGAAGTTGACCAAATCATGGGCGCCGCCATGTTGATTAAAAGGGAAGTGTTTAATAAAATCGGTCTTTTAGATGAAAACTTCTGGGCGGTTTTTGAAGAAGTGGATTTCTGCCTCCGCGCCAAATCCGCCGGCTACAAAACATATTTTTTCCCCAATTGGCAGATTATTCATCATAAAGAACAAAGTTTTAAACAAGTAGCCAGCCTGCGCAAACAAATTAATTTCAATAAAAGCTTATATCACTATTTCCGCAAACACAAACCATTCTGGCAATTATTTATTTTGTGGCTCCTCCAGCCGATAAATTTATTATTGACTTGGTTAGATAGCGTAATCGGCGTCAGAAAAATTTTTGGGAAGAATAAAAATTTGTAAAACAAAAAGCCTCGATAAACCTCGAGGCTACAAGATGAAAACCAACTCAAGTTTTTGTTGGAATAATTTTTGTTAAAACCCAGCCACTTTTTGCAATGACACGGGCGATTTTTCGAAAGGATACCCCATTTGGTACAGCAAAAGATTCTTTTGCCCAAGCCCGAAGCTCTTTTTCACTAAAAGTACAGCCCATAATCTGTCGATACAGTGGGTCTTCAAGAGAACCAAGTAAATTTGATTTAAGAACGACAAAATGATTGCCCATTGTTTAACCTCCTTTTTTGTTTTTTTGAGTGGATCATCACTATCAATTTAAGCGTAGCATACCCAAAAAATAATGTCAAACCTCATCAACTTTAAAATTTTTAAGCTCGTTTTTTTCTCGCTGGCCGTGGCGGAAATTTTATCGTTTTTGGGTTGGAAATTTTTATTAATAAATAATGTTTGTTTCTGGGCGCTCGCGGTTTTGGTTTTAATTTTGTCTTTAAAAAAAATAGAATACGGATTATATTTTATTTTCGCCGAACTTTTTGTCGGCTCGTTTGGCTATCTTTTCAGTTTCAACTTCGGCGGCACAAAAATTTCTTTGAGAGTAATGTTGTTTCTGATAGTTATGGCGGTGTGGCTCGTGAATCAAATAAAAAATATCCGTCATTCCGAGCGATCCGCCAGCTGGCGGAGAGCGATGGAATCTCAATCTCCAAACAAGATCCCACCGAGCCGATGGCCATCGGCTCTCGGGATGACAGAAAAAAAATGGCTTTTAATTTTCACCGGTATTTTATTACTTTCCTTTCTCCACGGTCTTCTGCGCGGTAATGGTTTCGCCAATATCTTTTTAGATTTCAATAATTGGTTGTATTTTTTATTGTTATTGCCGGTTTTGTCAATAGTAAAATTAAAAAAATCAGAATTTACCAATACACTAATTTCTATTCTCGCCGCTGCCGCACTTTTTCTTTCCCTTAAAACTCTTTTTCTTTTTTATGTTTTTTCGCATGCTGATGGCGGACTTTGGACCACGATTTATAAATTTATCCGCGATACTTTAAGCGGGGAAGTCACCCACGTCAGCGGTAATATTTTTAGAATATTTATTCAATCACAAGTATATTTATTAATTTTATTTTTTTTGTTATTACCCCAAATTTCCAATTTCCCTGCCTCGCCGGCAGGCAGGCAATTTCCAATTTCCAAAAAAAATACAAATTACAAATTACAAATTACAAATTACGCGTTACTTGTCGCTTGTCTCTTGTCACTAATTCTCTCGTTTTCCCGCAGCTTCTGGGTTGGTCTCGGCGTTGGTGTTTTTGTTTTTCTCGTTGGTAGTTTATCCCGAGTGAGGAGCGAAAGCGACGAATCGAGGGATCTCGGCACATCTTTTTTGTGTAAAAAGGGTATGAGATTCCTCGGCTCGCTCCGCTCGCTCGGGATTAATGGCGCTCTGGCTTTTGCGCGTAATTTTGCTAAAATACTGGGAGTGGTTGTTTTGGCTCTTTTTGTGGCCTTTCTGGCCCTAATTTTGCCTCCTCAGAGGGACGAAAATGCCTTTTTAAATGCCCTTCAGGGCCGTTTTGGGGTAGACGCGGCTGCCAGTTCCAGAATAAGCCAAATTAAGCCCCTAACGCAGGAAATCCTCAAAAGTCCTTTTATCGGCTTTGGCTTTGGCAAAACCATAACCTATAATTCCAACGACCCGCGCCTTGTGCCGCAAACCGCCGGCGGCAGCGGAAAAATTACCACCTATGCTTTTGAGTGGGGGTATCTAGATATGGTTCTAAAGTTTGGCGTGGTTGGAATATTAGTTTATTTATTTTTAATTTTTACGATTTTGAAACGTTTGGTAAATGTCAAAGCTCAAATATTAAATGTCAAAAACGAATTATCTGCCTCGCCGACAGGCGGGCAGATTACAAATTACGAATTACAAATTACTAATTACAGATTACGAATTGGCTTTGCCCTTGCTCTCATTTCTCTTTTAACAGTAAACATTTTCAGTCCATACTTAAACCATCCATTAGGTATAGGATTTATAGTTTTGTCTTTTGCTCTAATGTTTTAATGTTTTTATGCTAACATGCTAAAATGCTTTTATGACTCTCTCCATCTGCCTCGCCACCTGGAACTCTGAAAAATATCTGCCCGAACTGATGAAATCAATTTTCAAGCAGTCGGTTTTGACGCGCGAGGATTATGACATTAAAATTTCCATTGATGTGGTTGATTCCGGATCGGTTGATAATTCGGTAGCTTTTTTGCAAAAAGAATATCCCGAAGTCCATATTTTGAGAAACACGCAAAATTTGGGTTTTGCCAAAAGCTATAATCAAGCCATCAGGATGAGCGCCACCGATTATGTTTTGGTTTTGAATGCTGATATTGTTTTGGAACCGGATTATCTGGAAAAACTTTTGACCGTCATGGAAAAAGATAGAAACATCGGCAGCGCGGCTGGAAAATTACTACGCGCCCACTCCGGTGAATCCTATGGCCAGGGTTTTTTTGAAATTGAAAAAACTAAAATAATTGACAGTTGCGGTTTGGAGATGAAGCGCAATCGTCGTTTCCTTAATATCGGCGAGAGCGAAGAAGACCGCGGCCAATATGATAAAAATTTAAATCCCTTTGGTTTTTGCGCCGCCGCCGTTCTCTATCGCCGCACTGCCTTGGAAAAAATAAAATACGGACATGAATATTTTGATGAAGATTTCTTTTCCTACAAAGAAGATATTGATCTAAGCTGGCGGCTTAAACAAACCGGTTTCCAGGCAATTTTTGTGCCCGAAGCCACTGCCTATCATTTCCGCGGTACGCCCACCACCACTAAAAAATATACCAATTTGTCCGTGGCCAAATTTTATAAAAAGAAAAACCGCTTAATCCGCCGCCTTTCCTATCGCAACCATCTCTTATGTCTAATAAAAAACGAAAACACCCGCGATTTCTGGCGCAACTTTTTCCCGATTTTTTGGTATGAATTCCGCAAATTAGTTTATTTAATCTTCTTTGACTGGCCAACCTTAAAAGGTTTTTTCCAAGCCCTGAAATTAATACCCAAAATGCGCGCCAAGAGAAAATTGATTAGAAAATAATTTTTATGCTTCTCTCTATAATAATTTTAAACTATAAAACCGCCAATTTGGCCAAGCACTGCCTGAAAAACATTCTGGCCTTAAATTTGAATTTTCCTTATGAAATAATCGTGGTGGACAACAATTCTCATGACAAAATGGAACAAATTTTGAAAGAAAGATTCGGCGCGGAACTTCATAACGGCCAAATCAAATTTCTGCCTCTCCGCCACAATCGGGGCATGGGCGCGGGCAATAACGCCGGCGCCACAATCGCCGCCGGTCAATATCTTTTAATTCTAAATCCTGACGTGGTGGTGACAGAAAATTCCATTGAAAATTTAGTTGATTTTCTGGAAAAAAACGAGAAAGTCGGCATTGTCGCGCCCAAGTTTTTCTATCCCAATAAAAATTATCAGCCCTCGCGCTATCGCTTTCCCAAAATTTACATTCCCGCTTTTGTGCGCACTGGCCTTGGCGATCTAAAATTCGGCAAAGAAAAAATCAAAAAATATTTTATGGAAGATGTGGTTTTGGAGGGCCCGCACCAAATTGACTGGGTCAGGGGAGCGGCCATGCTGATTAGAAAAAATAATTTTCAGGAAATTGGCGGTTTTGATGAGAGGTTTTTTATGTATCTGGAAGACACGGATCTCTGCCGCCGTTTTTGGCAAAAAGGTTTTGAAGTTTGGTATCTGCCCGAAGCCGAAATGATTCATTATTACGCCCGCACTTCGCAAAAAAACAAGTGGTTTTTGGATATCTTTACGGAAAATACTTTTATCCATATCATTTCTTGGTTTAAATATTTTTGGAAATGGAGAAATTTCCAGCCACCTTTTTATAAAGGTGGCGCCAAAATCGCCGCGGCAAAAGAATTTTGACAAAAGCGGCTTCGTCGTCACTAATTTTGTTAACTCCTTGTTCCGCCTCGCTCTGTTGAGCTTCGGCGGAACTGCGTCAGACAGAAGCAAAATTTTTTCTGCTGCGGCAGAAAATTGTTCCGACTCAGCTCGCTTTTATACCAAAATTCTTTTGAAGCGGCAGCCGAACGATTAACCATTTGTTTTAATGCTTTTATGCTCTAATACTAACATGCTAAAATGATTTTATGAACTGGTCCCTCATCGGCCATAAAAATATTCTTAAATATCTGGAAAATTCCATTGAAAGCAAGCGCTTGGCGCAGGCCTATCTTTTTTATGGCCCCAAAAATGTCGGTAAAAACGAGACTGCTATGCAATTTGTCAAAGCGCTTTTGTGTTATGAACACCAAAAAGAGGAAGGGCGCGCCGACCTTAAAACCGTTCCCTGTGGAGCATGCGAGTTTTGCCGGGAAGTTGGCAAAAAAATTCATCCTGATTTTTTTTGGTTGGCTAAGGAAACTGGCGATAAAAATATTTCCGTGGAACAAATCCGTGAAATCAAAGATAAACTTTCCGCTAAATCATTTTTCAAATCATATAAAATCGCCATAATTTCCGGCGCGGAAAATCTGTCGCTGTCAGCCGCCAACGCTCTTTTGAAAGTTTTGGAAGAACCGCGCGGCCGCACCATTATAATTTTAATTGCCGAGAGAATTGATGGTTTGCCCAAAACCATTGTTTCCCGCAGTCAGAAAATTCATTTTTTGCCCGTAGGGAAAAAAGAAATTTATGAATTTCTGATTAAAGAAAAAAACGTGCCGCGGGAAAGCGCCTGGCCCATCGCCACGCTTTCGGGCGGCCGGCCCGGCGTGGCGCTTTCTTATCTTAAAAATAAAGATCTCTGGCAAAAATATCTTGACAATCTCAATACTTTTTTTAAACTCGTTTCTGCCAAAAACCATGAAAAAATAAAATTTGCCGAAGCTCTGCTTTCCGAAAAAGGGACGCTGTTGGAACAAAGTGAAGCGCTTTTCCCCTTGCTTGGTTTCTGGCAGACAATCTTTCGGGATATTTTGTTGTCCAAACTTGGTTTATCTGATATAATTATCAATAGCAAGATCAAAAGCGAATTGGAACGTTTAGCGCCCTATTTTGAGGCCGACCGCTTGGTTAAAATCAATCGCGATCTGGAAAACTCCAAACTATATTTAAGGCAAAACGCCAATCCCAGATTGGTGTTGGAAAATATACTATTGAATTTTTAAAAACGTTTGTCATCCCGAGTCCCGAATACTCGGGATGAGGGATCTCGTTGTTTAATGAAAAAATATAAGGATATAGAGATATAAAGATATATAAAATTAGCCTGTTATATCCTTATTTCCTTATATCTTTATTATCTTCCTCTTCGGCCACGGGATCCTTCGCTATCGCTCAGGATGACAACCACCCAAAACCTATGTCCAAAATAAAATTATTTACAATTTTAATAGGTCTACTTCTCCTCACTACCGCTTGTTCATTTCCTTTTGTTTCTTCACCTCAAGAAACCGGCGGTGTTTTTAAATCCTCCGATTATGGCGAGAATTGGGAACAAAAAAATTCTGCTATGATTAGGAATAAAAAAAACAATATCAGTAACATCAACACCAAAGAAATAGTTTTCGATCCTCACGATCATTCCTTGCTCTATCTGGCCACCCGCGGTAATGGGCTTTTTATTTCCGAAAATAGCGGCGAGGAATGGCGTCAAATTTTTACTACTGGTTTTGTTTATTCTGTGGCGCCCGATCCCAAAAGTCGTGGCGTAATCTATTTTGCGGTTGATAATAAAATTTATAAAACCATTGACCAGGGCCAAAGCTGGCGCCAAATTTATCTGGAAAACAGGCTTGAAGTGCAAATTACGCAAATTGCCATCGATCCCTCCGATAGTCAGCGTTTAATCATGGGTACCTCTAATGGTGAAATTTTTCAAAGCACTGATGCTGGTGAAAGCTGGAAACTGTCTTATGAAACCAAAGATAATATTAGAAAGATCCTAATTAATAAAAAAAATCCTAAAATTATTTATGCCGCCACCTTGCACGCGGGTATTTATAAAACCAGCGATCGCGGTTTAACCTGGTTAAATCTCAAAGAAAAATATGAGAATTTAAATTATTCTGTCACTCAATATCGTTTTTTGGTTCTTGATCCGGGCTTCGCCGATGGTTTACTTTACGCCTCTGATTTTGGTATCATTAGATCCACTGATGGTGGTGAAACCTGGCAAAAAATCAAATTACTCACACCGGACAATACCGCCATCATCAACACCCTGGCTATTAATCCGCAAAACAACAAACACCTTTACTATGCCACCGACGATACCATTTATCATTCTTTTGACGCGGGTAAAACCTGGCTTTCGGTTAAAGCTCCGACCACTCGCGCCGTTTCTTTTTTAATCGTTGATTCGGAAACAGTCAATACTATTTATTTTGGTGTCGCGGTCGTAAATAATAAACCATTTTTCTTTTTATAAAAAATATATGAATATTCAAGACAAAAAAGAATTTTTTGAAAAAATTTTAGAGCACACCAAAATAGAAATTGGCGGACTGCGTACCAGTAACGTCACGCCGTCTTTAGTGGAAAATATCAAAGTTGATGTTTATGGCTCCAAAATGCCCCTAATTCAACTTGGTTCAATTAGTGTGCCCGAACCGCGCCAGCTTTTAGTGGAAACCTGGGATAAAAATATTTTGAAAGACGTGGAGAAAGCCCTGGAAACAGCCTCGCTTGGCCTCTCCATTAAAAATGAGGGTAATTTTTTGCGCCTGACCATGCCGCCCATGACCGAAGACACGCGGAAGCAAGTCATCAAACTTTTGAACGAAAAAATAGAAAAATCTAGAATTTCCCTGCGCGCTCTGCGTGATGAAATCAGAAATGAAATTCAAACCGCGGAAAAAAACAAAGACATTGATGAAGACAGTAAATTTCGCCTCCAAGAAGATTTGGACAAAACCACTCGCGAATACACTGCCAAAGTGGAAGAGATGGGGGAGAAAAAAGAGAAGGAGATATTGCAATAAGCACCAAATCACAAATCCCAAATGCCAGCTCCGCTGGCATCCCGCAGAATTGCGGGATGGTTGTCCTAAGGACAACCACAAACAAATTCTAAATATCAAATTTCAAATTCTAAACACGACGGTTTTTGAATTTTGATCATTGAAATTTGAGATTTGTTTGGAAATTGGTGCTTGGAGCTTGGAATTTATTAAATTATGTTGCTAACCATCCTCGTTTTTATCGTCATTTTAGGAATAATCGTCCTGGTCCACGAAGCCGGGCATTTTTTTGTTGCTCGCGCCACCGGCACCAAAATTGAAGAATTCGGCCTGGGTTTTCCGCCGCGCTTGGTTGGATTTTATAAAAATTCTGAAGGCAAAAGAAAAATCATTTGGGGCTCCAAATTTAAGGCCGAAACCGCGCCCTCTACCGTTTATTCTTTAAATCGCCTGCCCATTGGCGGCTTCGTCAAAATCAAAGGCGAAGATGGGGTTGGTGAAAACGATAAAGACAGTTTTGTTAATAAAAGATCCTGGCAAAAAGCCGCCATCCTGACCGCCGGCGTTTTGGGAAATTTTTTACTTTGTGTAATTTTGTTTTCCGTTGGATTTGGCATTGGTTTGCCCACGGCCATTGAAGATGGCGTGCTTCATAACGCCAAAAACGTGCGTGATAATCAAATTCAAATTATTTCAGTTAATTCCGATTCGCCGGCCGAAATCGCCGGGCTTAAGGTCGGCGATGCCATTTTAACTCTTGATGACAAAACAATGGCTGAAATCAAACAAATTCAGGATTATACCGCGGAAAAAAATGGGCTCCTGGTGGAAATTAAAGTTAAAAGAGGGGAAAACATCTTAACCATTCAAGTGGTGCCAAAAATTTTAGAAACTTCTGATGGCCACGCGGTTTTGGGCGTAGGGCTCATGCGTACCGCGGTTGTTTCCTATGCCTGGTATGAAGCCATCTGGCAGGGAATTAAAAACACCGGCATCATGATTTGGGCCATTCTTTTGGCGCTTTTTGATGTTATTAGAAATATTTTTACCAAAGGTGAGGTTTCCGCCGATCTTTCCGGACCCATCGGCATCGCGGTCATGACCGGCCAAGTAATGGAATTGGGCTGGATTTATATGCTGCAATTTACCGCGCTTTTGTCTTTAAATTTAGGCATCATTAATATCTTGCCTTTTCCAGCGCTGGACGGCGGCCGTTTGCTTTTTGTGGCCATAGAAAAAATCCGCGGCAAAAAAAATAATCAAAAAGTTGAGGGTCTGGTCCATAATATTGGCTTTGCCGTGCTGATGCTTTTGGTAGTCCTCGTCACTTACCGCGACCTGGCGCGTTGGGGCGGACAGATCATTCATAAAATATTCTAAAAATATTAATCTAAATAAATTAAATTATAACCCGGCTTGTATCTATTTAATCTATCCTCATTTACCCATTCGTACGAATGGGTAAATGGTCATAAATATAATTAATCGGTTTATTCTTGACTTATTTTCATGTTTTGCTATAATAAAATTACATTGATCGTTTACTAATTTATAAAAGGAGAAAAAAGTGCGGAAAAAACGAACCTTTTTGATTATTTTGATTATAATTGTTTTAGTTACATCTACCTTAATCGCTTTTTTCCTCTACCAAAATCATTCCCAAAAGAAAAATGAAATACTTTTTATCCTCGTCAGGCCAGTTGGTAATGTTTATAAAGATTTAGATAGTTTAGCAAGCTGTGTCGGTTTTGCCGCTATCACACCAGACACTGAAAGTATTTTCTGTGTTGCGAGACTATCAACAGATACAAACCAGGTCAAATTGTTTGAAAAAGATTACTATTCTAATAAAGCCCTGGTTTTATACGGCTACTGGTTAAAAGGAGATAAAGAAACTTTCTTTTTTATAGATTATTTGCCCGCCGACTGTTTTTTTGAAAATCTATTAAAAGAATTAAGAAAACAAAAGCAACTACGCAAAAATTTTCAACTCGCCGAAGTATTTGTCCGGCGAGTTTTTATTTTTGACTCCCGCGTGGAAAATCAGTTAATGAAAATTCTGATTTTTGTTTCTCAAATTTTTGTTTCTCAAATAAAACAGCGGAACCAAACTGAATTGTCGGTCCCGCTTCTTCAAGGTGGTCTATGGGGTATGAATTTTGATACAATTACCAGTATCCAGGATATAACCAGAGATTCCGTCTTTTGTTAAAACAATAATTGGCATAATACTTATTCTATAACCACGCCCTATTCGAAGCCCTTCTTTTTTATAATAAATCCTCGCTGTTTTTTCATAAGGAAAATAGCCAAAAGAATCAACATGTTCTTCACCCCCAGGATTGCTGTCGATATTTCCAGGGATTGTATATACTCTTGAAAGTTGATACCATCTTTCTAACCGCCAGCCATTTAAACTTATTTTTCTGTGCCCTTTTAATAATAACATAGTACCCTCCTTGTTTATTTATGTTTTATGAACGGTTCAAAAAACTTTTTCATTTTTGTATCTTTATCTTAGCAAATCGCCAAAAACTTGTCAAGCACTAATCTTTCAAGTATAATAAAAGTAATTAAATAATTAACAAATTAGCTTATTATTCGCAAAAAATTCGCCCGCCTCGACTCGCGTCAAACACAAGTCGACGCGAGGCGGGCAAATAATTCGCATATTCATTCGTGTATCATATGAAACAATCTCAACTATTTTACCGAACACTTAAAGAATTTCCCAAAGACGAAGAAGCCATCAGCGCCAAAATGCTGGTCCGCGCCGGCTATATTGATAAACTCATGGCCGGTGTTTATCAGTTTCTGCCTCTGGGACTGCGCGTGCTCCAAAAAATTGAGCAAATCATCCGCGAAGAAATGAACGCTGTCGGCGGTCAGGAAATTTTAATGCCAGCGCTTCAGCCGCGTGAAATTTGGGAAAAAACAGGCCGCTGGGACATGGATGTTTTGTTTCGCCTCAAAGGCGCCGGCGAAAAAGATTTGGCCCTGGGCCCAACCCACGAAGAAACTGTCACGCCTTTGGCGCAAAAAATCATTTTTTCCTATAAAGATCTGCCCAAAGCCGTCTATCAGATTCAAACCAAATTCAGAAACGAACCGCGCGCCAAATCCGGGCTTCTGCGCGGCCGTGAATTTCGCATGAAAGATTTATATTCTTTTCATATCAACCAAAAAGATTTGGACCAATATTATGAAAAAGTAGAGCAGGCCTACGAAAAAATTTGGGAAAGATTGGGTTTGGACAAAATTACCGTCAAAACCTATGCTTCCGGCGGAACTTTTTCCAAATATTCTCATGAATACCAAACCCTCTGTGCCACCGGCGAAGATACAATTTATCTTTGTGAAAAATGCCACGTGGCTGTTAATAAAGAATTAATTAATGAACAAAAAACTTGCCCTGAATGCGGCAATAAAAAATTGGTGGAGAAAAAAGCCATTGAGGTCGGTAACATTTTTAAGCTCGGCACCAAATTTTCCAACGCTTTTAATTTTAAATTCGTTGATGAAAAAAATCAGGAACAACCAATAATTATGGGTTGCTATGGCCTTGGGCCCTCGCGCGCCATGGGAACTTTAGCCGAAGTCTTTAATGATGACAAAGGCATAATTTGGCCGGAAAATGTTTCACCCTTTAAGGCGCATTTAATTAATTTGAAAAAAGATGTAAAAGACGCGGAAAATTTATATAATCAATTAATTAAAGAGGGGATTGATGTTTTGTTTGACGACCGCGAAGACGCCAGTGCCGGCCAAAAACTTTCCGAAGCGGATTTAATCGGCATCACTCATCGTTTGGTTGTCAGTGAAAAAACAGGAGATAAAATTGAATATAAAAAGAGGGGAGAGAAGGAAGTGAAATTGATGAGTGATAAAGAGATTATAAAATTATTGAAATAAAAAATAATTTGTCATCCCGGGCTCCCGCCCGCTTCGAGTGCGAAGCAGTCGGGCGGGTGACCTGGGATCTAGAAAATAAAAAAACAGGCGAATTTTACTTCGCCTGCAAATGACCTGGAAGGAATTATTTAATTTATTCCAATCCAATTAGATTGAAGTGTAGGCATACCGTTTTGCACTTCGGACATTTGATGTCCCGACACTTTCCGGCTTTGACTTTCCGAGTGAATTTGTGTCCACAAATGCATGTAAGTGTGACATCCACCACCATATCTTTTCTCATGGCGCCTCCTCGTTTAGTTAAAGGGTTTAAGTAAATTATAATTTCATTATAGTATGCCAAAAAAATCCTGTCAAGTATAAATATAAACTATGAAAATAACCATCTGCGGCAGTTTACAATTTGCGAGTGATATGCTCCAAATAAAAAGCCGGTTGGAAGAAATTGGCCACATGGTTGTCATACCCAAAAATACCGAAAAGTATGCCTCGGGCGAACTGGGTGCGGAAAACAAATGGGAAAAACTGGAATTGGATGTTTTCAGAAACTATTTTAATGAAATCAAAGAAACCGACGCCATCCTCATCATTAATAAAGAAAAAAATAACATTCCCAATTATATCGGCGGTAATTCCTTGATTGAAATGGCTTTTGCCCATGTTTTAAACAAAAAAATATTTCTGCTCAATCCAATTCCGCAAATGCTTTATACTGATGAAATTGAAGCCATGAAGCCGATTGTTTTGAATAACGATTTAGATAAAATAATTTAATTTATATAACCACCCCGCTCGCTCTCGTTCGCACCCTTCCTTAAAAAGGAGGGGATGACGGTGCCGCCCTTATTACTAGTTACTTATTACTTATTACCTTTCATGCTAGCTAATCTATTACTTTCTTTAATTTTAATCGCTCAAATTTTCACATCCAGCGCGCCGATTGATAAAAACGGCGCGGTTTTGGGCGTACAAGTGAATAATAATGGGGAAGTAGCAACACCAGAGCGAATCACCAATCAAATTTTGGATTTGGATATTTCCGCCGGATCGGCTTTGGCAATTGACGAAGCCAGCGGTGAAATTTTGTATGAAAAAAATAAAAACATTGTGCGGCCAATCGCGAGCATTAGTAAGCTCATGGCCGCTTTGGTTTTTTTGGACCAAAATCCCAATTGGCAAACCCAAACCCACTTAAGTTATTTTCAGGATTCCGATGGCAGAGAATACAAATTTTCCGCCGAAGAAAATTTAACCGCGGAACAAATTTTTAATATCGCCCTAATCGGCTCCATCAACCCAGCGGTAAATTTATTTCCAAAATTGTCCGGCCTTGATAAAAACTCTTTCATTTCTGCTATGAATAAAAAAGCCATTGCTCTAAATTTAAAAAAAACTCATTTTGAAGACATTGCCGGACTTTCACCCAAAAATGTTTCCACTGCCGCGGAAGTAGCCGTAATTTTACAAAAAGCACTAACTAACGAAAAAATTTATCAGGCTGTCAGTGCTAAAAACTATAGCTTCCAGACTGAAGCTGGTGTTTATCAGATCCAAAACACCAACGATCTTCTAGATCATGATTCGTTTAAGGTCTTGGCTGGAAAAACTGGTTCTACCGATGAAGCCATGTTTTGCCTGGCGACTTTAGGTGAAGTTAAGGGCAGAAAAATTATTACCGTCATCCTCGGCGCGGAAAGCGATGATAATCGTTTTCAGGACACCAAAGCGCTCTATTGGTGGACGGAGAATAATTACAGATAATCGGTTGTCGTTCCGATCGGAACGATTATCTCCCCCTTAAGAAGGGGGAGAAGCAGAGGGGGTCAACTCGCCGATAGGCGAATATAAATTGATCAGATGCGCCTAACGGCAAATTTACCTCCCCGCGCCCCTCCTTCTTAAGGAGGGATGACGACGAGATCCCTCGCTATCGCTCGAGATGACATTTTCATGATATAATTAATTCTATGAGTAAAAAAACCTATATTATCGCCAACTGGAAGATGCAACTTACAAATAAAGAAGCGGCGGATTTGGCGAACTCATTAAAACATGAAAGCATTAAAACATTAAAGCAAAACATTGAACTGATTTTATGCCCGTCTTTTGCGGCCCTATCAGCGGTGGCGGAAGCTATTAAAAAATCAGAAATAAAACTCGGCGCGCAGAATGTTTTTTATCATGAAAAAGGCGCCTATACTGGTGAAACCTCGCCCAGCCAACTGAAAGAATTGGGCGTAGATTATGTTATTATCGGCCATTCGGAACGGCGCCAGTATCAAAAAGAAACCAATGAAGAAATTAATCAAAAAATAAAAGTCTGTCTGGCTAATGATTTAACGCCGATTCTTTGTGTTGGCGAAACTTTTGAAGAAAGGCAGATTGGCAAAACCGACCTAATTTTAATTCAGCAAATTACTAAAGCGCTCCAAGATGTTAAATTAAATAATAATCAAAATTTAATCATCGCCTATGAACCAGTCTGGGTGATTGGTTCAGGCCAAGCCGTCGAACCAAAAGAAGCTCAGCACGCCTCTGCCGTAATTCGCGGTCTTTTGCCGGAATTTTTCAGCCATGAAATTATAAAAAATAATATTTCCATAATTTACGGCGGCAGCGTGGATGAAAGCAATGTTATGGATTTTATTAAACCGGGAGTAATTGACGGCGCCTTAGTCGGCGGCGCTAGTTTGAAAGCGGAAAAGTTCCTATCATTAATACGGGCCGTAGAAACTGAATAAAATAACAATTATGAGAAAAACAGATAAAAAAGTGTTGATTTTAACCGGTCCTGGGGGTTCTGGTAAAACCACAATCGCTAATTTATTGGTTGAAAAATGCGGATTTATCAAGATTGATGGTGATAATTTGGATACCAAATTCTTTCCTAATGGAGGTCGATGGTTTCCAGAAAATTCTGAAAAGTTGAAGCAGGCACATCAAAAGATTTTTATTAAAGTTAAAAAAATATTTAATAACGGCGAGAACGATGTTGTGCTCGATTACATTATTTTTGGAAATTACTTAGATTTTTTCGAAATGTTTAAAAGAGAATTTGGAGACAAATTGGAGATTAAAATTTTATTTCCGACCACGGAAGCAATGGTAAAAAGAGATAGAGAGCGTGAATGTTGGACAACCGGAATCAATCGCATATCGGCGGTTCGCAACGAATTTGAAAGAATGAAAGAGATGGTTGATAAAGATAACTTTATCAATACTACGGGACAAACACCAACTAAAACATTTAAAAAATATTTCAACTATAAATGTTAGTCCACATCAAAGATCTAATCAAAAAAGCCCAAAAAGACGGCTATGCCGTCGGTGCTTTTAATATTTTCAATTTGGAAACGGCCTTGGGTGTGGTGCGCGCCGCGAGCAAACTCGGCGCCCCGGCCATTATCCAGGTTTCCGAAACCACTATTGAATATGCTGGTCTGAAAGCCATTACTCAAATCGTGGAAGCCGTGGCCAAAGATGAAAAAGTAAAAGTACCCATCGCGCTGCACCTTGACCATGGTAAAAGTTTTCGTTCCGTGGCCGAATGTATTAGTGTTGGTTTTTCCTCCATCCACATTGACGCTTCCGAGCTGCCTTTTTCGGAAAATGTTCTTTTAACCAAACAAGCAGTTGATTATGCCCATAAACACGGCGTTTGGGCGCAGGGTGAACTTGGAATTTTGCGCGGTGTGGAAGACAAAGCGCAAACTCCGGAAGACATGGCGCCGTTTTTCACCGACCCGGAAGAAGCGGTTGATTTTGTAGCCCAAACCAGCGTTGATACTTTAGCTGTTTCCATCGGCAACATGCATGGCATTAAAAAATTTCGCGACGTGGGCGTGCCCGATTTGGATTTATTGCGCTTGAAAAAAATTCATAATAATTTGCCAGCCACTCCGATCGTTTTGCATGGCGCTTCGGGCATTAAAAAAAATCAGATTGAGCCGGCGATTGAACTTGGCGTGCGCATCATTAATATTGATACCGAACTGCGCCTAGCCTTCACCAACGCGGTCAGAGAAATTCTAAACGAAAATTCTTTAATCTATGACCCGCGCCAAGTGCTGACACCAGCCATCGCCGCCATAGAGAAAATAGTTGAAGAAAAAATAAAAATGTTCGGCTCGGCAGGGAGATACTAAGTAGGAGAGTGTCATCCTGAACGAAGTCCCGAGTATTCGGGACGAAGTGAAGGATCCCGTGGCTGAAAATGTAAATAATAAAGATATAAGGAAATAAGGATATAAAAGGCTTTGTTTGTGTATTTCTTTATATCTTTATATCCCTATATCTTTTCTATTAAACAACGAGATTCCTCACCGCCTGCTGGCGGATTCGGAATGACATTCTTTTAAAAAAATGCTTTTAACCCTCTTCATCATCTTCATCATCGTCGTCCTTGCCGCCCTGATTTATCTGGGCCTGATTTTTGCTCGTCATGCCACCGGACTGGCCGCGGTTGATTTGGAAATTTTACCTGAAGAGAAAAATAAAGAGGTAAAAACGGAAATGGCGGAAAAACGGCTCAAAAGAAAATTCGGTATGGCTACAAAAAAAATTTCCAAAAATTATCTAATCCCCTTGGGAGCTTTTTTATCCGCGCGTATTAAAAAAATCTATTACAAAGCCATGGAGTTGGAACGGCACTACAAAAGAGAAACCAAGCGCCAATCAGCGATTGGTTTGGCTAATAATGACTTATTAAATCATATTAAAGATAAATTGGCGGCCGGCTTGGAATTTCTTAATCAAGAAAAATATAAAGAAGCCGAAGATGTTTTGATTGAAGTAATCTCGCTGGACGCTAAAAACGCGGAAGCCTATTTGGGATTAGCCAAAATTTATCTGGCCACCGACAAACCAGAACAAGCTAAAGAAGTTTATAATTTCATTCTCAAGATGGATCTCCAAAATAATCCCGCTTTAGCTGGTCTCGCCGAAATGGAAATGGCTCAAAACAATTGGGTTGGCGCGCGTGAAGTTTATGCCAAAATCATTGCTGCCGGCACCACCAACCCGGAATATTATTGTGATTATGGCTATGTTTTGGAAAAATTGGACGACCATAAAAACGCTCTGGAAATGTATCAAAAAGCCGTTGATTTGAAGCCGAGCGACCCGCGTTATCTTGACTATCTCTTAGAAGAGAGTATACTTAATAAGAAGAAATATCTGGCTTATAAGGTCTTTGATCAGCTGAAAGAAGCCAACCCGGAAAACCAGAAATTGGATGATTTTAAGAAGAGAATTGAAGAGATATAAAATTAGTAGTTGTCATTCCGAGGAGTCCCGACGCTTCGGGACGACGAGGAATCTCGTACGAGATCCTTCCTCCCCCGACTGCTGTCGTGGGTCGTCAGGATGACATGACATATTTTTTGGGCAGGTGGCGGAGTGGTCAATCGCAACAGACTGTAAATCTGTCGCCTTCGGGCTACGTAGGTTCGAACCCTACCCTGCCCATTCTGCCGACTTAGCTCAACGGTAGAGCAATAGTTTTGTAAACTATAGGTTGTCGGTTCAAATCCGACAGTCGGCTAAGATGTATAATAAATTAATTTATGTTAATATGTTAAAATGTTAACATGATAAAATGAATTTTTATGGCTACCAAATATAAAGAAAAACTCATCGGCTTTGAATGCACGGTTTGTCGCAATATCAATTATTTCAGCACTAAAAATAAAAAAATACTTAAAGAAAAACTGGAGCTGAATAAATTTTGCAATACTTGCCGCAAGCATACCAAACACAAGGAAACGAAGGTAAAGTAAATTCGCGACTCAATCCTGAGGAGGAGTAAGAACGACGACGAAGGATCCCGTGGCAAACAGGTAAGATATATAAAATATAATCTACCCTGGTTCGCAAGGTGTCCTTCGTCGCCCTTGTTTCACTCGGACCCCTCAGGACAGGTTTAAAAAAACAATTTATAATATATAATTAAAGTTTGAAATAGTGCGACCGCAAGTCATTTTGCAGGGCCTAAATCAAACAAAGAAAAAATATGGCTTATCAAAGTGATTTTGATCGTCCCATGGTTCAAGGTAATTGGACCTGCGCGGATTGCGGTGGCACTATCACCCAATTGAAATTTGATCCGCGTCCGGGCAGCACCGTTTATTGCCCCGATTGCTACAAAAAAAATCGTTCGCAAAGAGATGGTAACCGCGGCGGTTTCGGCAATGACCGCGGCCCCAAACCCAAAATTCAGGGCAACTGGACCTGCAGCATGTGCGGCGTCGCTGTCACTGAACTTCCTTTTAATCCGAAAGACCCAAGCACCGTGAAATGTTTTGATTGTTACAAACAAAGCCGTGGCAGATAAATTGATTATGTCATTCCCGCCAGTCTTGCCGTCTAGGCAGGCGCAGGCGGGAATCTAAAAAGTCCCGATGTATATCGGGGCTTTTTCGTTTTTGACAAAAGTTAAAAAATTTATTAGAATTATATTAATCTCGGATATTTCTGATGGGGGCGTCGTATAACGGTAGTACAATGGTCTCCAAAACCATTAGCGTGGGTTCAATTCCTACCGCCCCTGCCAAAAACATCTAATTTAAAATAAAAACGGCCGTTCGGCCGTTTTTTATTTTTTTATCATCTTGTCAATAAAGAGTATGCCATCCAAATGGTCAATTTCATGCTGGAGCACGCGCGAGGAATATAAATCACATCTTTCTTTGTGCCCAATTCCTTTTCTGTCCTGATATTTAATCCAAATTTTTTTTGGCCTTTTCACATCGCCAAAAACTCCCGGTACCGAAAGACAGCCCTCTTCCACAATACTTCTTCTCAAACTTTTATACGTAATTTTAGGATTAACATAAAATTTGATTTCACCGTCTTCGGCGTGAATTACCACCGCGCGTTTTAAATTTCCCGTCTGCGGCGCGGCCAATCCCGCGCCGTCAAACTCCACCATGGTCTCGCCCAAATCATCCAAAAATTTCTGAAATTCCGCACTCAAAATCTCATCCGCTGAAATAACTGACGATTTTTTTCTAAGAGTATTATTAGGGTGGGTGAGAATGTTGAGAATCATAATTTATATTATTTTAAATTCTGAACTTGACAAGAATTTTTAAACATGCTATATTTATTCTAAATAAGCTTAACCAGAGCTTATACTATGTAAAAAACCAATAAAATTGGAGGAAAGACCGTGTCTGAAAAAAAAGACAGAATCAGTCTTCCGGGACTGGCAAAAATCATCCAGAAACTGAAAGATGGCGCCACTCCTAACCATTGCCGTTTAGGGTGGTTACTCGGCCAAAGAATTGGTGATATTGTCATTATCAGAGACGTGATTATACCCAAAAAACAAAAAACATCAATTTTGAGTGCGGAAATTTCTCCAGATATCCTGGCTTCCGTTGCCATGGATCTCTGGAAAAAAGACAAAAAAAATATTTTGAAAGAAGGAACTTTTCCAATCGTGGGCATGGTTTTTTTCCAGCCGCAATTTAGAGCTAATGAATCAGCTTGCAATGCTGCTTCTCGCCGAGATTTTGCTGAATTTGGTTGCCCTAATCTCGGGCTGGTAATCGGGAAAAATGATGAGGTAGAAATAATTCGCGATTCCAGTCTCTCTCTCATCATTAAGGCATGAACACATAACCCCATACAGTATATTCCAAGCATATCAGATGTGCTTGGAATTTTTTTATTTTCAAACTTAATAATATCAAAGTTTGGTTATTACGTCAACTTTTCTGGGTCTGTGTCAACCACAAAATCCGGCGGAATAATTTTAAATAATTTATTTAAATCCGCCGCCAGCGGTAGTTTAACAATAATATGATAGAAAAAATTACCGCGGATTTTTTCCGGCACAGCGGGTATCGGACCATTCACTTGCCAATCGGTTGTGTTGTCATCCTGAACGAATCCGCCAGCAGGCGGAGAAGTGAAGGATCCCTTCGTCTTTCTTGTATGGGAAATATAAGGGATTCCTCGCTCTCGCTCGGAATGACAAGTGTGTAATTTTTTTATCTCCCGCGCCAACTGGTCGCTTAAATAATAAGCACGGGCCTTGGATTTATCTTGAAAAATAATTTTAATCAGACGGCAAAACGGGGGATAGTTAAGATCTTTGCGGTTTTCCAGTTCATTTTCATAAAAAATTTCCGGCCTATTTTCTTTTATGCTTTTCAAAATTATATTATCCAAATTATGCGCCTGAATAATAAGTTCGCCCTGCAATCTACCCTGAATATATTTTAATAAATCATAGGCGCCTTTTTGCGCTCCCAAATCCGGCCGGTTTACCAATTGGTCAAAATTAACAATAGCAGCCAACCCAATTTCCTCCCAATTAATCTTACTTAGGGCGAATTCTGTGCCCGCGATAATTTGCGCTTTGCTGAAATCTGTTTTTTTACCTTCATTTTTAAAAGCCGCTAAAATATTTATCTCTGGAAAAATCTTTTTTAATTCCAGCGCCAGATCTTCCACGCCCTTGGCTTTAAAAGTAATCTTCGGTCCGCTGCATTTCGGACAAAGCGGCGGAACTTCTTCTTGATGCGCGCAATGGCCGCATTTTAATCTTCCTTGCGTCTGAAAATAATTCAAAGAAATTTGACACTCCGGGCATAAAAAAACATGACCGCAGTCTGCGCAAGAAACAAAACCCGAGGTACCTTTGCGGTTATGCAGTAAAAATATTTTTTTATTTGTTTTTAATATTTCTTCAATTTTTTCTTTGAGTGAATCCGAGAGTAGGGAATAATTGCCTTTGGTCTTTTCGTCTTGTAAATTCACTAAGTTTATCCCGAGCGACCCCGAGTACTCGGGGGAGCCGAGGGATCTCGTAGAATCCCCTGATTTCTGTTTTCTGTTTTCTGATTTCAATAATTCGTAATATGTCTCCACCCTCGGCGCCGCGCTCGCCAAAACCAACTCCGCTCCGTGCGCACTCGCCAGCCATTCCGCCACCATCCGCGCGTCATAGCGCGGATTAATATCTGATTGTTTATGATTCCAATCCTGCTCCTCGTCAATAATAATAGTTTTCAAATTAGAGAAGGAAAGTGTCAAGGCCATTTTGGTGCCAATGATAATTTTTGGCTCGCCCGATAAAATTTTCAACCAGTTCTCAAAAAACTCTTTGGGTTTAATGCCGTTATGAATTCTAATCACTTTTTTTTCATCCAATTTTAAATCTTTTATTAATTGCTCAATAAAATCAATCTGCGGCGTCAGAATCAAAATCTGCCCTTTGGTTTTATTAATATTTTTTTTATATTCCGTATTTCGTTCGTCTAAGTTCTGCCACCAGAAAAGATGTGAGTTCACTATTTTAACTTTTTTCGTTTTAGTTGTTCTATTCGTATATTCGTAGGATTCGTACATTCGTAGGAGGCGCTTAGAAAGCGCCGGTAAAAACGACCGGCACACCACCCCTTCCGACACGCCATAATATTTGGCAATTTTTCTTATCAAATCAATCTGCGCCAAAGTAACGAGTGGGGTGGGGAAAACAATTTTCTTAATCGGCTTTAATTTAAAATTATTTTTCTCCCTGATTTCTGTTTTCTGATTTCTGTTTTCTGATTTCTGTTTTCTGATTTTTATTATTAGTCCGTCAACTTTTCTCCCTCTAAAATCAACTTCTACAATCATGCCAACCTTAAGAACACCAGCCATTTCCGCCGGCACCAAATAACTAAAAGAATTCAGATTTCGCGGTAATCTTACCGCTGGTATAATTTCCGCAATCATGACTATATTTTAGCATTATTTATATTAATTTGTCATTCGTAATTTATTATCATATTTACGATATTACGATATATCGTAATATCGTAAATATCCATCTACCGACAAATAAACAAAAAACTATTAGAAGTTATCCACCAAATACTATTTGACAAATATTTTTTGCATATGCTACACTAACATTGCCGCTTGTCGTTGTTGTGGCTGAGGCGACTGCCTGGTAAGCCCCCACGCTGACGAGAGCTGGTATCGGTCCGACGGCCCGGCAGAGTAATGGCTATGTCGGATGCGGTCCGATTTAACCCGACGCGATATTGAGGCCGTCCCGCGCTTGTTGAGGGGGAGGTGATCAAGTCTCCCTTACGTCAACAGTGTAAGCAATGACGGCAGAAACCCGCCCTGGAACATTTGTGTGCCCAGGCCAAACATTTGGGGCGATTTCTGAAAATACTGGGGAACTTCAACATTTTCCCCACCAATCATAAACCCACCATTTCACCGGTGGGATTTTTTATTTTCCATAGTCTCTCTTATTACTAGTTACTTATTACTTATTACTACTATACTATCTCCATCACCGCATACCCAACCCCAAACGGCCCCTCATAAGAAAGTAATTGTGGTGTGATATTCATATCTTTTATTATTCCCAAAAGTACGGCAATGGAACGCAATCCGCATTCGCCCGCGTCTTCCACTAAATCCACATCCATATTTAAAATTTCCTCGTATTTTTTTTCTTTTAACAAAGCTAATAATAATTTATCAAACTTTTTTCCATTTGGGTTGTAGCCGGCTGGCGCGTCTTTGGTTAAGCGGTGGGAGAGGTCGCCCGAGGCGATAAAAGCCACGCGCCTGTTTTCGGCATGGATTATTTCTCCCAATTCTTTGCCAAAATCAAAGTGAAACTTCAAATCACGCAAGCAATAATTAATCGGTAAAATTTTTACCTCTGGCAAATTTTGCGCCAGATAAAAAAGTGGTACGGCCGCGCCATGATCCAAATTTTCATCATGAATTAAACGCGCCGTCCCCTCGGTTTCCATTTTTTCATAAATTTTATATGACAGGCCAAGTTCTCCTTGCCACTCCATTTTGGTAGTCAAATCTCCAAATTTATTAAACGCGCCCACAAATTTTGGTGCCTGATTGATAGTTATTTTTCCTTCATGCAATTCACCGTGCGGCGAAACAACAATAATCACTTCTGGTTTAGCGGCGTAAAGATGCTCGGCTAATTCTTCCATGGCAAATTTGGTTTTTTTAATCACCTCTAAGTTTTCCTTGCCAATAGCCGGAATTAAAATGGGAGGATGGGGGACAATGGCGGAAAAAACTAACATAGTTTATTAAGTGTCATCCTGAACGAAGGCCGATAGCAATCGGCCAAAGTGAAGGATCCCGTGACCGAAGTGGATGATAATAAAGATATAAGGAAATAAGGATATAAAAGGCTTTGAAATTTATGTCTCCCCAAGTTCATCCGGGGGCCCTTCGCTATCGCTCAGGGCAGGCTGTAAAAAAATTATTTGGTGCTGCTTGCGCTCACAAAATTCGCTGAAGTAATCACTTCGCCAATCGGATGCAAACTCAAAAGTTTATCCGTGGTAACAATCACGTTTGTCAGTTTATAACCCAATTCTTTAAAAGCCGCTTCAGACACAAACGGCCGGCGTGCGCCGTTAGAAACAAAATAAATAGTGCTTTCTTTGTCCGATTTCAAGAGTTCGCCATCTTTAAATTTAATTGGATTGCCAGTCGGATATTGCTTCAGTTCTTCCGCTGTTACTTTCACAATTTTCTTTGTTTTGTAATATAAATTTAATAATTGCTTGGCCCAAATCGGATATTTTTTACCGTTTTGGACAAAATACACTCCGCCCGTGGCTTTATCCTGCAAAAGTCCGCCAGTTGGGAAAGTGCTTTCAATAGTAATCGATTCGCCACGCGGGATATCGGCAATATCGGTTGTTTTTACATTCATAACCTCTTCCGGATTAAAACCAAGGAGTTTAAAAGCTTTCATGGAAGTTATGGGCCTAACCACATCATTATCTAATAAATAAATTCCACCCGTTTCAATGCGCAGTAAAGAATAGTTGGCATATTTAATTGGTGTGCCAATTTGATATTTTTCCAGTTCATTCGGTTCCACTGGAATTAATTGTTTGGTGGAATAACGCGAAACCAAAGCCACTTTGGAAGAAAACAAACGGCGTGAATTGCCCTGAATCAGCCAAACACTGCCATCTTCGTTGTCTTGTAACAGCGAACCATCAGGATAATTTTGGGAAAACCATTCCGTCCAAATGCGCGCCAAACTTTCATTGCCATGTAAATGCGGCGTGTAAATATACAGCGCGGTGGTGGCGTCATTTTGCATGGTCACGCTTTGGCCATCAACAGTGTAAGTTCTGCCGGTCTGAAAACGAAACTGGTTTGGATTATCAAGATAAAACCTAATCGCGCCGACGCCCCAATCAATCTGGTTGCCCAGTCCTTGGTATTTTGGATTACAGCCGCCCGAATCCGGACAGCCATAACCAGTGGCCCAATTCAATTGTCCTTGAGTCGGCGCTTCATCCGTAATCAAGCTTTGTTCTTTTTGCAAAAGCACTAAAGCGTAGCGCGGATTAATTTTATACATCTGTGAAGATTCATAAATCAACTGCGGAATAGACATGCGCACATTAGGATCAATATAGTTTGCCAAAATTCCGCCCTTGCTTTTCAAAAAAGCGTTGATTTGGTCAATAGTCATACTGGAATAATTCGTCAATTCCTGGTCCGAAAGAACATAATGGGGATTAAAAGTAAACTGCGCCAGTGCTGGCGCCACTGGAGCCAAAATTGTGGCCAAAAATATTAATATAACGCCAAAAAATCTTATTTTCATAAGGTGGTGGATAAATTAGTTATCTATAAATTCATTATAGCATGAATTTGTTTTTGCCACTAAAAATGTTAAAATAGGGTAAGTAGAGCTCAAAGCTGATAAAAGGGCCCAAAAAGGCAATTTTGAGCTAAATTTAAGGGTCTAAACAAGCCAAATACCCCTATAAAATATGATTATTCTGGGCGTCCACGTAGACAATCTACCCAAACCCGAAGTGTTGGCCAAAATCCAACAGCTTTTATTATCGGATGAAAAGGGTGAACAATCGGATGAAAAGGGTGAACAATTGGTTACCACCAATCCCGAATTTATTTTATCCGCGCAAAAAGACGAAAATTTTAAAAATATCATTAACAATTCCTGGCTTTCCGTCCCTGATGGTTACGGTCTCCGCCTCGCCGCGAAGTATCTGGCAAAAATTAGTAATCAGAAATCAGTAATCAGAAAATTTTTCACGGGGCTAAAAATTGCCTGGTGGGGAATGTTGAAAAAAGACGAAAAATTGGATATAATTAAAGAGACAATCACCGGCACGGATTTGATCCCGGAAATTTGCAAACTTCTTTCTGTCATTCCGGCCCCCGAGCCGGAATCCACGTCGTTTTCTGGATCCCGGGTCAAGCCCGGGATGACAAACAAGAAAATATTTTTGTTGGGAGGTTTTGGTGATACACCACGATTAGTAATGGAAAATCTAAAAAAGAATGTCATTCCGAGCCCCGAAGGGGCGATGGAATCTTTGGAGTTTGGTTATACTATTTTTGAAGCCGAAAATATCATTGAAAAAATAAATTCCTTTCAGCCCACCGTTCTCTTCGTTGCCTTAAATCATCCCAAAGCTCAAAAATGGATTAACGAAAATTTGCCCAAAATGCCAAGTGTAAAATTGGCGATTGGTGTTGGCGGAGCATTTGATTATTGGGCGGGAAAAATAAAAAGAGCCCCGACCAAGTGGCAGGGCTCGTTTGAATGGTTGTATCGCTTGCTTCACCAGCCCAAACGTTTAAAGCGCATTTGGCAAGCGAGTATAATTTTCCCATGGCAAGTATTTAAAAAATCTTGGCTTAGGGATATCCATTATTGAAACGACCGGTGCGGAAATTACTCCGGCAATTAGCCAAAACCTACAAAAAGAAGGGATTGCCATATTGAATAAAAATTCTTTGGGAAAAATATAAAAAAAATTAATTCCAAAAATAAATACGTATAAACTTTCGATGATAAGAAACATCGCCGTTGCCAGTAATCCCGTACCAGAGATAGTAATGGCCCAACTTGCTACTCTCAAAAAATAAACTAATACTTTTTTAATCACCGTCTTCCTCCTTGTTTTTTGGGTTAATATTTTTCTGTCCAAACGCTTAAAGCGCGTTTGGCAAGCGAGTATTGTTTTTCCTGTGTAAAATTAAAACAATAAACCCGATGAAATCATATAAAATAAAAAACTTATAAAAACATAAACGCATTTATGATATTCATCGCATATACTATCTTTGTCTTCTGTTTTTCCAGATAATAGAAAAATAGAAAAAAAGCCGGAAATAAGAAGAAAAAATACATAATTCCACACCAAAAATTCCTTTGATTTTCCAGCGAAGACAAAAAAATTAAAAAGACAAAAAATCACAAGAAGAAATGATTGTAAAATAAAGGGGGTAGAATTGTGAACTTTTGTAAAATACAGCTTAATTTTTATTAGTGTGTTCACGGTTTTTCCTCCTCATTTTTTGGGTTTTAAAAGACTTAATTAGTTTCTAAAATAACCTTATCATCTATGAAAAAAACAGTCAAGACACGGTTTGCGCCAAGCCCAACTGGTGATTTACACATCGGTAGTTTGCGTACGGCGCTTTTTGAATATTTATTCGCCAAACACAATGGCGGAGAATTTTTATTACGTATTGAAGACACAGACCAAACGCGATATAAAGAGGGAAGTACTGAAGTAATTTTTGAGGGCCTGAAATGGGCCGGACTGGATTATGATAATAAAGATAATATAATTTTTCAATCAAAACGCACGGAAATTTATCAGAAATTTGCGGCACAGTTGGTGGAGCAAGACGACGCCTATTATTGTTTTTGTTCTGCCGAACGATTGGAAAAAATGCGCGAGGAACAGATTGCGCGCAAAGTCGCACCCAAATATGACCGCCATTGCTTGAATTTATCCAAAGAAGAAATTGGAGAAAAATTAAAAGCCGGTGAACCGCACGTCATCAGAATGAAAATTTCCGAGCACATATCTCCCCCTTTCGAAGGGGGAGTGTCCCGAAGGGACAAGGGGGTTGTAAACGAAACAAACAACCACCCTGCTCCGATCGTTGTCGGAGCACCCCTCCTTCGAAAGGAGGGGATAATTACCTTTCACGATCTCATCCGCGGACAAGTCAGTTTTAATTTAAAAGAAATTGATGACCAAATTTTAATCAAATCCGACGGTTTTCCAACTTATCATTTGGCCAACGTGATTGATGACCACGAAAGCGAAATTACTCATGTCATCCGCGCTGAGGACTGGCTGTCTTCCACGCCTAAACATTTAATTTTATATAAAGCTCTGGGCTGGGACGCGCCGGAATTCGGGCACCTGTCATTGATTTTGGCGCCGGACAAATCCAAACTTTCCAAACGCCACGGCGCCACTTCTGTTTTAGAATTTAAAAAACTCGGCTATTTGCCTGAAGCCCTAATTAATTACATCGCGCTTTTGGGCTGGAACCCCGGCACCGAACAAGAAATTTTTTCTCTGAAAGATTTGGAAAAAGAATTTTCTTTGGAAAAAGTCCAGAAAGCCGGCGCCATTTTTGATATTAATAAATTGGATTGGATGAATGGGGAATACATCAAAAAAATGGATTTAGATAAATTAGTAGATTTATGTCTACCTTTTCTCAAAGCCTGTCCTGAGCGAAGTCCCGAATACTCGGGACGAGTCGAAGGACCCCGTGGCACATGGGAAGACAAAAAATACCTCAAAAAAATAATTTCCTTAGAACAGCCCCGCCTCAACAAACTTTCCGACATTGCCGAAGCCACCGCTTATTTCTTTACCGAACCGCAATATGAAAAAGAATTATTAAAATGGCGCAAAGCCGATTTAAAAGACGCCAAAGAAAAACTGGAATTTTTAATTGAAAAACTTTCTGAAATTCCAAACGAAGATTGGAACAAAAACAATTTGGAGGCCTTCATTAAAGAACTAATTTCCATCGGCAAACTTGAAACCGGCAATGTCCTCTGGCCTCTCCGCGTCGCTTTGACCGGCCGGGAAAAATCTCCCAGCCCCTTCGAAGTCGCCGAAGTTTTGGGCAAAGAAGAAAGCCTAGGGCGTATAAAAAAAGCAGTTGAAAAAATATAATAAAAAATCAATTATAGCTATTTTATTTAAAAATTAATCATTAAATCTAAAAAATATGCCAAAACCAGAATCAAAAAGAGGGGAGTTGTCCCCTGAAAAATTAAATACTAATAAATTTAAAAGTTTTGAAAATTTGCCACATGGTTTAGCTGAAGAAATAAAAAAAAGATTAATCCAGGGAAATGAACAAGGCCATAGAGAATCGGTTCTTGGGGAAAAACCCGAATATACAAAAAATGAATTATTAAAAATAGTTGAATCATTTATAATCTTTAATAATGCTGCTGAAGATGGATTACCTAACGATCTTTATAAAATAATAGCCAAACAACTAGATCCCGACTTAGCCGGAAAAACAGTTAGAGAAACAGCGATCTGGTATGCTCACGAAGGGCGTGATGAGGCAAAAAGGCATATCCAAGCCTTCGCTGATTCAATAAAGAATGAAATTGATAAAAGAAAAGACTGGGAAGAGGGCGATTTTCACAAAGAACATTTTTTAGTTGAAGAGAATTAAAACAGCAATAAATAAAATCTAATATGAATCATCCGAATAAAAAAATAATGGAAAGAGCAATTAATCTTGCTAAAGAAAAATATAAAGAAGGCGGACATGCTGTCGCCGCCATTATTATTAAAGACGATGAGATAATCTCTGAAGCTTTTACAACAATAAACAAAGAACAAGACCCCACTTGTCACGCTGAAATGAACGCCATCAGAAAAGCAGCCAAAAAACTTCATTCAAAAGTTCTTGATAATTGCTATCTTTATACTACCTATGAACCTTGCCCTATGTGCACTTCAGCCGCTATTTGGGCCAAAATGAAAGGCATTGTTTATGGCGCCACCAGAGACGACCAGACCGAAAAGTGTCCTTGGCGAGTTTATATTCCAGCTTCTGAAGTTATTAAAAACGGAACTCCAAAATTAGAATTATTTCTCGAATTTATGCGCGCTGAGTGTAAAGAATTACTTAGTTTATAACCCATGCCCAATCCCAACCTAAAAATCCTTTTGATCTACCCCAAATACCCCGACACTTTTTGGAGTTTTAAACATGCTTTGAAATTTATCTCCAAAAAAGCGGTTCATCCGCCGCTGGGATTGTTGACGGTGGCGGCTATGCTGCCAGCCAGCTGGCAGAAAAAAGTCATTGACCTTAATGTGCAAAAATTGAAAGATAAACATTTAGAATGGGCCGATTATATTTTTATCAGCGCCATGGGTGTGCAAAGAGAGAGCGTCAAAAAAATTGTGGGAGTGTGTAAAATCCATCATAAAAAAATTGTCGCCGGCGGGCCCCTTTTCACCGCTTGTCCTGAAGAATTTGAAGATATTGATTATTTAGTTCTCAATGAAGCGGAAATTACTTTGCCGATATTTTTAAAAGATCTGGAAAATAACTGCGCCCGGCATATTTATTCCACTGCCGAATTTCCCAGCATTGAAAACACACCAGTTCCTCTTTTTGAATTAATTAATATTCAAAAATACGCCTCTCTGAATCTCCAATATTCCCGTGGCTGTCCTTTTAACTGTGAATTTTGCGACATCACCACGCTTTTTGGCCGGGCAGTGCGCACTAAAACCAAATTTCAAATTTTGGTGGAACTGCAAAAAATTTATGACTCCGGCTGGCGCGGCAATGTCTTTTTTGTTGATGACAATTTCATCGGCAATAAAAATAAATTGAAAGAAGATGTCCTGCCGGCCATTGCCGCCTGGATGAAACAAAAAAAATATCCTTTTGCTTTCATGACCGAGGCCTCAATTAATCTGGCTGATGATGAAGAATTAATGACCATGATGGTGGATGCCGGCTTCAATTCCGTTTTTGTCGGCATTGAAACGCCGGATGAAAACAGCTTGGCCGAATGCAATAAACACCAAAACATCAACCGCGATCTGGTGGAGTCGGTCAAAAAAATCCAAAATTTTGGGCTGGAAGTAGCCGGCGGCTTCATTGTCGGCTTTGACAACGACCAGGCCTCCATCTTCCAAAAACAAATTGATTTCATTAAAAAAAGCGGGATTATCACCGCCATGGTCGGGCTGTTAAATGTTCCCAAAAACACCGGCATCTATCACCGCCTAAAAAAAGAAAATAGATTAATCAAAGATTTTACCGGCAACAACACCGACCTTTCCCTTAATTTTATTCCCAAAATGGATTCGGCTAAATTAATTGAGGGTTATCAAAAAATTCTTAAAGAAATTTACGCCATTAAACCCTATTACGAACGGATTAAAAATTTTTTAAAAAACTATCAGCCGCCAAAAAAACTGCGTCTGCATTTCAATTTCGGCCATTTTGGCGCGTTTTTAAAATCCATCTGGTTTCTGGGGCTGAAAGAGAAGGGGCGAAGAAAATACTGGGGCCTTTTTTTCTGGTCTTTGTTTAAACGCCCTCAACTTTTCCCTATGGCCATCACTTTTGCCATTTATGGCTATCATTTTCGGACCATCTTTGAGATTGTTTAAAAAAATATAATTAAAAATTAATAATAAAACATATGCAACTACAAAACAAAGTAGCCATTGTCACTGGCGCGAAACAGGGGATTGGCTTTGGCATTGCCTCGGCCTTGGCTAAAGAAGGCTATCAAATTGTGGTCAGCGACCTTAAACAGGCGGACTGTGAAACCGCGGCTGCGGCAATAACAAAACTAGGAGTAAAAACATTAGCCGTCGCCTGCGATGTCTCAAAGAAAAACGAAGTTGGCAATCTGATTTCCCAAACCATAAAAGAATTCGGCCAGTTGGATATTCTGGTCAATAACGCGGGAATTTATCCTTATGTGTCTTTTCTGGACATGACGGAAACTGATTGGGACAAAGTAATGGCGGTAAATTTAAAAAGCGTGTTTTTATGTTCAAAAGCCGCTGTCAAAGAAATGAAAGCTGGCGGAAAAATAGTAAACATTTCCTCCATCGCGTCATTCATTGGTTTTGAGGGATTGGCGCATTATTGCGCGTCTAAAGGCGGAATAAACAGTTTGACTAGGGCGCTGGCGCTGGAATTGGCCAATAAAAAAATTAATATCAACTCCATCGCGCCCGGCGCGATTGAAACGCCGGGAGCATCCGGCGGAATGACCGAAGAAACAAAAAAGGAGACTATTGCCTTAATTCCCTGGGGACGCCTGGGTACTCCCGATGACATCGCCCAATCCGTAGTTTTTTTAGCTTCCAACAAAGCGGACTACATCACCGGCCAAGTCCTCGTGGTTGACGGCGGTTGGACCTTGCGCTAAAAAATATAATATTTTTATCAAATAATTTAAAAAACATATGAAATATTTAATCTTTTTCGTTCTTGTTCTCACCCTGCTTCTAAGCGGTTGCGTAATTTTAAACCAGGTAAATAACACCGCTCCGACCAACAACACCACCAGCACCGTTTCAACAGGTAAAAACAAATTGGACTTAAGCAACCAGCAACTGACAAAAATTCCCGATTCTGTTTTTAAACAAACCAATCTGGAAGAACTGAATGTTTCCAACAATCAGCTCACCGGCGCCATTCAAGCCGAAATCAGGCATCTGCAAAATCTCAAAGTTTTGAACGCCAGCAACAACCAAATGACTGGGGTTCCAGCCGAAATCGGCCAACTTTCAAAACTGGAAATTTTAGATCTCTCCAATAACCAGCTCACCGGCCTGCCCTATGAGCTCGGCAATCTCAAAAATCTAAAAACCCTCAATCTCTCCGGCAATAATTATTCCACTCTGGATTTAAATATTATTACAGAAAAACTCCCAGCAAGCGTGAATATTATTAAATAAAAATTATGGATTCCGCCGCCAAGAAATTTTATAATCCTCGCCTCCCATACCATAATTTTAATCATGCCTTGAAAGTAAAAGATTACGTATTAAAATTAGTCCGGCGGTGTAAAAAATAT
This sequence comes from Patescibacteria group bacterium, assembly GCA_028748975.1. GTDB lineage: Bacteria > Patescibacteriota > Patescibacteriia > UBA2196 > UBA2196 > JAQTPI01. Next base: position 6,373 of record JAQTPI010000005.1, on the reverse strand, counting down.
AAAATACCGGTGAATAGGGAAGTGGTGAAACTGGCCGCGCTGTTTCATGACGCTGGCTACGACCAAGTAAAAACCAAGAAAGAAGAATTCGCCTGTAAAATCGCCGAACGTGAATTGAAAAAACTTGGCTACCAGCCCAAAATTATTGCCGAAGTCCAAAAAACAATCATGGCCACCAAACTTGGGGGCCCCTTAAAAACCACTGAACAAAAAATTCTCCGCGCCGCCGACCTTTCCGGCTTCATGGCTTCCTATCCAAAATTTGTAAAAAATAATAAAAAAATCCAGCAGGAATATAAATTGCTATATAAAAAAGATTATTTTCCAAACAAAAAATGGGTTAAACTCCTTGAAGCATATCTAAAACCAAAAATTAAATTGACTCCCAAATACAAAACCGATAATTTCCACGCCAAAGCCAGAAAAAATATTAAAAAATTCCTATTAAAAAATAAAAAATAATAACGTCGTTGTAACTGCCGCCTTGCGATTTTGTCGTGCGAGCTTAGCGGAGCGTTAGCCAGAAAATCGAGGTAAAAATATCGTCTGCGATTGCCGCTTCAAAAAAGGTTTTTCTGTTTGTCATCCCGAGCGGCCTCTATGGCTGTTAGGAGCCGAGGGATCCCTTCGCCTTTCTTAAATGGAGAGTATAAGGGATTCCTCCACTTCGGTCGGAATGACAACGGTGGGGCGGCGCTTTTTGGTGACGCCTTTAGAAAAAGGTGACAAAAAAAACTATGCTTAAACACGAAATTGAAAGGAAGTTTTTAGTTAAAATATTGCCCAAAAACTGGCGCGCCTTGCCCCATGTCAAAGTTCGGCAGGGCTATTTGGTAATTGCTCAAGACCGCACCGAAATTCGGGTTCGCCAAAAGGGAAAAATTTATCTTCAAACCATCAAAAGCGGCGGCGATAAAACCCGCTTGGAGATAGAAATTAAAATCACCAAAAAACAATTTGACGCGCTTTGGCCGGCCACCAAAAACCGGCGAGTGGAAAAAATGCGCTATTTCGTGCCTCACGCGCAAAAATCAATAGAAAAAATTGAAATGGATTTATATCAAGGAAGTTTAAAAGGATTAAAAGTGGTGGAAGTTGAATTTCCCAACCAAAAGGCGAGTAATAATTTCAAAAAAAATGACTGGTTCGGACGGGAAGTCACCCTGGACAGAAATTACAAAAATCAAAACCTGGCTCTGTACGGCTTGCCAAAAAAATGCTATAATTAACTCATGCTCACCACAAATAAAAACAAAAGATTATTTTTATATTCTTATTTTCTTGTCTTTCTATTTTCTTGTCTTTTGGCAGGAAATTTTTTAATTGGCAAAGTACGGGCGGAAACCGTTTATAATGGCAGTGTCTCCGCTTCCTCCATCACTGACGAAATCAGAAGCAAACAAGAAACCATCAAAGCCCTAACCGATAAAATCAACGCCTACAGCGCTTCCATCACCCAATACCGGAGCCAAGCCACCGGTTTAAGCAGCCAGATTGCCTATCTTTCTACCCGCATTGCCCGGACCGAAGCGGAAATCGAACTGACCGAAAATCAAATTGATGAAAATTCTTTGGAAACCCAGGATACCGAAAATAAAATCAAACAAAATGAAGGCGACATTGACCAGACCAAAAAATATCTGCGCGAATTCATTCAAGAATTATATCAAAAAGACCAGGATACGGAATTAGAAATCCTTTTAGCCAACAATTCTCTTTCCGCTTATTATAATAATTTAAAAACTCTCGCTGTTTTACAAAGCAAAACCAAAGATTCACTCAAACAATTAAAAGATTACAAAGCTAATTTGGCCACCCTCATGGCCCAATTGGAAGATAAAAAAACAGAATTAAAAAATTTAAAAGATAAATTGGAAAGAAATAAGGGGGATTTACGCGACCAACAAACCACCAAACAAAATATTTTAACTCAAACCAGAAATTCTGAATCCAGGTTTCGGTCGCTTTTATCGGCAGCCAAAGCCGAACAAGCGGCCGCCAACGCCGACATCGCCGCTTTGGAAAAAAGAATGCGCGGGTCGCAAGCGCAAAAACTCCAGGCCTTGGGCAATGCCGATTTCATCTGGCCCGTCGCCAGCCGCCTCATCACCACCTATTTTCACGACCCCGATTATCCTTTCCGTTATATTTATGAACACCCGGCCATTGATATTGGCGCGACGCCGCAGGGAACCCCTGTCCACGCCGCCGCTTCCGGTTATGTTGGTCAAGCCAAAAACGCCGGCAGGGGCTACAGCTATATCATGTTGGTGCATGCCGATGGTTTTGCCACGGTCTATGGGCACATCTCCAAAATTTATGTCAATAACGATGATTTTGTCTCGCAAGGAGAGATCATTGGCTTAAGTGGCGGTATGCCGGGCACTCCTGGCGCCGGCGGCCTCACCACCGGCCCACATCTGCATTTTGAAGTGCGCAAAGATGGAATTCCGGTGAATGCATTGGACTACCTGCCATAGTTTTTACTGGTTGTCATCCTGAGCGAAGTGAAGGATCTCGTAGTAAAAATGTTAAGTAATAAAGTAATAAAGTAACAGAGTAACAAAAAAACAAATGTCTCATGAAGAAAAAATAAAAATTATTTTTACTCGCCTCGGCGAGATTTTTAATCTACAAAATTTTACTTTCAAAACCATGCGACGCCAAATTGACGAGCAGGGCAGGGGAGTAATGAATCTGAAAAAATCCTACGTCCTGGCGCACACCAGTTTAAAAAATAAAACTATCACGATTGACATCTATACTCCGCGTTTCCGCAAACCTAAATCCCTTAAATCAATTCTAAACATCTTGGCGCACGAAATTGCCCATCACCAAAAACCGCCTTTTCGCCAGCGTTTCCGCGAGCATCTTATAATTCGCCGCCATTTTCCAATTTTCTACAATCAGGTTAATAGAAATATTAAAAAAATGAAAAAAGACAAAATTTTAGGACAATATTTTGGCTAAAAGTTATCCACTTGCAATAAAACTAAAAATGTTGTATATTTTAGATATAAGGTTTTTTTAAAAGCCAAAAACTTATTAAATATGGGTTTTTGGCTTCATAGTAATTATATGAACATGAATCTGGGATCAAAAAACAGACCGAAAAAAAAAGCTAAAAAGGGACGAAAATGCAAATAATATTAAAAAATCAAAGATTATCTCAAAAATCATCTTTGGTTTAATTTTGACTTCTTATGAATCTAAATCTCGGTTCCAAGAACAGACCCAAGAAAAAGAAATCAAAAAAGAAGAAAAGATAGAAAAAGTTGTAAAATAAAGGCGGTTTCTCTGCCTTTATTTTATATTCCGACAATAATTATTTATGAAGCGGGGGAGACCAACAATATTTTCATCAACGTATTACTGGTATTCATATATTACCGGTGATTTTAAGAACAAAAAAAATTTAGAAGAAAAAATTATCAGTTCACTTAAAAAAGAAATTCCAACCACAATTGCCGTCATTATGGAGCGATCTTGTTATTTTCAATGTCGCCATTGTCTCTTTCAAAAAGAGGGGTCGTCGAAAGAAATTTCTCAAAAAAATAATTTAGGAAAGATAATTGATAATTTTCTTGGACAGCTATCTTCAAAAGCCAAAGATTTTTATCCGGAAAAACCCTGTTTTGTGTATTGTGGCCGAGTTTTAAAAGAATGGCATTTTGAAGTAATAAAAAATATCAGAAAGAAATATCCTAAAATAGAAATCGGTTTAATTGATAATGGCAGTTATCTTAAATTTAAAGATATTTTTTCGCGCGACAAAATTAAATTAGATTTTCTGGATATTTCCCTTGATGGCTTAAAAGAAAAACACAACCAACAACGAGACCCGATTTATCAGAAATCTTTTGATTTAGCTCTTGAAGGCCTAAAATATGCTCGTCAGATTACACGCGGTCGGATTTCGGTTTTAATGACTATAACCAGTATAAATTATACAGATATAGAAAAGGTGGCTAAGTTGATTTTTACAAAAAATCTGGCTGACGAATTTCACATTACCACCATGACGCCAACTGCTAAAAATTCTGATATTGAAATATCAACCAAAAAGTTGGCCAAAGTTTGGCAACAAATTAAAAAAATATCAAAAAAATATAATACAAAAAATAAACACAAAATATTCTTTAAATTATACCGTTATCAAGATCTGAACAAACTAAAAACAATAATTGGGGAAGAGAAAATTAAAAAAATCCTGACCAAAAATAATATAACTTTTGATCAAGGATCAATTGGTTTTAATTTGGAAAATATACAAATTAACTATTTTCCTTTCAGTCTTTGGCCACAAGAATCTATTTTAATTGATGCTGATGGTGCCAATCGGGTGGCTTTTAGCCAAAAATTTACTCTTAAACAGTTGTGTCATGACAAAAACAAGAAAAAATATACAATCGCCAAATTGCGCGAAAACGAAAACTATCAACAGGTATATTTGAGAGAAGTGGAATGGTGGTGGAAAAATTTCGGCAAAAACTTCTTAGGGGAGGAAAAGATAGCTTTCGAAAGAATTGGTAAATAATATTAAAAAAGCCGCGGGTCAAAACCTTCGGCTTTTTTATTTCTCAAAATTATTTTACTACGATATTACGATATATCGTAATATCGTAATTTTATTCTTTATACATTACTAATTACTAATTTTGCATATTCTTTCCTGAATGATATTTCCGGTGAACGTCTTTCAATTTTTTATTGGTTACGTGGGTATAAATTTGTGTCGTGGCAATATTGCTGTGGCCCAAAAATTCCTGAATTAAGCGCAAATCCACGCCTTGTTCCAATAAATCCGTGGCGTAAGAATGGCGCAAAGTATGCGGCGAGGTGGAGAGGGGAAGACCGGAAATCTTTGTGTAATGTTTAACCAATCTTTCCACTGACCGCGTAGTCAGGCGCCGTGTTTCATTTTTTAGTCCACGATAATTAATAAAAAGTGCCTTGTCTTCGTCTTTTCTTGTTTTTAAATATTTTTTGAGCCAACCCAAAGATCTTTCGGAAAAATACACCGTGCGCGGCTTGTCCCCCTTGCCCATGACCTGAATTTCCAGGTCGTTTTTATTTTCTATATTCAAAAACTGATCACGATTAAGGGCGGCTAACTCCGCCACGCGTAACCCGGTAGAAAAAAGTGTTTCCAAAATTGTCCGATCGCGGAGTCCTGTTAAATTATTAGCATCCGGAGTTAATAATAATTTTTCCACTTGCTCCAATTTCAAAAAATGAATGGTTTTTTCTTTGCTCGCTTCGCGCGACAGCTTAATTTTCTCCGAGGGCATGGTTTCAATATCGCGATCAGCAAAAAAATTCAAAAACGAACGCAGGGCGATTAAATAATAATTCTGGGTGGTCTTTTTTAAATACTTTCCCGTGGTTGGATCCTTGGCGCGCGACAAAAAAAGCTTATATTTCCAGATATGATCGGCGTCAATATCTTTCGGTTTTAAATCCGAAAGGGAAGTGGTCTCCAGAAATTCAAAATACTTCTTCAAAAAATTCGCGTAATTCTGTTGCGTCTTGTTAGAGAGCCCCTTTTCCACGTCACACCAGTCCAAAAAGTCATTCAAATAGCTTTTAATTGTCTTTTGTATAGCCATATACATATATTATACGACATTTTTATAAAACAATAAAATATACAACAACACAAACATAAAAACTAGTCAATAATTAACTAAATAAACGTCAAACCAAATAATAAAACCCGAAAATAACGAAGTTTGATTAATTCTGCTATAGCAAATTTAATCAAACATTTATATTTTTATTTTTTATTATCATAAATTAATTTTAGAATCTAAAAAATATAATCCAAATATGGAACAAATAAATATTAAAACCAATTCGACACAATAAAATGTAACAAATAGGGAATTCTTAACGATAATTATTATAAATATTACTTAAAAGAAAAAACGACCGGTCTGGCGGAAATTACATGGCCTCTGATACCTTGAAATCGTATAAACGTAACTGTGGGCCTCGTTTTTTAGGCTCAAAGGCCCAAATACTCAATTTAGCCGATTTTAGTATAAAAATACTCCCCGGCATGAAAAAAATAAAAATAGGGAACAGAAAATTTTATTTTAATAAATATATTATTAGTGGGGAAGTTATAATAAATAATAAATATATTATATAACAGTACGAAGTAACTATTATTAGGTGGTCCTTAACCCATAATACATAATTTCTAATACTTAATACTAGCCTTATTACTCTCAGACGTCGTTTAATCTATATTATACGACTTATTGTATTTTATATAAAAATCGCTATAACGCGAATTGTGGGCTTTTTTTAAGGGCAAGTTTTTTAAGAACCTGCCTACCCTATTGAATTATAAAGAATAAAAAACCGA